>NZ_JBEZGN010000022.1:0-150888 GCF_040650055.1 Spirillospora sp. NPDC048819 | reverse complement strand
GGGTGAAGCTCCCCCGCACCAGCCAGCACCCCGCGCCAGGCCGCCCGGAGCGTGCGGCGTGGGCGCCGGTCACCGGACGGCCGCGCCGGGCCGCGCATCGCGACACGTCCGCCGCCCCCGACCACCCGGCCACCACGGGGTACGCACCGCCGCCCAGTCACCAGCGCTCATCCAGATCTGACAGTTCGCTGCGGAAGCGACGAGCATCCCGCCGAGGCAGCGCATGCGCCACCGCCTCCAAGTAGGTCCGCACCTCCCAGGGGTCCGTACAGCACCCCCAGTAGCCACAGCCCTCGTACTTGGGATCGTAGAGCCGGTGGTAAGGGTCTCCGAGGAACTCCGCCCACAATCGAAGGGCCTCAGCCGTAGCCCCGGGCCACATGCGGACGTGCTCGAATCTGACCAGGACGGCAACGCCGTGAGGAGACAATCCCGGGATGGGCACGAAGCGCCCTCCGCCTTCCGGTCGGAGCGGTGGCAACTCCCATCGAAGTTGAGCCGGCCGTCTACGCGGCATAGCCCTTTCGCATCGACATGCCGCACATCGTGACACGGGCCCGCCTTGAAGACCACGCGATAAGCAAGGTAGTCCCAGAGCTGGGCTGGAAGGGTGCGGGGCTCCCCCCGACCCGATGTGTCGATGATGGCGGCGGCCGGAACCCGTCAGCCGCTAGGTACAGGTCTCGTCGGGCCGGGGGGAGGAAGGTGGGGGAAGAACAGCGGCTACGCCGCACGCCTACGGGCACCACGGGGACCGCCCCGCGCGCGTCCGCGGCGTGCCCTGATCGTGCCCGTTGGGGTGGTCGGTAGCGGGGTGCTACGGTCACTTGCGGATCATGGGCTGTGGCTGTTGAGCTGCGTCGGGGCTGGTTTCAAGATCGGGAACCGATATCTTCCAAACTGGCGGCGTCCGCTACCTCTTGCAGCGATCAAGGGCTGGATGTGAGGGCAGCCGCCTCACGGACTGCGCGTTCGTACTGGTTCCGTCGGAACGTGAAGGGACCGAAGCTCCCGTAGTCGCGCCTGGGTCGGTGGGGCTGAGCAAACCCCCGCCAGGTCACCAGGTCGTCATCAATGAGCACGCGCGCTTCAAGCGGCCAGCAGCCGACCTCGCCGCAGTCGCAGCCGAGTAGGGCGATCACGCCGCGCTTCGCCCAGTAGGCGGAGTCTGTTTGTCCCATGAGGTAGGCGGCCAGGTCGCCGAAGTTGAAGTGATCGAGCACGATCCCGGCGTATGCGCCAGGTGCGTCATAGCCGGCGGCGTGCTCGAAGCCGGAGACGAGGTCCACAAGGCTGACATTGTCGATGTACGGCAGGAGCTCGCGGGCGGGGTCCGGTCCGTCCCCCCATGGCCGGACATCGAAACGGACCTTGCGCATGAGCGGCGAAGTTGGCATAGGCCAAGTTTGCCGCTGGTTCGCATGATCCGGTGATGCGATGATCGGCACGCGCGTCAGGTTGGCCATCAACGGCGACTCACTTCCTGCGACTCCCCGTTAGTGTGCAAGCCACTGGTCTTCTGGCTCCTGTGGGAGCCACGTTGGGAGCCACCCGAGCCAAGCGTGCGAACTGATCCGGACGGGGACCGGTGATCGTTTGGGGATCTACGGATCAGAAGGTCAGAACATGGGTCCGCAGTTGGCGCCGTGCCCGTTGCGTGCCCGTCAGGGCGGACGATCAAGGGGACGTGCGGTCCTCAGCGGGGTTGAGGGCACGTACTGACAGGTCAGTGGGTTCGCTGGTGATCGTTGATCAAGGGACGAGACTTCCTAAGCTGATGGCGCCTGCCAGCCGAAAGCGCCTCCGATTAGTGAGGGCACATCGGGGGCACATGGGTTCACGATCATGCGCGAGACGATGAGAACCACCGAGGGCAATAGCTCCAGGTCAGAGCAGCAGCGGGCAACATTGCCGCAGGTCGCGATCTTGGGGTGGTCAGAACTCAGTCTTCTAGACGTACACCTGTAGGTGCGGAGCGTGTGCGCAAGAGCGCAGGCTTCCAGACGAACCGATTCCACTCGGTTCGGGTAACCGCAGTCCCCTGCCGGGGTCGTGAAGATCAGCCGAGCTGTGACCGGGGCACCGTCCGGCGTCTCCCACGGCAGCGTCACCGGCGCAGGCGGGAAGTCGGCCGCCTGCATGTGCTCGGCCAGCAGCAGCCGCACAGACTCCGATAGCGGGATGTCGCGCTCCTAACCGCGCATCGCTCAGTGATGGCCGCTCCGACCGCGACCACCCGTTCCACCAGCCACGGCTCGATGGACGTCGACCCGAACGCCCCGTAGTCGCCCGCCCGCAGGAGTTGGTCACCCTCAGGCACTCGCCGAGCCGAGATCACAGACGTAGGAAATGAGAACACGGGAGGGAGGCAGAAGAAGAAAGCCACCAGGCCGCATACCGAGCGATGCCCACGCGGAACACGTGGTACGGAGGGTGGCCAGCATGAGCAGAGTCCATGGCCCTATCTATACTCCGACCGTGGAGTACGAAATGTGGTTCGGGCACGACACAGAAATCGGACCGAAGGACCCATCGCGGCCGCTTCGCGACTCGGATGGCAAGTGGAATAACGTAGAACTAGTTAATCTCGGTCCGATGGTGGCTCACGCCGTAACCACTGGAACCACTAGGCCGGCGTGCGGTACGACTCACCGGACGATGCTTCCGCAGGGTTGCGCTTGGACAGATCCCGCGCCCGAGAGAGTCAAGGTCCGGCGATGCCCGGCTTGCCTCGAGAAATGTCCCATCTGATCAAAACTTGAACCGTGCGCCGAGCGGCGGTGCTAACGAAGCGAGTTGGGACCTCAGTCCTCGCGTTGCTGGAGCCTTGTCCGGGCTAGGGATCACCAGGTTGTCGCTGTCGAAGCGCCGAACACCACCGTAAGGGGCAGTCATCAGTCATTCAGGCAGAGGCGCCCGCGCATTGCGACCCGCCGCCGGCGACGGTCCCAAGGGGCGCTGTGGGGCGTGTGTCGCCGCCTCAGTCGTCCTCTGTTTCCACGAGGCCCATGGCGAAGGCGAACGTCGTTACGAACTCCCGGTACGCCGGTGCAGTCTCATTCGCCGCCAGGGCTGCCAAATCGTCGACCAGCCGCCGCTTGTCCACGTCGGAGAGCTGGTTCAGCAGGTAACCTGCATACTCCATCTGCTGCATCGCCGTGTCGTCGTCCAATTCCGACTCATCGCAGGTCTCAAAGAACCACGTGTACGCGACCACTGCCTTGAGGAGCTGTGTGACCAGCTGGGGAGATTCGCTCATCGTCGTATCCCACCACGCCCTACCGACAGCCGGAGCATTCGCGGAACGAAGCCTCAGCGCATCGGCCAATACGGGGGGCGCATCGCCGTCCTACTCCTCCGGAGTGCTCGTTTACCGGAACTTCGGATCCTGGCTCACACCGATACATGCCACCACGCGCGCCTCGTCTGCGCTCAGGAAGAGCAAGAAGAGGTAAGCCGGCTCGAGTTGCGTCACCCACCACAGGAGCACCTCTTCCAGTTCACAGGTTCGAAGGCTGCGAAGCGCGACGGCGAAGCCGAGCGTCGGAATGCCATTCTCACGAGTGATGGCCTCGCGCGCCGCGTAGGTCGCGATGAGATCGGAGACGGGCACCAGACCCGAACTGGCACTTGGCTCCGCTCCCGTGAGCAAAGCCTCGCGACATGCACTGTAGGCGTCCTGGTCACCAACCAGCAGCGCGGCTAGGGTCTCTCGCTCCATCGTTTCATGGTGCCCTACACCCTTTGATCAAGGCGGAGCGGGGGCTACATGCCAGGGGCTACGGCGACCTGGTGGGAATGGTGCGAGGCGGCCCCGATGCGAGGTGTTGAGGATGGCGGCAGCCAGAACCGAGGCTGGCGGCTTACGCGCCACGCCACCCTTGACAATTCCGTGGTCATCGGCGGTTTCTCGTTGGTCTGAGGGGGAGGCCGTGCTTCAGGGCCATTACGTACAGGGTTCGGGTGAGGAACAGGAGGATCAACGGTGTACCGAGTGTGATGAGGGCGCCGTACCACCAGGCGTACTGGAAGTACTCACCGATGTTCTGGGACCAGGCGTAGATAAGGAAGATCCACATCAGGAGCGAGGTCGCCAGCATTGGCCAGCTACTGTCCACGCCCGGTGTGGTGAAACGTCGCCAGTGGCCGCGAGCGGCTCGATCGTCTTCGCGGTGCGTATCTGGTTTGTGGCGGATTGGTGGGGGGATCGGCGCGGTCAGGTAGGCGATCAGTCCGCTGAGGATCCGGCCCAGAGTCCGGGCGGTGGCCATGACGTCAGTAGACCATCGGGTCGGAATGAGCAGAAGACCTGTTTTGGAGCACTAACGCGAGGGGTGCCCCCACCAGGGGCGCCCCTCGCGTTAGTCGGCGTAGCTGGGGAGGGTGCGTTCGTGGGACTCGCGGAGTTCGGACAGCGGGATGCTGAACAGCTCCTGCTGGTCGCCCTCGGGGCCGCGGCCCGTGACGCTCAGGGAGTCGCCGCCCGCCACGCCGATCTGGGTGACGGGGACGCCCGCGGACTCGCACAGGGCCGCCAGGCGCGCTTCGGCGCCCGGGCGGACCGCGACCATGGCGCGGGCCACCGACTCGCTGAACAGTGACACGAACGGGTCGCCCGGCAGTGTGATCCGGGCGCCGAGGCCGCCGCGCAGGCACGACTCCACGAGGGTCTGGGAGAGGCCGCCGTCCGACAGGTCGTGGACGACGGTCACCAGCCCGTCGCGGACGGCGTTGACCAGGACGGACGCGAGCGCCGCCTCGGCCTTCAGGTCCACCAGCGGCGGCAGGCCGCCCAGGTGCCCGTAGACGACGTGCGCCCATTCGGAGCCGCCGAACTCCTCGCGGGTCTCCCCCAGCAGCGCGATCGTGGCGCCGTCGGTGGTGAGCGACATGTTCACACGGCGGCGGACGTCGTCGTGGACGCCGAGCACGCCGATGACCGGGGTCGGGTTGATCGGCGTGGCGCCGGTCTGGTTGTAGAAGCTGACGTTGCCGCCCGTGACGGGGATGCCTAGGTACTGGCAGCCGTCCGCCAGGCCCTCGACCGCGCGGGCGAACTGCCACATGACGCCCGGGTCCTCCGGGGAGCCGAAGTTGAGGCAGTTGGTGACGGCCAGCGGCCGTGCGCCTGTGGAGGCGACGTTGCGGTACGCCTCGGAAAGCGCGAGCTGCGCGCCTGCGTACGGGTCCAGGCGGGTGTAGCGGCCGTTGCCGTCGAGGGATAGGGCGATGCCCAGGCCGGACTCGTCGTCGATGCGCACCACACCGGCGTTCTCCGGCATGGCCATGACGGTGTTGCCGAGGACGTAGCGGTCGTACTGGGACGTCACCCACGTCTTGCTGGCGAGGTTCGGCGACCCGGCCAGCCACAGGACGGTACGGCGGAGTTCGTCGCCGTTGGACGGACGGGTGAGGCGGCCCGGCGTGTCGGACTGCAGCGCCCCGAGGTCGTGCGGCGGCTGCATCGGGCGCTCGTACACCGGGCCCTCGTCGGCGGCGGTGACCGGCGGGAGGTCGACGATCGTCTCGCCCCGCCACGTCATGACGAGGCGGCGTGTGTCGGTGACCGTCCCGATCACGGTCGCCGGGATCTCCCAGCGGGCGCAGATCTCCATGAAGCGGTCGACCTTGTCGGGCGTGACCACCGCCATCATGCGCTCCTGCGACTCGCTCATGAGGATCTCCTCGGGGAGGAGAGTCGCGTCGCGGAGGGGGACGGCGTCGAGGTCGACGTGCATGCCGCCGGTGCCGGCCGCGGCCAGCTCCGTCGTCGCGCAGGACACACCGGCGGCGCCGAGGTCCTGGATGCCGACCACGAGGTCCTCGTTGAACAGCTCCAGGCAGCACTCGATGAGCAGCTTCTCCATGAACGGGTCGCCCACCTGGACGGACGGCCGCTTCTGGTGCGACTCCTCGTCGAACGTCGCCGAGGCGAGGACGGACGCGCCGCCGATGCCGTCCGGGCCCGTCAGGGCGCCGAACAGGATCACCTTGTTGCCGGGGCCGGGGGCCACGGCGCGCTGGATGTCCTCGTGCTTCATCACGCCGACGCACAGGGCGTTGACGAGCGGGTTCTGCTCGTAGCAGGCGTCGAAGACGGTCTCGCCGCCGATGTTGGGCAGGCCGAGCGAGTTGGCGTAGCCGCCGACCCCGGCGACCACGCCGGGCAGGACGCGCTGGGTGTCGGGGGCATCGGCGGGGCCGAAGCGGAGCGAGTCCATGACGGCGATGGGTCGGGCGCCCATCGACATGATGTCGCGGACGATCCCGCCGACGCCGGTCGCGGCGCCCTGGTAGGGCTCCACGTAGGACGGGTGGTTGTGCGACTCCACTTTGAAGGTGACCGCCCAGCCCTGGCCGACGTCCACGACACCGGCGTTCTCGCCCATGCCGACGAGTAGCTTGTCGGTCTTCGGGGCCTTCTCACCGAACTGGCGCAGGTGCACCTTGGAGCTCTTGTACGAGCAGTGCTCGCTCCACATCACCGAGTAGATCGCCAGCTCGGACGAGGTGGGACGGCGGCCGAGGATGCCGCGGACGCGCCGGTACTCCTCGTCGTTCATCCCCAGTTCGGCGTACGGCTGCGGGCGCTCGGGGGACGCGGCGGCGATCGCCACCGTGTCCGTGCCGGGATAGACCGGGGCGGACGTCTCGATGGCGGGCTGCGGGCCCGTCCCGAGGCCCAGCGCGGGCTGCGGGCCCGTTCCCCGGCCGACGGCCCGCTGCGGGCCGGTTCCGGGGCCTACGGCGGGCTGAGGGCCCGTTCCGGGGCCCGCCGGGGGCTGCGGGCCGGTGCCGCGTCCGTCGCCGGGGACGGGCGGCTGCGGGCCAGTGTTCAGGCCGATCAGGGGCTGTGGGCCCGACCCTGGGCGGACGGCGGGCTGCGGGCCTGTTCCAGGGCCGCCGATCGCAGGAAGCGGGCCAGTGCCCGGGTGGACGGCCGGCTGCGGGCCGGTTCCCGGGCCAACGGCGGGCTGCGGGCCGGTTCCCGGGCCAACGGCGGGCTGCGGGCCCGTGCCAGGGCCGACGGCAGGCTGCGGACCTGTTCCGGGGCCGCCGATCGCAGGAAGCGGGCCCGTGCCCGGGTGGACAGCGGGCTGCGGGCCGGTTCCCGGGCCTACGGCGGGCTGCGGGCCGGTTCCGGGGCCGACCTGGGGGTTGGGGCCGGTGCTCAGCGTCGGCTGTGGGCCGGTGCCGATTGCGGGCTGCGGGCCCGTGCCCGTGCCTACCGCAGGCAGCGGGCCCGTGCTCGGGCCGGATGGGAGCGGAGGGGCGAAGGGCGTCTGGGCGTCGACCGCGGGCTGCGGGCCCGTGCCCGTGCCTACCGCAGGCAGCGGGCCCGTGCTCGGGCCGGATGGATGCGGAGGGGCGAAGGGCGTCTGGGCGTCGACCGCGGGCTGCGGGCCGGTGCCGGGCCCCGCGACGGGCTGGGGGCCGGTGCCGGGGCCCGCCAGCGGCCGGGGGCTGGCGCCGGGGTCTGCGGGCGGGGGCGGGGCGGTGTAGCCGTTCAGGTCGGGCGTGGTGAGCGTCGGGTCCGCCAGGGTGGACGTGGGGTCGCCGACCGGGCGCTCCTCTGCCAGGGCACGGGCGAACTCCTGGTCCGGCCCTTCGAAGGCCGCCTCTTCGGGCGCCGGGCCGCCGAACGCCGGGCCACCGCCGAGCACCGGGCCCGGCTGGGCCGTCCTGATCATGGCCTGGACGGTCGGGTCGACGTCGACCCGGATGACCGGCTGCGGCTGGACCCCGGGGCCGGGCCGGCCCGCCGGCTGCGGCTGGGCGGCGGCGGCCGGTTCGGGCAGGGCGGCGGGCTTCGCGGCGGGCTTGGCCTCGTCGAGCATGGCCTCGAAGGCCTGGGTGACCGACGGGTCGACCGGCTGGAGCTCGGGGTCGTCGGCGTCGGACTTGAGCTCGCCGAGCCACTCCATCGAAGGCTCGTCCGAGGATTCCCGGGTGGCGCGCCCGGAGGCGTGTGGCGGTTGCTCGCTCATGCGTTGACCAGTCTCTTGACAATGGAGGTGAAGAAGCCGAGCCCGTCGGTGGACGGGCCGGTCAGTGACTCCACGGCGTGCTCGGGGTGCGGCATGAGCCCGACCACGTTGCCGGCCTCGTTGCAGATCCCGGCGATGTCATCGAGGGAGCCGTTGGGATTCAGGTCCAGGTAGCGGGCGACGATCCGGCCGGTGTCGGCCAATTCGGTCAGCGTCTCCCGGTCGGCGGTGTACCGGCCGTCCCGGTTCTTGATCGGGATCACCAGCTCCTGGCCCTCCCGGTACTCGGTGGTCCAGGCGGTGTCGGCGTTCTCCACCAGGAGCCGCTGGTCGCGGCAGACGAAGTGCAGGCCGGCGTTCGGCAGCAGCGCGCCCGGCAGCAGGTGCGACTCGCACAGCACCTGGAAGCCGTTGCAGATGCCGAGGACCGGCAGGCCCGCCTCCGCGGCGGCCGCCAGTTCCGTCATGAGCGGCGCGAAGCGGGCGATCGCCCCGGCGCGCAGGTAGTCCCCGTACGAGAACCCGCCGGGCAGGACGACTGCGTCGACCCCCTGCAGGTCATGGTCGCCGTGCCACAGGGCGACCGGCTCGGCGCCGGCCAGCCTCACGGCACGTGCGGCGTCCTTGTCGTCGAGAGAACCGGGGAAGGTGACGACCCCGACCCGGGCAGCATCCATCTCTTCTGTTCCTCCGAAATGTGGGGCGGCCGGGACGGGCGGTATCTCCTCCGCCGATCACCCCGCTGCGCGTCGTTTCCCCCGCGCGCGCCTACCAATCTACCCGGCGCTGTGCATGAGTTTGCGGTCGAGGCGCCGGACGAGGGCCTCATCCCGCCAGCTCAGCCGCTTCCGCAGGTGAACGACGGTGCCTCTGTCGGGCGAGGTGTCGATGTCCAGGTCGTCCACCAGCGCCCGCATGATCTTAATCCCGCGGCCGGACTCGCTCAAAACCCCCCTGTCCTCGGGGGCCGGGCGGGGCCCGCGGCCCCGGTCCATGATTTTGAGCACACAGGCGCCCTCGTCCACGTGGCCTGTGACCTCGTACTCACCGGACGCGCGGGCGTGCTGGACGACGTTCGTGCACGCCTCGGAGGTGGCGACCAGCACGTCGTCGACGCAGTCCTCGGAAACGCCCAGCCCCCGCAGCGCGTCCCCGACCACTCGCCGGATCACCGGGATGCTCAGCGCCTCGCGCGGCAGCGAGAGCGAGAACCTCATATCCACCCGGACACCTCGTCCATGCCCCGGGCTTCCTGGCCGTTCCCCCGGTCCCCGGAGCGTGCTCGACGACTCGACGCAGCTAACACTTCCCCGGCGGAATCTTCCGTAATCGCTATACTCACGGCTCGTTGCGGGAAAGCGCCGTGGAACGCGCCACTCCATCCAGCACCAGAACGGCATTCCATGCCATTTCCGGCTAGAGAACGCGGACCTCGTAGTTCTCGATTACGGGGTTGGCCAGCAGCGTCTCGGCGATCTTGCCGACCTGCTCGAGGGCCGCCTCGTCGGCCTCCCCCTCGACCTCCACCTCGAACCGTTTGCCCTGCCGGACGGCCACCACCCCGTCGTACCCCAGCTGCGGCAGCTTCCGTGCGATCGCCTGCCCCTGCGGGTCCAGGATCTCCGGCTTGAGCATGACGTCGACGACGACACGCGCCACGACCGCCCCCTCACTGGTCTGCGCTTTTTCCTTACGATCCTGAAGCGTACGGCACCATTGTCCATCACGGACCACCCGCACCCCCGGAGCCGCGCGATGAACATCGAGGACCTCACTCCCGCGGAACGCCGCCTTTGGGAGGCCTTCCCGAAGGGCGAATCCGTCGACCTGTCATCCGGAGACCCCGCCTACGACGACCTCGGGCAGGCCGACCGGTGGGGGCGCGAGCGGACGGTCAGGGCCGAGGTCCTCGTCGCGCTGCTCGTCGGCGCGGTGGAGCCCCAGCCGGGCCAGGTCGCCGCCGTCCGGCTCACCGGCGCCCGCGTCACCGGTTCGCTGAACCTCGGGCACGCGGAGGTCAGCGTCCCGCTGGCGCTGACCGCGTGCTCGTTCGACGAGGCCCCGCACCTGTACTGGGCGAGCATGAACAGCGTCCACCTGATGCGCTGCCGCCTGCCGGGCCTGATCGCGTCCGGTACCCGGGTCGACGGGCACCTGTGGCTGGAGGGCAGCCGGATCTCCGGGGGCCTGTGGCTGGACGGCGCGAACATCACCGGCATCCTCAACATGTCGGGCGTGCAGCTGGCCAACCCGGGCGGGGACGCGCTGCTCGCCGACCGCCTCACCGTCGAGGCGAACGTCTACTGCGACCAGGGCTTCGCGGCCAACGGGGAGGTCCGGCTGCCCGGTGCCCGCGTCGGCGGCCAGCTGATCTTCCGGGGGGCGCGGCTGCACAACCCGTCCGGCGCCGCCCTGTACGCCAGCCGCCTGGACGTGGCCGCGAACGTGTTCTGCGACGGCGGGTTCACCGCGGAGGGCGAGATCCGGCTCCGCGGCGCCCGCGTCGGCGGCTACCTGTCGTTCGTGGGCGCGCGTCTGTCGGCTCCCCAGCGCACCGCCCTGAACGCCGACGACCTGGGCGTGGAGACCGACGTCTACTGCTCGGACGGCTTCAGCGCGGTCGGCGCCGTCAGCTTCGCCGGCGCCCGCATCACCGGGCAGCTCAGCCTGCGCGACGCCGTCCTGCGGCATGAGGAGGGGACGGCGCTCAGCGTCCAGCGCATCCAGGCGGAGGAGCTCCTCCTGCGCACCGCCGAGCCGATCCAGGGCATCGCGGACCTTTCCTACGCCCGGGTCAACCTGCTGCGCGATGACGCGAAGTCCTGGCCGGAGCGCCTCCAGCTGGACGGCCTGCAGTACGAGACGCTCGAACCGCCGCTCACGGCACGCGAGCGGCTCGACTGGCTGCACCGCGACACCGACGGCTACGCTCCGCAGCCCTACGAGCGTCTGGCCCAGACCTACCGTGCCCTCGGCCTGGATTCCGACGGGCGTTCGGTCCTGCTCGCCAAGGCCCGGGACCGCCGCAAGACGCAGGGCGTCCCCCGCAAGATCGTCGGCTGGCTGCAGGACGGCCTGGTCGGCTACGGCTACCGTCCGTTCCGTGCGGCGAGCTGGCTGATCGGCCTGCTCGCCTTCGGGACGATCGTCTTCTCCTTCCACAAGCCCGCCATCCTGAACAGTGACGACAGCCCTCACTTCAACCCGTTCATCTACACGCTCGACCTGCTCCTGCCCATCGGCGACCTCGGTCAGGAAAGGGTTTTCGCTCCCGATGGCGTCTACCAGTGGATCGCCATGTTGATCGTCACGGCCGGCCTGCTCCTCGGGCTGACGGTCGCCGCCGGAGCCACCCGGGCCCTCTCCCGCGAATGAGCCCGCCCCGCCACGGTCGTGGTGACGGTGGCGTGTATCACGTTTGGGTCAGGGGATGTGCCTCAGGGTAGGGACCTCGGTGGCGGACTTGCATCGCTAGGTGTGATGTCTGCCACGATGGCATAAGCGGCTTTTGTCCCTTACCGGGGCCCAACGCCGTTGACATCGGCCGAACGTGCGGCGATCCCGCGCGACGGCCCCGAACGAGGAGTGTCATCGATGACGATCGACTCCGTGCGCGGTGCGCCCGACACCCCCGAGCTCGCCGGGCCAGAGCTCGTCCAGCTGCTCACCCCCGAGGGCGAGCGCGTCGAGCATCCCGACTACCCCCTGGACCTCAGCGCCGAGGAAGTACGCGATCTGTACCGCGATCTCGTGATCGTGCGGCGGATCGACCTGGAGGCCGTGGCGCTCACCCGGCAGGGCGAGCTCGGCATCTGGGCGTCGCTGCTGGGGCAGGAGGCGGCGCAGATCGGGTCAGGACGCGCGCTGTCCGAGCACGACATGGTGTTCCCGACGTACCGGGAGCACGGCGTGGCGTGGTGCCGGGGGCTGGAGCCGCTGAGGCTGCTCGGCCTGTTCCGGGGCGTCAGCCACGGCGGGTGGGACCCCGCCAAGTACGGCTTCCACCTCTACACCATCGTGATCGGCAGCCAGACGCTGCACGCGACCGGGTACGCGATGGGCATCCAGCGGGACGGCATCCTGGGCACATCGTCCGCGGGCGCGACGATCGCGTACTTCGGGGACGGGGCCACATCGCAGGGCGACGTGAACGAGTCGTTCGTGTTCGCCTCGGTGTTCAACGCGCCCATCGTGTTCTTCTGCCAGAACAACCAGTGGGCCATCTCGGAGCCACTCGAACGGCAGTCCAGGATTCCGCTCTACAAGCGGGCACAGGGATTCGGGTTCCCGGGCATGCGAGTGGACGGCAACGACGTCTTCGCCTGCCTGGCCGTCACCAGGAAGGCTCTGGAGAACGCCAGGACGGGGCAGGGCCCGACCCTCATCGAGGCGTACACGTACCGGATGGGCGCCCACACGACGACGGACGACCCCACGCGCTACCGGCTGAAGGCCGAAGAGGAGGCGTGGAAGCTCAAGGACCCGATCGAGCGCGTCAAGGCGTACCTGGTGCGGAACGACCTCGCGGACTCGGGGTTCTTCGAGAAGGTCGACGACGAGGCCAAGCAGACGGCCAGGGAACTGCGGGAGGCGTGCCTGGCACTGCCGGACCCCGAACCCCTGGCGATGTTCGACAACGTGTACGCGGACCGGCATCCGATGATGACCGAGGAGCAGGAGCAGTTCGCCGCCTACCTGGCCTCGTTCGAGGAGGAGGCGAAGTGACCACCCTGACCCTCGGCAAGGCGCTGAACGAAGGCCTCCGCAAGGCCATGGAGAACGACCCCAAGGTCCTCATGATGGGTGAGGACGTCGGGAAGCTCGGCGGGGTCTTCCGAATCACCGACGGGCTGCAGAAGGACTTCGGCGAGGAGCGGGTCATCGACACGCCGCTCGCCGAGTCGGGCATCGTCGGAACGGCGATCGGGCTGGCGCTGCGGGGCTACCGCCCCGTGTGCGAGATCCAGTTCGACGGGTTCGTGTTCCCGGCCGCCGACCAGATCATCACGCAGCTCGCGAAGATGCGGATGCGGTCGCTCGGCGCGCTGTCGCTGCCGGTCGTCATCCGCATCCCGTGCGGCGGCGGCATCGGGGCGGTGGAGCACCACTCGGAGTCGCCCGAGGCGTACTTCACGCACACCGCCGGCCTGCGCGTGGTGGCGTGCTCGAACCCGGTGGACGCGTACGCGATGATCCAGCAGTCGATCGCGTCCCCCGACCCGGTGATCTTCTTCGAGCCGAAGCGGCGGTACTGGGAGAAGGCCGAGGTCGACGTCGAGTCGGCCGACTCCGACTGGGCGCCGCTGCACCGGGCCCGGGTCGTCCGGCCCGGTGAGCACGTGACCGTGCTGGCCTACGGGCCGTCGGTGAAGACGTGCCTGGAGGCGGCCGCCGCGGCCGCCGAGGAGGGACGGTCGCTGGAGGTCATCGACCTGCGCTCGCTCAACCCGCTCGACATCGGCACCGTGGTGGACTCGGTCAACCGGACGGGACGCTGCGTCGTCGTCCACGAGGCGCCGGTGTTCAACGGGTTCGGCGCCGAACTGGCCGCCCGGATCACCGAGAAGTGCTTCTACCGGCTGGAGTCGCCGGTGCTGCGGGTCGGCGGGTTCTCCACGCCGTACCCGCCGTCCCGCATCGAGGACCATTACCTGCCCGACCTCGACCGCATCCTGGATGCCGTCGACCGGACCTTCGCGTGGTGACGCCCGTGAGCCAGCCGAAGATCTTCAAGCTGCCGGACGTCGGCGAGGGCCTGACCGAGGCCGAGATCGTCAAGTGGCACGTCCAGCCCGGTGACACCGTCGAGATCAACCAGACGATCGTCGAGATCGAGACCGCGAAGGCGATCGTGGAGCTGCCCTGCCCGTTCGAGGGCGTGGTGACCGAACTGCTGGTCAGCGAGGGCGAGACCGTCGACGTCGGCAAGCCGATCATCTCCGTGGACGCCGACGGCGAGGGCGGCGTCGCGACGCCGGTGTCCGAGCCTCCCGCGCAGGCGGCGGCGATCAAGGAGGACGGCGTGCCGCGCGTCGAGGAGCCGGGCATGGTGTCCCCGGAGGGGCCCCCGAAGCGGCAGCCCGTCCTCGTCGGGTACGGGGTCAAGGAGGGCGCGACCAAGCGCCGTCAACGCAAGGCGACCAACGGGACGCCGCCGCCGGCGGCCACCCCGGCCCCGGCTCCGGCCCCGGCCCCTGCGCCCCAGGCGCCGCCGGCTCCTCGTCCACAGCCTGTGGAAAACGGGTTGCCGCTGGCGAAGCCGCCCGTCCGGAAGATGGCCAAGGACCTCGGCATCGACCTCGCCACCGTCACCGGATCGGGCCCGCAGGGGTCGATCACGCGCGACGACGTCCTCGCCGCCCAGTCCGCGGCGGAGGCGCCGCAGGTGCCCGCCCAGGCGGGGCCGCGGGAGGAGCGGGTGCCGGTCAAGGGCGTCCGCAAGGCGACCGCGGCGGCGATGTCCGGCTCGGCGTTCACCGCACCGCACGTCACCGAGTTCCTCCAGGTCGACGTGACGCGGACGATGGAAACCGTGAAACGCCTCCGCGAGCTGCCCGAGTTCGCGGACGTGAAGGTGTCGCCGCTGCTGCTGGTGGCGCGGGCGCTGCTCACCGCCGTGGCGCGGAACCCGCAGGTGAACTCCACGTGGGTGGACGACCCGTCCGGCGACGGCCGTTCCGGCGCGGAGATCGTCGTCAAGCGGTACGTGAACCTCGGGATCGCGGCCGCCACCGACCGAGGCCTGATCGTCCCGAAGGTGAAGGACGCGCAGGACCTCGATCTGCCCGGCCTGGCCCGCGCCATCAACGCCCTGACGGAGAAGGCGCGGGCGGGCAAGGCGTCCCCGGCCGACCTGTCCGACGGGACGATCACGATCACCAACGTGGGCGTGTTCGGGGTGGACACCGGGACCCCGATCCTCACCCCCGGCGAGGCCGCGATCCTGGCGTTCGGCCAGATCCGGGACATGCCGTGGGTGCACGAGGGCGAGCTGGCGATCCGGAAGGTCACCACGCTGTCGCTGTCGTTCGACCACCGGATCGTGGACGGCGAGCTGGGGTCGCGGGTGCTCCGCGACGTCGGCGACATGCTGGAGGACCCGATCCGCATGCTCGCCTGGGCGTAGCCCGGGGATCGACGGTTTCGGAGGCCGGTGCCGTGCAGGCGGCACCGGCCTCACACTTTTCCGGGGGCGGGCGTTCAGGGGACGGGCGGGTTGTTCTCTCCGTCGTAGGTGCGCTCGTCCCGCCTCTGCTGGAACCGCGGGCCGCGCTGCTGTCCACCGGTACGCGACATCATCAGCAGCTGAAGCGCGAACGACACGCCGCCGACGATGATCAGAATCACGCCGATCACGTGAATGTCCACCGGGTCCGTCATCGCGTCCGGGCTGATCGCGAACTTGAGGATCAGTCCGAGCGTGATCGTGAAAACACTGACGCCGACACCCATGCGATGACCTCCGCCAGACGATCCGTAGCCGTGCTCTTTAACTATCCGTTCGGATCGCCGGTCACACGTCGAACGGGCGGCAGGTCACCGCGACAGGCCGTCCCCTTCCGCGACGGGTTCGTCTCCGTCGCCGGACCGGCGGGCGTTCAAGGTCGTGATCAGGCACACCAGGAGGCCCAGCGCGCCCCCCGCCATGAGGACCACGCCGAAGATGTGCAGCATCCACGCGTCGGAGTTGGTCTCGTCTTCGACCGTGAACGTGAGGAGCGAACCGAACAGGAGGCAGAAGAGGGCGAGGAGAAGGCTGGGAGCGGCACGCATGTCGTGGATCTCCTGCACTACGAGACTGGAACCTTGTTGACCTTTCCGAAAGGGCCACCGTCGAAGACGACGGACGTGATGTCCCCCGATGGCGCTGGTACATAGACGAAGCCGCGGACCGGCTGGTTCAACCCCGTCCGGAAAACGGCGCGTCCCGGGTCGACGTAGGCGCCGGAGGAACCCGGCGTCCCCGGCCCGATCCGGACAGCGCGGTAGACGGTCTTGTCCCCCGGCACCTGGATGGAGAACGAGGTGAACACGCCTCCCGGGTAGTCCTTGTGCACGTAGGCGGCGTCGGGCGGGGTGGTGCCGGGTCCTTCGTTCACGATGTCGAACACGGCGACGATGTAGGCGCCATCCCGGTAGAAGGGTTTGACGTCCAGGCGCCGTTTCGCTTCACCGAAACGGCCGTAGCGGCTGGCGACCGTCTTGCCGTCGTCCGGGCGGAACCCGGCGGGCGCGGCGGCACCGCTTGGGCTCGTGGACGGGCTCGCCGAACCCTCCGACGGCCGCTTCACCTGATAGGAGATTTCGACGCGCCGGTTGCGGGCGCGTGCCGTGGCGTCGTCGGCGCCGCCCTCCTGGGCGACCGGCTCCGCCTCGCCCATGCCGCGCGCCGTGTAGGTGAAGCCGTCGCCGAGCCGGGTCTTCATCTCCTTCAGGACGGCCTCGGCGCGCTCCTTGGACAGCTTCAGGTTGTCGGCGTCGCCGCCTTTGGTGTCGGTGTGCCCCTCGAACGTCAGCGGGCGCATGGCCTTCGCCTTGATCTCCTGCGCGGCCTCGTCCAGGACGGTCTTGGCCCGCCCGGACAGTTCGGCGGAACCGGTGGAGAACAGCACGTCGGTGTGCAGGTTGACCGTCACCCGCGAGCCGCTCGACGCGACGTCCTTGATCTCGCCCTCGGTGATGTCGTACAGGTCGGCGGGGTTGCCGCGCAGCCGGGCCGAGGACGCGGCGGACGCGTCACCGGTTCCGGTCACGGGAACGCCGGTGAACTCCCCCGCCGTCCCCGGCGTGAGCACGGTGACCTTCTCGACGCTCGCCGGAATCGCCGGATACTCGGCGGCCATCTCACGGGTGGCGCCGGGCGCGAACCCGTCCCCGCTCGTGGACCCGGTGGGCCGGTAGAGCAGCCGTCCGACCGGATCGAGGAGCCCGATGGCGAACCTCACGGACTTCGCGGACGAGTCCAGAGACGTCACGCTGTAGCGCAGCACCGACTTGGTGCCCTGCCGCTCGACGCCCTTGATCTGGACACGCGCGTGCAGCCCGTCCGCCCCACCGAACCAGCCCTCCTTGGCGAACGCACCCCCGGCATTCGCCGGGCTGGCGGCCCCACCGGCCCCGGCCGTCGGCGGATCAACCTTCTCCGCCCCACCGGCACCACCACAGCCGGCGAGGAGCAGCAGCCCCGAGAGGAAGGCGGCGAGGGGCAAGGCATGGCGCATCGATCATCCGTCGGGGGGAGAGACGGGCGGGGGACGCGGGCCAGAGTAGCCACCGCCGACACCCCCCGCCATATCTCCGCCATATCTCCGCCAAGGACACCCTGGATGCGCTTGAACCGTCAGCCGACTTGGGAGTCCGCCGTTCTCTCCGGATTGCCGGACGAGCAGCCCCGCTACCTCCTTCAGCATGGTCTCGGCTTCCAGATGCACGACGCCGATCACCCGCATCGGGAGCGCCGACACGGTCGGGCCGACATCGGGTGGAAGGAGCCGGAGCAGTGACCGACTGGACTGAGTCGACATGCCGTCGTGGACGTCGGCACCGAAGTTCGACCACATCGCACCTGAGGTGCGGCGCGCCTTGGACGGGGCCGTCTTCGTCGCCCAGAACGCCCACGTGGACGCGGTCTCGAGGCACGCAAGCGTCGGGGACGCCTGGCCACCCCGGAGATATTCGACACGCTCAAGGTCGCCAGGCATCTGCTTCTCGGACGCGGGCGCTACCGTCTCGGTGAACTTGCCACATCCCTCGAACTCGCTGAGGGTCTCCCCCGTAGGACTGACGCCGCACCGGGCGGCCTATGGCGCGCTCGTGACCGCACGCATTTTCACACTCCTGGCCGAACGCGCCCGCACGCTCGAAGCGCTCCACGACATGATGGGGACGGGAAGTGCGGATGAACCGGGCATCACCACCTGACCACGGAGATCAAACCACACCGGGCAGCAGTCACGTCGAAGTGCAGTTTTATCAGCAAGCAGCCGATCGAATGAGCTTTTCAATGTCCTGCGCGTCGACTGCAACAAGCGACGAGCCCGTGACATCGCCGGTGTCATACGCGACCGACTGCTCGTACTCGCCACCATGAGCTGAGCCGGAGGCGGTCGATCTCGCTCTTCAACCCACCCGCGAGCACGCGACAACTCCAGTACGTTGTGGTAGCGCCTGCGCCCGACTCCCGCAGGCCATAGGTGGTCGCCCCGACTCCGCCCGTACGCCCGCATATGTCCACGCCGGCCATGACACCACGTTCGTGGGAGCTTTGACAGACGGCCATCGTGCGCCCGAGGTTCTCGCTCGTCCAGGCTTATCGCTTGTCTGGGCAGGATTGAACCTCGTCGGACCATCTATCGCGCTACCCCCTCAGAGATCTTTGAGCATCTCAGCGAGTCGCCGGAATTCGCCACTACTTACCAAAACCTTGGGGCCGCCAGGGTCCTTACTGTCCCGAATTGCAACTATCTCGCCGTTGGACGCCAGCTCGATACAAGCATCCCCTGACTCATTGCTGCGGGAAGCCTTCTTCCATACCGCCGCACTCATGTCCATCTTTCCTTAATCGCCTTCCTGATCAGGTCTCTCGTGTCTGATGCATTAAGTGCTTCAGCTTGAAGCGTAGCCATGGTTTCGTTCACTAGAGCTATTTCAGTCGGGGAGGTAGAAGTCTCCCCACCATATGCTTTCGCTGTATAGACAACCTGCCGCTGATCCGGCAGGGTGGCGACTACGAAGGTCGCCCAGATATTCCGAATATATTTGATCGGCGTTATCTGAATATTTATCTTTTCTCGACGAGACAACTCGATGAGGTATTCGAGCTGCTCTCTCATCACCTCCTTACCGCCAACTTCACGATAGAGAACGGTCTCATCCATAACTACCGTCACCGCTGGCGCGGGATCGCGCTCAAGTATCTCTTGGCGACGCATCCTGTTCTTGACGGCATCTTCATCGCTCAGCAGGACTCGCGCGTAGTCCTCTGTCTGAAATAGGCCGTGTACGACTCTCTCTTCGTAGGCGCGGAGCATGCTGGCCGACTGCTCTGCCTTCGGGAAGTTGGCGAAGAATTCAGGGTACTTGTCGGACTTGATGGATTCTAGTAGCTCGTCCCACGCTTCAACGAGGGCCGTGCCGGACTTGAGCGCCCGGTCGAGCCGCAGAGCCGTCTCCCGGCGGCAACGCGTCCGGCCGGCCTCGATCTGCGTGATGTAGCTGCGCGTCACGTTCACCAGGTCAGCGAGTCGCTGCTGGTTGAGTCCTGCGGCCTTGCGGAGACGCCGGACCTCGGCACCGAAGCTCTGGAACTCAGGCTTGATCCTCTGCATTGACACGACACCTCCGGCTGGCGGCACTCGGCACGGCACCATTTGTGAGTCTTTTGAGACTGCTTGGCTGCTGCCCAGGAATCGTACGCCGCCCTGTGACTTCATGGTGTCGTTCGATAACACAGGGTGATAGTGGCGGGTTCTTCCGGTTTGGCGGGTTGGCCCCGTTTGCGATCAGCCTCTGTCCAGGCTGGAGGGGTTCACCAATGCCAGCGGTCCTGCTCGCGCCAGAGGCGCCACCGCTCGTCCTCGATCCGTCCGACGAGGCGCCCGCGAAAGCGCGGCGCTACCTCACCGACCGGTTCCGCGAACTCGGGCACGCCGACGACTTCATCGGCCGGCTCGTGGTTACCGAGTTGGTGACCAACAGCTACAAGCACGTCGGGGTCGGGCACATCATCGTCCACATCTTCCCGGACGGGCTCGAACCGCTCACCGTCATCGAGGTCTCGGACGAGAGCAGCGCCCTCCCCGTCGTCCAGGGCGAGGACGACGACGCCGAGAGCGGGCGCGGCCTGCTGCTGATGGCGCAACTCGTCCACGACTGGGGCGTCCGGCCGCTCATCGAGGAAGGAAAGGTCGTATGGGCTCGCTGCGCCCGCTGAACGTCCAGGCGGGACGCCACCTGCTGCGCTGGCGGACCCGCCTGGGCCGCACCACGGCGATTCGGAACCTCGACCTGCTCGCCGTCGCCGTCCAGGCCAAGAGCTACCGCTACGTGAAGCTCTACCAGGCCGATGAGTTTCCCACTCGTCCGCCACTGCTCTGGGTGTTCGCGTTCAGCCCCGACGACCACGTCCGCGTCGCGGTGAGCGTCCACGCCATACCCGGAGGCGGCTGGGCCTACTACGAGGCCGGACGCGGGAGGGGCGGCTACCTCTCCCTCTGCGGCGACAGCAAGCATGCCGCCGACCAGGTCGACGCGCTCCTCAAGCACCGCATGTTCCCGTCCACCTGGTAACCCGCCACCAGAGAGCCATCACGATGCCCCACCCACCCGAGCTCTGGCACGCCCGACCGCCCGCCAGGCACTCCACGCCCACGTCACCACCGGCCCCATGGGCAACGACCCCACTGGAGCTGGACGACCTCGATATCGACCAGGCCCTCGACCAACTACGCCGATCCTTCCCGGGCCTGTGCATCTGGCACGGCGAATGGAGCGGATCCTTCTGGGCGCTCCTGCCGAACCGTCTGGTCGAGGCCAAGACCTCCGCCGACCTCGCCCGGCAACTCCACGCCACCGCCGGCCCCACGCTCGCGCGCCGCCCTGGCCCGTCCACCCGCAGCCCGGACGGCACCTGGATCGCCCCAAGAGTTCCCGCGCCACGCCACAGACGTCCCATCAGGACCGGTCACCGCCCCCAGCGACGGCTTACCCGTCTTCTGGCCGCCTACCGCCGCTGGGCCGGAACGTCCGCACGCCCGACCAGATCCGCCTGGTGAGGCAAACCCACTAACTCCATCAAAGCACCGCCCGAGAGTCCCGGCCTTCGGCGGGCACCTGCGAATCGGCGGTGGCGAATCGACTGAGGCTGCGCCCGGCGATCCCCGAAACCGTCCCCCGACCGCGACTCTCGCTTCCAGACCGTCGCCGCCGCAACCGGCAGGTCAACACCTCGCCGAACCTGCCGAAGGGATCACCCCCGATCAGATCGCTCTCGGGCACCAGGTGAACTCGCCATCGAGTCGGTGCCCCAACCCCCGGGGAACGTCTTCCAGCCGGTTGATCAGTTGACGGTTCCGCCTCCGGACAAAAGGAGCAGCCACACATTTCGGTATTCGGACCGGCCATTAAGGGTGC
Organism: Spirillospora sp. NPDC048819; assembly: GCF_040650055.1. Taxonomy (NCBI): domain Bacteria; kingdom Bacillati; phylum Actinomycetota; class Actinomycetes; order Streptosporangiales; family Thermomonosporaceae; genus Spirillospora; species Spirillospora sp. NPDC048819. Next base: position 129,769 of record NZ_JBEZGN010000022.1, on the reverse strand, counting down.
GTCTGCTAAGAACGACCAACCAGCTCGATACACGAACCGACCGTGCCGAAGACGAACAAGATGATCTTCATCAGGCGGAGCGGACCGTTCCGCGTATACTCGGCTTCGTGCCAAAGCTCAATCTTCGCGCCGCGTTCGCTCTCGGGCTGGCCTCACCCATTTCAGCTCAGCAGGTCTTTGCAAATCGAATATCGGAAATCGAGAGTTTTGATTCCTCCATCGAGGCATTGAACGAGGTCCTGAACGAAGCCGAAATATCTCCCGTAGTGGACCGCAGCGCTCCCCGAAAGAACGTTCTCGTCTACTACGGTGTCGGTGGAATAGGAAAAACAACGCTATCGCAAGAGCTTGAAAGACGTTACCTGGAGGAAGGGTTCGACAGCAGGCGGACCAGACCTCCAGCGGTCGTACGGATCGATTTCGCCGAGTCATCGTCCTACGACCTGGAATCTTATGTCCTGCGCCTGCGCGCGGGCCTCGGCCGCCTGGTGCCGCGCTTCCCGGCGTTCGACCTCGCATTGAGCGTCTACTGGTCGAGAGCCCACCCAGGGGAGCCCCTGGAAGACTTCATCAACCGCGATTCTGTGCTCGGCCGGGCCCGTGACCGCGACCTTGCCGAAAATATATCGTCGGCTGTGACCGATGTCGCCGGTCTGATTCCAGGTACGGAGGCCGCGTACAGGCTGGCCAACCTGGCCTTCAGCCGGGTGAAGGAGGCGGTGGTCAACCACCGGACGCTAAAGAAATGCGAGCTTCTTCCGGAACTACTGGAAGCCGATCCAGACAGCGATACCCTTTCTTACTTCCCCTACCTGTTGGCATGGGATATTGCGCGGCTTCCGCAGCCCACGTCGCCGCCCGTCGTCTTTCTGGACACCTACGAAGTCATCACCGATCGGGCAACCCGGGAAGCCGAAAGATGGTTGCAGCGATCGGTATTCCTCATGCCGAACGTGCTGTTCGTCGTCACCGGCCGCAACCGGCTGGACTGGGCCGAACTGACGCGTCCGGACGAGCTCGACTTCATCGGCCTGGAACGCTGGCCCCACCTGTATGCCGGTCATATCGGCCGCGAGCCGCGCCAGCACCTCGTCGGGTATCTTTCCGCACACGACGCCCACAGCTATCTGGAAAGCGCGGTGACCAACGCGGGCCGGTCGGCGATACCGCAGGACATCCGGGAATCCATCGTCTCCGCGAGTGCCGGACTGCCGCTGTATCTCGATATCGCAGTGACGACCTATCTCGATCTGCTCGCCCGGGGGCGGACGCCGGCGACCGCCGACTTCGGGCCACCCCTTCCCGCCGTGGCGGTACGGATGCTCCGCGATCTGACGCGAGACGAGCGAGACCTGCTGCGGGCGGCCGCCCTGCTGAATGGCTTCGACCTCGAAGCCATCCGAGCCGCTTGCCCACATGTCGCGGACGCGGCGATCCGGCGTTTCAGGGATCGCCCGTTTCTGGAAGTGGATCCCGACCGCCTCTGGCCTTACTCCCTCCACCAGGTCCTGCGCGATGCTATCCGCGAAGCGGATGTCGACCTGTCCGACTCGTGGTCGCCCGGAGAGCGCGCGGAGGTCGCCGCCAGGATCGGAGATCATCTCCGGTACGTGGTGGCCAAGGCGAACGGCGACGGCGACCGCAGCGTCGAAGCGGCGGCGTTCCAGCAGGCAGTGGGCCTGTGTGCGCTCACGGACGGGTTCCTCGACTGGCTCGTCGATGCGGCGCAACGGCTGGTGACGTCCGGCAGCTGGAACATCGGCTCGGACGCGCGCCTTACCGGCCACGACGCCGTAGACGCACTGATCCTGGGCATCCGAGGGACCAGAGAACGCCGATCAGGCCGCCTGGACGCCGCGCTCTCGAACACCGAAGCCGCCCTTGGGCAACCATCGCTTCCCGAGCGGTTGCGGCAATTCCTCGTCCTGCATCGAGCCCATGCTCTCCGTGTCGCCGGGCACTATTCGGCCGCCGCCGTCGACTACGAGAGCTTGTGGCAGACCACGGGCGAGTACTCCACGGAGGCTGGGTACTGGCTCGCCGACCACAGTTTCCTCGATGGCCGGTTCGATGACGCCCTGTCCGCCCTCGATCGGCTGCCCGCGCAGTCGGCGCAGCTCCGCGGCGAAATTCTCAGGCTGCGTGGCCATGTCTTCCGGGTCAACGCCCTGTTCTCACGCGCGGAGGCGTTCTACCGCGAAGCCTTGGAGCTGGCCAGGGAAACCGGGAACATCGCGGCGGAGGGAAAGGCTCTGACCGATCTCGTGCAGGCCCTGGCATGGTGGCGCCCCGAGGACGCCCTCGGCGTGCGACCGCTCGCGGTAGAGATCAACGAGGGCATCCTCAACAAGATTGAGCTCGTCAAACTCCACGCGGCGGCGGCCGTGGCGATGACGAACTCGGGCGATCACGCAGCGGCGGAAGCCGAGATCGAACGAGGGATCACCCTCACGAACCGGTCCGGCTACCCGGGCGGGCTGATCTGGTGCTGGGTCGCCCGCGCGTTCAACACTAGGAAGCGAGCGGATCTGGACGGTCATGCCGACGCGGCCGCCCAGGTGGTCGCCATCTCCGCCGATCTGGGCGGAAATCGCTTCTGGGGCGAGATCGCACGATGGTGGGCGGTCACCGATCCCGTTCCTTCAACGAATCCGATCCGATGGCTGGACGGCGAGGACACGACCAGAGGGCGCTGGCGGGCCGTGGGCGGCGACCGGGGGGAATGATGAGGGCATGGCTGGTGGGAAGGCATCGCACAATGTGATCATCGTCGGCTTGGGGACGGTCGCCAGAACCCACCTCACGGTGCTTGAGCGGATCGAGGAGACTGCCGTCCTGGCCGGTGTCGATCCGGCCCCACCGAAACATCTGACCTTCCGCGACCGCGACGTACCGGTGTACGCGACCCTGCGGGACGCGGCCACCCGGCACGAGCCCGATCTCGTCGTGATCACGACACCCACCCACACACATCCGCCGGTGTGCGGCGAAGTCGCCGAGTACTTCCCACGGGCCTCGGTCCTGGTCGAGAAGCCCGCCGCGGACAGCTTCGCCGAGGCGCGCCGGCTCCTGGACGGAACAGGCGGCCTTCCGCCCGTTGATGTCGCCTACCACATGGCCTTCTCCCCCGAGGTCCGCTGGGGCGCCGGTCTGGCCGATCGGCTCTCCACCGTTCTCGGCGATCCCACATCGATAATGGCGTCGTTCGCCGACCCTTACGAGGCCGAGTTCGACTCGGCGCAGAAGAGATTCGGCAACAGCTGGATCGATTCGGGAATCAACGCGCTGAGCGTACTGAACCGTTTCGTCGAGCCTCTCGAACGGGTGTCGCTTCGTTCACTGGGTCCTGAGCCTTGGTCCGCCTTCGAAGGACGAATCAGATGCCGGGCGGCTTCCGGTGACGTCGAGGCCACGGTCTTGACGAGCTGGCATGTCACCGCTCCGGCGAGAACCACGAGGATCGGATACTCCTCCGGCGCGGAACTGGTCCTGGACCACCACGGTGTCGCAGGACATCTGATACGTCGGGGAACGGTGCAGGAGTTCTTCGGCAGTGACGGCCACCGCCCAAGGCGAGAAAGTCACTACACCGCCCTCTACAACCGGTATCTCAGGGACGGTGCCCCAGTGATACCGCACGACCGGAGCCTCCGCCTTCACGATGTGCTCCTACGTCCACAGAGACCGCCGACCAGGTCGACATTCTCCTGAAGCACCGCATGGTCCCATCCGCCTATTGGCGCTGTACGGAGTACGCCCACAGTAGTCACCCGGGGACGCGAACGCAGCGGCCCCCCGCCGAGAGGCGGAGGGCCGGGGGTGCTGGGTTCGGGTGGGGTTAGAAGGCTTCTTCGGGGAGGTCCATTAGGTCCAGGGTGGTGGACTCGGTGATGGTGCGGTCGGCGGTCAGGCGGGGCAGGACGGTCTGGCAGAAGAACTGCGCGGCCGCGATCTTGCCGTTGTAGAACGCCTTGTCGGAGTCGGAGACGCCGCCGCCGCCGAGGGCGGTGAGGGCGACTTCGGCCTGGCGGGCCAGGAGCCAGCCGACGATGAGGTCGCCGAGGGCCATCAGGAGGCGGGACGAGTTGAGCCCGATCTTGTAGAGCTCCTTCGGGTTCTCCATCGAGCCGAGCGCCCATCCGACCATCGGGTCGATGATGCCCTGTACGTCCTCCAGGGCCCGGCCGAGCAGGGCCCGCTCGTTCTTCAGTCGGCCGTTGCCGGCCTCCGACTCGGCGAACGCCTTGATCTCGCCGGTGAGCACCTTCAGCGCCTCGCCCTGGTCTCGGACGATCTTGCGGAAGAACAGGTCCTGGCCCTGGATCGCGGTGGTGCCCTCGTACAGGGTGTCGATCTTGGAGTCGCGGATGTACTGCTCGATCGGGTAGTCCTGCAGGAAGCCGGATCCGCCGAGGGTCTGCAGCGACTCGGCGCCGAGCAGGGCGTACGCCCGTTCCGAGCCGAAGCCCTTCACGATCGGCAGCAGCAGGTCGTTGATCTTCTCGGCCTGCTCGTCCTTGCGGCCCTTGTGCTCGGCGATCTGGACGGCGTCCTGGTAGGACGAGGTGAGCAGCACCAGCGCCCGCATGCCCTCGGCGTACGCCTTCTGCGTCATGAGGCTGCGCCGGACGTCCGGGTGGTGGGTGATCGTCACACGCGGGGCGGACTTGTCCGTCATCTGCGTCATGTCGGCACCCTGGACGCGCTCCTTGGCGTACTCCAGCGCGTTGAGGTAGCCGGTGGACAGGGTGGCGATGGCCTTGGTGCCGACCATCATCCGGGCGTACTCGATGACGAGGAACATCTGCCGGATGCCCTGGTGGACGTCGCCGACCAGGTAGCCGACCGCCGGGTGCTTCTCGCCGAAGGTCAGCTCGCAGGTCGTGGAGACCTTGAGGCCCATCTTCTTCTCGACGTTCGTCACGTACGCGCCGTTGCGCTCGCCCAGCTCGCCGCTCTCCAGGTCCACCATGTACTTGGGGACGAGGAACATCGACAGGCCCTTGGTGCCGGGACCGGCGCCCTCGGGACGGGCCAGCACCAGGTGGAAGATGTTCTCCGACATGTCGTGCTCGGCCGAGGTGATGAAGCGCTTGACGCCCTCGATGTGCCAGGTGCCGTCCGGCTGCTGGACGGCCTTGGCGCGGCCGGCGCCGACGTCGGAGCCGGCGTCCGGCTCGGTCAGCACCATCGTTGCGCCCCACTGCCGCTCAAGGGCCAGTTCGGCGAACCGCTTCTGCTCCGGCGTGCCGATGTGCCAGAGGATCTGGGCGAAACCGGGGCCGGACGCGAACATGTAGACGGCCGGGTTCGCGCCGAGGACCTGCTCGGCGACGGCCCAGGTCAGGGAGCGCGGCGCGCCGGTGCCGCCGAAGTCGGCGCCGAGGTCGAGGCGGTACCATTCGGCGTCCATCCACGCCTTGTAGGACTTCTTGAAGCTCTCCGGCATGGTCACGGCGCCGGTGGCCGGGTCGTACTCGGGCGGGTTGCGGTCGGCGTCCTCGAAGGACTCGGCCAGCGGGCCCTCGGCCAGCCGGTTCACCTCGTCCAGGATGCTGCGCGCGGTGTCCTCGTCCAGTTCGGCGTACGGACCGCTGCCGAGGAGGTCCTGGCGCCTGAACACCTCGAAGAGGTTGAACTCCAGGTCCCGGAGGTTGCTCTTGTAGTGCCCCATTCGAGACTCCGTCTGGTCCTGCGGCGCCCGGCCGGCCCCGCGCGTCTACTACTGGCTGGTTTTACTGGCTAGTAACTCAACATCATGCTACCCGCTAGTAACCAGTGACAACCACCCCAATCGGGAGAGGGAGGCCATATCGATACCACGTCCGGACTCCGCGCGTGACACCGCTCACACGGCGGTGAGGCGTCCGGCGTCCGCGCACGGCGCCCGCCCGGCGCCCGCCCGGCACGGCACCCGCCGACGGGCGGCGGATCGCCGGTGGGAAGATCGGGCGAGCGAGAACACCGCTAGGCAAAGGAGGTGCGCATGAAACAGGGGGATGCCGAGGCCCCGAGACTGACCGTCATCGGCACCGGCTATCTCGGCGCCACGCACGCCATCTGCATGGCCGTGCTCGGCTTCGAGGTCCTCGGTGTGGACACCGACCCGGACAAGATCGCCCGGTTGGCGTCCGGCGAGGTCCCGATCTTCGAACCCGGCCTGCCGGAGCTGCTCACCAAAGCGCTCGACTCCGGCCGCCTCCGCTTCACCGCCTCCTACGCGGAGGCCGGCAAGTTCGGCGACGTCCACTTCCTGTGCGTCGGGACGCCGCAGCTCCCCGACTCCGACGCCGCAGACCTGTCCTACGTCGACGCCGCCGTCCGCTCCCTCGCCCCGCACCTGCGCCGCCGCGCCCTCGTCGTCGGCAAGTCCACCGTGCCGGTCGGGACGGCGCAGCGCCTCACCGGCGTGCTCCAGGAACTGGCCCCCGCGGGCACTGACGCCGAACTGGCGTGGAACCCCGAGTTCCTCCGCGAGGGCTACGCCGTCGACGACACCATGCGCCCCAACCGGCTCGTGTTCGGCGTCGCCTCCGACTGGGCGGACGAGCGGCTCCGGGCCGCGTTCAAACCCGTCCTCGACATCGGCACCCCGGTGATCCGGACCGACCTCGCGACCGCCGAACTGGTCAAGGTCGCCGCCAACTCCTTCCTCGCCACCAAGATCTCCTACATCAACGCCATGGCGGAGGTCTGCGAGGCCGTCGGCGCCGACATCAAGGACCTCGCCGACTCCCTCGCCCTCGACGACCGGATCGGCGGCAAGTTCCTCCGGCCCGGCCTCGGCTTCGGCGGCGGCTGCCTCCCCAAGGACATCCGGGCGTTCGCGCACCGCGCCGAGGAGATCGGCGTCGGCCAGGCCGTCTCGTTCCTGCGCGAGGTGGACGACATCAACCGGCGCCGCCGCGCCCGCACCGTCGACCTCGTCCGCGAGGTGCTCGGCGGCACCGTCGCCGGGAAGCGGATCGCCGCGTGGGGCGCCGCGTTCAAGCCCAACTCCGACGACATCCGCGACGCCCCCGCGCTGGACGTGGCGCACACCCTGCACGGCCTCGGCGGGGACGTCCGCGTCCACGATCCGGCGGCGCTCGGCAACGCCCGCCGCGCCTTCCCCGAGCTGCGGTACGGCGACAGCGCGTTCGACGTGGCCGAGGACGCCGACGTCATCGTCCTGCTGACCGAATGGTCGGTCTTCCGGGAGGTGGAGCCGGAGGCGCTGGCCGAGGTCGTCCGCCACAAGCGCATCGTGGACGGACGCCACGCCCTGGACGCGGCGCACTGGCGCTCGGCGGGATGGGAGTACCGCGCACTCGGACGGTCCTAGCGGTCCGGACGGTCCTGGCGTCCTCTGACGGCCCTGACGGTCCCGGCGAACGGGGAACACCCGGCGCGCCGGGGCCGTTCAGGGTGGTGAGGGCCTGTGGTCCTCCCGGACGAGGTGCGCCGTACCCGGCAGGCGAAGACGACGCGTGACATAGCCGCCTCGCCTACCGGGAGCAGAACCATGGCCTGGATCCTCCTCATCGTCGCCGGCCTCTTCGAGGTCGCGATGGCCCTGTGCCTGAAGGCCGCCAAGGGCTTCACCGAGCCGCTGCCGTCCGCGGGATTCCTCTTCTTCGCCGTGACCAGTTTCGGCCTGCTCAGCCTGGCCCTGAAGACCCTCGACGTCGGCACCGCCTACGCGGTCTGGGTCGGCATCGGGGCCGTCGGAACCGCCGCTCTGGGCATGCTGGTCATGGGTGACCAGGTCTCCGCGGCCAAGATCACCGCACTGGCGTTCATCATCATCGGGGTCGTCGGCCTCAACCTGGCGGGCGCCGGCGGCCACTGAAAAACCGACTAACCCGGCGATTCGCAGGTCACGACGATATCCAGGAACGTAATCTCCGTTCACGGCGTCTATGGGACGAGAGTGCCGGACGCACGGGACGGAGAGCGCCCGGGAGTGCTCTAACACGGGAGGACGGACCTTGGTCTTCAAGAAGCTGCGCCAGGCGATGGGCATCGGCGGCCCGTCGATCGAAACGATCCTGCACGACCCGAACACCACGCCCGGTGGCACCGTCACCGGCGAGATCACGATCATCGGGGGCCAGCACGACTCCGACATCAAGTCGGTGAACCTCGCCCTCAAGACCAGGGTCGAGGTCGAGTCGGGCGACAACGAGTACACCTCCAACCTCGAATACGCCAAGCTGCGGGTGGCCGGCAGTTTCGAGCTGGACGACGGGGCCCGGCACAGCATCCCGTTCCAGTTCGCCATCCCGTGGGAGGCGCCGCTCACCCACATGTACGGGCAGCCGCTGCGCGGCACCACGGTCGGTCTCGCGACCGAACTGGAGGTCGCGGGGGCGATCGACCCGGGCGACCTCGACCCGATCGCCGTGCACCCGCTGCCCGCGCAGGAGCGCATCCTCGCGGCGTTCTCCAACCTCGGCTTCCAGTTCCGCAACGCCGACTGCGAGAAGGGCCGCATCTGGGGCGTGCACCAGGAGCTGCCCTTCTACCAGGAGATCGAGTTCTTCCCTCCGGGGCAGTACGCGCGCGGCATCAAGCAGCTTGAGGTGACGTTCGTGTCGTACCCGCAGTCCATGGAGGTCGTGCTGGAGCTCGACAAGCGCGGCGGCGCCTTCACCGAAGGACGCGACGCGTTCAGCCGGTTCACCGTCGACTACGCGACCGTCGGCAGCACCGACTGGGAGCAGCAGCTCGGCGGCTTCCTGCAGGACGCCGGGCGCCGCAGGGGCTTCTTCTAACCCCCGGCACCCCCGACGGACACCCGATCCCCTCCGCGACGTTTGATCGCGGAGGGGATCTGCGCGTAGAAAGAGTTCCCGTGCCCCAGCCCCCCGGACTGAACGACGCGGAACGACGCCTCTGGGCCGCGTTCCCCACCGGCGACACCGTCGTGCTCGGCGACGACCGTCCCGCCGGCCCGCTGCCCGACCGGATCGTCCGCGCCGAGATCATCACCCGGCTGCTGCTCGGCGCGCAGGACCCGAGCCCCGGAGCCGTCGCGGCCGTGCGGCTGCGCGGCGCCTACGTCATGGGGCGGATGGACATCTCGGGCGGCTCCGTCGCGTACGAGCTCCGGCTGGAGGACTGCCGCATCGTCGAGGAGCCCGACTTCTCCAACGCGGGGACGCGGGAGCTGCGTTTCTCCAGGTGCTGGATGCCGGGCTTCGACGGCGGCGGACTGCACGCGGACGGCTACCTCAGCCTGTCCGGGTCGCAGATCGAGGGCGAGGTCAGGCTGCCGCGGGCGCAGCTCGGCGGCGGCCTGCGGATGAACGGGACGACGATCACCGCGTCCGGCCCGGAGAAGTGGGCGCTGTTCAGCGGCGGCCTCGTCGTCGAGGTCGGCACCTTCATCCGGGACGCCCACATCACCGGCGGGGTCCGCTTCGTCGGGGCCCGGATGAACGGCGGGCTGTTCATGGAGAGGACGACCCTCACCAACCCCGGCCGCCTCGCGCTCGACGCCATGAACATGGTCGTCGAGGACGCCGCCGAGTTCAGCAACGGATTCACCGCGCTCGGCACCGTACGGCTGCGCAGCGGGCGCTTCAGCGGCATCCTGTCCTTCTCCCGCGCGCGGCTCGACTCCGGCGACCCCGCGCGGATGGCGCTGCACGCCAGCCACATCCAGGCCGACGAGCTGCTCCTGTGGCCCGAGGAGCGGATCAAGGGCCGGGTGTCGCTGTCGTACTCCCGGATCGACCTGCTCCAGGACCACCCGTCCATCTGGCCGGACGAGCTGTACCTGAACGGCATGACCTACGAGACGCTGCGCGGCGCCGAGTTCAAGGACCGCCTCAGCTGGGTGTCCCGCGACAAGGAGTTCCATCTCCAGCCGTACGAGCAGCTCGCCGCCTGGTACCACGGCATCGGCCACGACGACCTGGCCCGAAAGGTGCAACTCGCCAAACTCCGGGCGCGCCGCCGCAGGCTGAACCCGGTCGGCAAGGCATGGAACCACCTCCTGGACTGGACGGTCGGTTTCGGCTACCGGCCCTGGCTGGCGTTCGCGTGGTTCGCGGCGCTGCTGGCCCTCGGGACGACGGTGTTCTCGATCGAGAATCCGCGTCCCGTCAAGCCGCGTGACGAGCTCCCGGCGTTCCACGCGCTGATCTACACCCTGGACCTGCTGATCCCGCTCGACACGTTCGGGCAGCAGTTGTCCTACGACGCCGTGAACTGGTCCCGCTGGGTCGCGTACGGGCTCGTCACGACGGGCTGGGTGCTCGCCACCGCCCTCATCGCCGGGACGGCACGCGTCCTGCGCCCCAGCACGGGCGCCCGCTGAACCCCACCCGAACCCGAACCAACGGGACGCCCCGGGCGTCCACCGGGGTAGGGGATCGACCAGAATGGAACCTCATGGGCACGTATCTGATCACGGGGGCGACCGGCGGCATCGGGACGGCGGTCGCCGAGCTGCTGCGCGAGCGCGGGCACGACCTCATCCTCACCGGCCGCTCGTCCGACCGCCTCGACGGGCTGGCCAAGTCACTGCGCGGCGGCGCGAACGCCGCCACCCAGGTCATCAACCCGGGCGCGGTCCCCTCACCGCCGCGGGGCGCGGCCATCACCACGATCCCGCTGGACCTGACTGAGCCGCGGCGCATCGAGGCGTCCCTCGCCGTGGCCGGGGTCCCCGCGCGGCTGGACGGCGTCGTCCACACCGCGGGCATGGTGCACCTGGCACGGGTGGCGGACACGGAAGCGGACGAGTGGATCGAGCACCTGTCGGTCAACCTGGTGTCCGCGGCCGAGCTGACCCGGCTGCTCCTGCCCGCGCTACGCGCCGCCGGGGGCCACGTCGTCTTCGTGAACTCGACCGCCGGTCTGCGCGCGAACCCCGAGTGGTCGGCGTACGCGGCGAGCAAATTCGGGCTTCGGGCCCTGGCCGACTCCCTGCGCGCCGAAGAGCCGTCCTTGCGCGTCACGACCGTCTACCCCGGGCGGACGGCCACCGAGATGCAGCGGAGGGTCCGCGCCCAGGAAGGCCACCCCTACGCCGAGGACGACTTCGCGGCCCCCGCGACCGTGGCGCGGGTGCTCGTGTCGGCGCTGGAGACGTCCCGCGACGCGGTCGTCTCGGAGGTCACCGTCCGGCCCAGTTGACCCGGCCGCGGATGCCGGTTCAGCTCCGGCGCAGGAACCAGGCGCCCAGCACACCGCCGATCAGCCCGAACAGGTGGCCCTGCCAGGAGATGCCGGGGTCGCCCGGGATGACGCCGAGCAGCATCGTGCCGTAGACGGCCACGACGGCGACGGCGATCCCGATGTCGATCAGCCGCCGCTCGAAGATCCCGCGTCCGACCAGGTAGCCGAAGAAGCCGAAGATCAGGATGCTGGATCCGAGCGTGTTGGCGGAGCTGGTGAACCACACGCCGAGCCCGCCGACCACGATGATGATCAGGCTGGCGGCCAGGAACTTGGCGATCCCCCGCGCCGCCGCGATGAACCCGAGGATGAGGAACGGGACCGTGTTGGCCATCAGGTGCCCGAACCCGCCGTGCATGAACGGCGCGGTGAAGATGTCCGGCAGGTCGTTCACGTCCCGGGGCTGGATGCCGAACCGGTCGAGCCACCCGCCCGCCGTGTAGTCGAACGCCTCCAGCACCCACATCAGCGCGGTCACGGACCCGATCAGGACCGCTGAGGAGAGCGCGCGGGCACCGTGCTTGGCGAGCCCGTCGGAACGCTGCTGCCGGTCGGGGACATAGCTCATATCAGCCACCGTAAGTGTCGACGACCCTGCACCGTCAACGCGTGGGATGTCCGGAAGGTGCCCCTGGCCCCGGCTCCCGGAGTGACCTCCGGCATATTGGACGGATGCGCGCTGCGATCTGTGAGGAACTCGGCTCCGTCGTCGTCAGGGAGACCGAGCCGCCCGTCCCGGGGCCCGGCCAGGTCCTCATCACCGTGGAGGCCGCCGGGGTCAACTACGTGGACGCCCTGTTCGTCCAGGGGCGGTACCAGATCAAGCCGCCGCTGCCGTTCGTCCCGGGCAGCGAGGTCGCGGGAACCCTTCCGGCCGGCGAGCGCGTCCTCGCCATGTGCGGGCTGGGCGGATTCGCGACGCACGTGGCGGTGCCCGCCGCCTCGGCCGTCCCGATCCCGGACGAACTCGACTTCCCCCGCGCCGCCACCTTCACGCAGAGCTACAGCACGGCCCTGTTCGCCCTCCGCGACCGCGCCGCACTGCGGCCCGGCGAGACGGTGCTCGTCCTCGGCGCCGGCGGCGGCGTGGGGCTGGCGGCGATCCAGGTGTCCACGGCCCTGGGCGCCCGGGTCCTCGCGGCCGCATCCACACCGGCCAAGCAGGAGGCCGCCCGCTCGGCCGGGGCCGAGTCCACGGTGAGCAGCGCAGAGGACGTCAAGGCGACCGCCCGCGCCTGGTCGGACGGCGGAGTGGACGTGGTCTACGACCCGGTCGGCGGACTCCTGGCCGAGCCCGCCCTGCGCTCACTCCGCGAACGGGGCCGCTACGTCGTGATCGGCTTCGCCTCGGGGGAGATCCCGTCCCTCCCCCTCAACCAGGTTCTCCTGCGCAACCGCACGATCGTCGGCGTCGACTGGGGCGCCTGGTCGATGACCCACCCTCAAGAGCAGCGCCGCCTCCTGGACGAGCTTCTCACCATGGTCGCCAAGGGCGACCTAGCCCCCGTGGCCCCCCGCACAGAACCCCTGGCCTCGACGGCCCAGGTCATGGACGACCTGCTTAACCGCCGCGTGGTGGGCAAAGTGGCCCTTCTCCCCTAAGCGGCGGACGCGTGCTCGGACTCGGACGCGTCCCCGCGTACGACGATGACGGGCAGGGGACGCCGCGTGGGGGCATCGGCCGTCCGGCGCAGGTAGCGGCGCTCCTCCGGGGTCGTGCCGCCCCAGATGCCGTCGGGCTCGCCGACCCGCAGCGCCCACGCGAGGCATTCGGCCTTCACGGGGCAGTTCGCGCAGATCGCCTTGGCCGCGTCCTCCTGCGCCTGAAGCACCGGCACCGAATAGCCGATCGGGAAGAACAGATCCGGATCGGCACCGCGACAGATGGCGTGGTCGCTCCAGTGTTCCTCGTTCTCGATCTCGTGGTTGTGCATTGGCTTCTCCCTGCGCGGCGACGAGACCACCGGCAGTTCGGCTCAGGGTGGTCTCCACTCAACGTAGTACTACAACTCGTAGTACTACAAGACGTTCGCGAACGTTGCAACTTACCGTCCGGCTAACCTGTGAGGTGTGCAGCGTGATCAAGAAGTGACCTTCCGCGAGGCGACGGTGGCCGATCTGCCCCAGATCGTCCGGCTACTCGCCGACGATCCCCTGGGAGCCACCCGCGAAACACCCGGGGACGAGATCCCGGAGGCCTACTTCACGGCCTTCACCGCGATCGAGAAGGACCCCAACAACAGCCTGATCGTCGCGGAGGTCGGCGGTGAGATCGCGGGAACGCTCCAGCTGACCTTCATCCCCGGCCTCACCTACACCGGCGGCGAACGCGCCCAGATCGAAGGCGTCCGCGTGGCCGCCGAGCAACGCGGCCTCGGCGTCGGCCAGGACATGATCAACTGGGCCATCGACCAGGCCCGCGCCCGGGGCTGCCGCGTCGTCCAGCTCACCACCGACCGCCAGCGCCCCGACGCCATCCGCTTCTACCAGAAGATCGGCTTCCGCCCCTCCCACATGGGCATGAAGTACCACCTCCGCGACATCTGACGGTGATTGCGCAGACATGCGACCCCTCGGGAAGGGGCGACAGTCCGGGGACGCGGGGGTTCGTCGCACCGCCGCCCCGGTCCAACAAGCGATCAGCGAGCCGCTGATGCTGCGGAGCCATCCCTCTCGGCGCGGGGGGTGAGGGCTTTGTGCCAGTGGGTCGTGTCGGTGTACTGGTGGAGCCATGAGATCTGGCCGTCGGTGACGCGCCACAGGTGGACGAACTCGGCCTCGTGGGCACGGCCGGTGGCGCGTGCGGTGCCTCGGTAGTGGCCGGTGACCACGACCATCCCGTCGGTCGTCTCGTGCCTGGTCTCCGCGTAGGGAGCCGTGTCGAACTCGGCGAAGACCGCACCCCATACGCGGGTCAGCGTCTCGCGAGGGCCGTGGAAGGTGCCGCCGGCGCCGCATGGCAGGCCCGGCGCGGTGTGCGCCACGAAGTCCGTGTGAAGGATGGCGAGGATCGCGGCACCGTCACCTGCCTGGGCGGCGTCGTAGAACCCCTTGACGACGTCTGACGAGGTGGACATGCGGGCTCCTTTTAGAGGATACGTTCTAGAATGTTCCTACTATTAACGATGGGAGGCCTCCTTGGGAAGACCGGCCAAGTTCAGCCAGGACCAGATCCTCGACGCCGCCTTGGCCGTCACGGCTGAGGACGGGCCGGCGGCCGCCACCATCGCGGCCATCGCCGAGCGGCTCGGGGGGCCTTCCGGCTCGCTCTACCATCGGTTCGGCTCGCGGGATCTGTTGCTGGCGTCCCTGTGGCTGCGCACCGTGGGGCGCTTCCAGCACGGGTTCGTCACGGCGCTGAAGGAGGGTGACGCCTTGGCGGCGGCGCTGCACACGCCGCGGTGGTGCCGCCTGCACATGGACGAGGCCGCCGTGCTGCTCCTCTACCGGCGGCGTGACCTCGCCTCTGCCTGGCCGGCCGAACTCTCCAGGGATCTTGAGGCGCTCAACACCCGGGTCTCGGACGCGCTGAGCTCCTTCACCGGCGTCGACCGCGAGCGGCTGGTCTTCGCCACGGTGGACGTCCCCTATGGCGCCGTCCGCCGTCATCTGCTTGAACGGCGCCCACCGCCGCCGCTCGTGGACGAGTTGATCGCCTCGACCTGTCGCGTCGTGCTCAGGCTTGGAGGATCGCCTGGATGACCCTGGGGGTGTCGGTGAGGTCGGTGAGGACCACCTCGGCGCCGGAGAGGCGCAGGGCGGGGGCGGAGGTCGCGCCGGTCGCCACGGCGACGACGTGGGCGCCGCCCTCGTGGCCCGCGCGTACGTCGTGGGGGGTGTCGCCGATCAGGACGGTGTTGGACGCGCTGAACTCCTCGCCGTACTTGCGGGCGGCGCGTTGCTGGGCGAGTTTCACCAGGGGTGGGCGTTCGATGCCGTCCATGCCGTAGGCGCCCGCTTCCAGGTCGAAGAAGTCGATGAGGGCGAAAGCGGTGAGTTTGCAGACCGCGATCTGCTTCATGTTGCCCGTCAGCGCCGACTGGATCACGTCGGGACGGGCGGCGAGGGCTTTCAGGGCGGCGTGGGCGCCGGGCAGGACGTGGCCCCGGTCGGCGAATTCGTCCTGGCGGGCGGTGAACGATTCGGCGAGGGACGCGGTGAAGGACGCCATCAGCTCGGGGGTGGGGTCGATGCCGTGGTGGCGAAGTGTGTCGGTGGTGATGGCGCGATCGGTGCGTCCGGCCATGGGGGCGATCTTCTCGGGTGGGTGGCCGACCAGACGACTGAACACCATGGCGTAGATTTCACCGCTTAGCCCGCCCGCGTTAATGAGGGTGTGGTCGATGTCCCAGAGCACCAGTGTTCGCACCCACGCATGCTAGGCGCAAAGGCTTGACCGCAAGGTTTCTGTTGTTGTTCATGTGGGCGTGAAATGCTTGTCACCTGGGTGTGCGTCGCAGCCGGGTCGTCTTGGAGGAGCTGAGCGTGGCCGAGAGGCATCTCGAGATCGAGCAGAAGTACGATGCCGCCGCCGACTTCGTCCTGCCGGAGCTGGACGGGTTGCCGGGCGTGGTGTCGGCGGCGGAGCCCGAGGTACACGAGCTGCACGCCAGCTACTTCGACACCGCCGACCTGCGGCTGGCGGCGCACGGGATCACGCTGCGGCGCAGGCGGGGCGGTCCGGACGCGGGATGGCACCTGAAGATGCCGGCCGGGCCGGACAGCAAGCAGGAGCTGCGGGCCCCGCTGGGGCGGCCGCTGATCGTCCCGCCGCGGCTGGCGGGGCTGGTCGCGGCGTACACGCGCGGGGCGGAGCTGTGCCCCGTCGCGACGCTGGAGACCCGGCGGACGGTCGTCCGGCTGCTCGGGGAGGACGGCGCCGAACTCGTCGAGGTCGCCGACGACCTGGTGACGGGCCGGGGCGGCGGGGACGGCGCGGAGCCCGAGCGGTGGCGGGAGATCGAGGTCGAGCTGAGGGACGGCCCGGCCGAGCTGCTGAAGGCGGCGGGCAAGCGGCTCCGGAAGGGCGGCGCCAAGAAGGGAAGGTCGTCGTCCAAGCTGGGGCGGCTGCTGGGCGAGGCGGTCGTGCCGTCGGAGTCCGCGGCGGCGCGGGCGGCGGCGAGGTCGCGGATCGCGGCGGCGACGTCCAACGGGAAGGGTCCGTCCATCACGACCGGGGAGGTCGTCCTGGCCTACCTGGCCGAGCAGGTCGAGGCCGTGGTGGCGTTCGACCCGAAGGCGCGGCTGGGCGAGGAGGACGCGGTCCACCGGATGCGGGTGGCGACGCGGCGGATGAGGAGCGTCCTGCGCAGCTACCGGACCGTCCTGGACGCGGAGCGGACCGCGCAGCTGGGGTCGGAGCTGCGGTGGCTGGCGGCCGTCCTCGGCGAGGTGCGCGATCTCGAGGTGCTGCGGATGCGCTTCGCGGAGGCGCCCGCGTTCCTGCTGGACGACCTGGGGCAGAAGGAGCGGGCCGCGTACCGGCGGATGAACACGTCCCTCAAGGAGCCGAGGTACTTCGCGCTGCTCGACGAGCTCGACCGGCTGATCGCCGAGCCGCCGCTGGTGGAGGCGGCGGACAAGAAGGCCCGCAAGGAGCTGCCCGATCTCGTCACGCGGGCGTGGGACCGCATGGCCAAGGACTACGCGTCGATCAAGGGCGCGAAGGATCCCGACGTCGCGCGGCACGAGACCCGCAAGTCGGCCAAGCGGGCGCGGTACGCGGCCGAGCTGGCGGTGCCGGTGCTGGGTGTGGCCGCGAAGCGGGTGGTGAAGGACGCCAAGCGCATCCAGGAGGTCCTCGGCGGCTACCAGGACGGCGTGATCGCCATGGAGCATCTCGGGGCGGCCGCCAAGCGCACCCGGGTTCCGGAGGAGGCGTTCACCTTGGGCGTCCTGTACGGGCAGGAGCGGTGCCGGGCCGAGGGGGCGCGGGACCGCCTGTCGACTACCTGGTCGCAGACCCTGGGGCCGTCGTTCTAGCAGTGTGGCGTTCCAGGGCGGGCATCGAGCCGCCGGCGAGGTGCGCCGCCCAGAACTCCGACTTGCGCAGGCTCGGGTCGTCCGGGACCTTCTCCCCCGTTTCCCGGCACAGGCCGGTGACGAGTTCGGAGACGATCTCGCCGTGCGTGCACACGATGGTGGGGACGCCGTCGGCGACCAGTGACAGCAGCCGGTCCGTCGCCGTGCCGGGGCCGGTGTCGCCGACGGTGAACGCCGCGTCGGTGACGATGGACGCGCCGGTGCGGCGTGCGTAGGGCAGGACGGTCTCCAGGCAGCGGGCCGTCGCGGAGCTGATCAGCCGTGCGGGCCCGTAGGCGTGCAGGAGGTCCGCGAGGACGGCCGCCTCGGCGCGGCCCGCGGCGTCCAGCGGCCGCAGTTCGTCGGCGTCGCGCCAGTCGCGTTTCTCCCCGGCGGACGCGTGCCGCAGGATGATCAGCGGCGAGGTGTGCAGGGGGCCGCGCAGGAACTCGTGGAGCAGGCCGACGTCGTGCCCGTAGCTGAGCCTGGCCTCGGCTTCGGCGGGCGGCAGCCAGACCACCTCGTCCACCTCGTCGTTGGGGGTGAAGGCGGCCGGGGAGGCGGGGCGGGCGGCCCAGTAGTCGACCCGCTTGGTCCGGTCGCCGATCGGGTAGGTGCTGGTGGGCAGGCGGCGGCCGAGGCGGGCGACGATGCCGGTCTCCTCCTCGATCTCGCGGACGGCGGCCCGCAGCACGTGCTCCCCCTTGTCGACCTTGCCCTTGGGGAACGACCAGTCGTCGTAACGCGGACGGTGGATCACCGCGAACTCGGGGCCGTCCCGCCACAGCAGCGCACCGGCGGCCCAAATGACATCGGTCCCTGGCGGGGTGACGCGCTCAGCCATCGACGGTCCTCCACCGCCGGCTCTTCACCAGGTGGGTCTGGATGTCCTGCAGGGCGTCGCCGGGGTGGGCCGTGAGCCGCGTCCACGTGCCGTCGCCGTCGAGCGCCCACGCGTCGGTGCCGTCGTCCATGGCCCGGTCGATGAGGGACAGCAGTTCGTCCCGCTGGGCCCGGTCGGTGACGGTGACGAGGGCCTCGACGCGGCGGTCGAGGTTGCGGTGCATGAGGTCGGCGCTGCCGATCCACACCTCGGGTTCGCCGCCGTTCTCGAACGCGAACACCCGGGAATGCTCCAGGAACCGGCCGAGGACGCTCCGCACCCGGATCATGTCCGACAGGCCGGGCACGCCTGGACGCACCGCGCATATGCCGCGGACCCAGACGTCCACCGGGACCCCGGCCTGCGACGCCCGGTACAGCGCGTCGATGATCACCTCGTCCACGAGGGAGTTGCACTTGATCCGGATCCGGGCGGGATGCCCGGCCCGCCGGTTGTCGATCTCGTGCTCGATCCGCTGGACGAGCCCGGACCGCAGGCTGTTCGGCGCGACGAGCAGCCGGTGGTAGGACGTCTGCCGTGAGTAGCCGGTGAGGTGGTTGAACAGGGCGCTGACGTCCTCGCCGACCTCGGGGTCGGCGGTGAGGAGCCCGAAGTCCTCGTAGAGGCGGGCGGTCTTCGGGTGGTAGTTGCCGGTGCCGATGTGGCAGTAGCGGCGGAGCTGGCCCTCCGCGTCCTGCCGGACGATCAGCGCGAGCTTGCAATGCGTCTTCAGCCCGACGAACCCGTAGACGACGTGGCAGCCGGCCGTCTCCAGCTTGCGCGCCCAGGCGATGTTGGCGCGCTCGTCGAAGCGGGCCTTCAGCTCGACGACGACCACGACCTGCTTGCCGGCCTCGGCGGCGTTCATCAGCGCGTCCACGATCGGGGAGTCGCCGCTGGTCCGGTAGAGCGTCTGCTTGATCGCCAGGACGCGCGGGTCGGTCGCCGCGTCCTCGATCAGCCGCTGCACGGTCGTGGTGAACGAGTCGTAGGGATGGTGGACGAGCACGTCCCGTTCACGGATGGCGCTGAAGATGCTCGCGTCCTCCGGCAGCGCCTCCTTGGACGGAACGAAAGGGGAGTACTTCAGATCCGGGCGGTCGAGGTCGGCGATCGACGCGAGGCCGCCGAGGTCGAGGGGTCCGACGACGCGGTAGATCTGGCCCTCGTCCACGGCCAGCTCGGAGGTCAGCAGGTCCAGGACGCCGTCGGAGATCGACTCCTCGACCTCCAGCCGGACGACCGGGCCGAACCGGCGGCGCAGCAGCTCGCGTTCGAGGGCCTGCAGGAGCCCCTCGCTGATGTCGTCGTCGATCTCCAGGTCCTGGTTGCGGGTGACGCGGAACGCGTGGTGCTCGACGACCTCCATCCCGCTGAACAGCTGGCCGAGGTGCGCGGCGATGACGTCCTCCAGCGGCGTGAACCGGTCGGGGGACGCCTCGATGAAGCGCGGCAGCAGCGGCGGCACCTTGACGCGGGCGAACAGCGTGGCGTCCGTCTCCGGGTCGCGGACGATCACCGCGAGGTTGAGCGACAGGCCCGAGATGTAGGGGAACGGGTGCGCGGAGTCGACGACGAGCGGCGTGAGGACGGGGTAGATCCGGTCGCGGAACAGCCGCCGCAGCCGCTCCCGCTCGGTCTCGGCCAGCTCGTCCCAGCGCAGGATGTCGATGCCCTCTTCGCCGAGCGCGGGGCGGATCCCGCCGCGGAAGCAGGCGGCGTGCCGCTCCATCAGCTCGTGCGCGACCTCGCCGGTGCGTTCGAGGACCTCGCGGGGCTGCCGGCCGCTGGCGGACTGGACCGCGAGCCCGGTCGCCATCCGGCGGGCGAGGCCGGCGACGCGGACCATGAAGAACTCGTCCAGGTTGCTGGAGAAGATCGACAGGAACCGGACCCGTTCGAGCAGCGGCAGGCCGGGGTCCTCGGCGAGTTCCAGGACGCGCTGGTTGAATCTGAGCCAGCTCTCCTCCCGGTCCAGGAAGCGGTCGTCCGGGAGCGCTTCGGCGTGATGATGGGGGAGTTGTCCTGGATTGACGGTCATAACCGGTTATTGTCCCTGAGCAAAGTGAACGAAGGTCGAACTCGGCTGTTTCGCCCGAGTATCAGACACTTCGATCATGCCCTCGGTTCCCGCTGATCACACTTGTTCTCCCAGGGGGGCGACCCCCTGGAACCCCCGTCGCGACGCAGGCGATCCTCACGCCGCCGTTCGGTCTCCGTGCCGGTTGCGGTCGGTGGGGCGTCGCTGCGGTCGCCTGCGTCGGCGGGTCGTGCGGCCTCCGGCGCTGGGGCGCCTCCGGCCGCACGACCCGTGACCTCGGTGCGGCGGGTGCGGGGAAGTGAACTTGGGTGGGGGCACAAGGTGGCTGTGGGGGAGCATCTACCTGTCCGGCGGAGAGACTTAGCGCGGCCTTGGCCGTGGGTACACCGAGGACCGTGACCCCTCAGAAGCCGTCCCCCGCCTCGGTGTTCTGGCCGCGGTGCTCAGCCGTCAAGGAATGTACGGGACGTGCCGTCGAACCATCAGGCGGCTGCCCCGCTCATCTGCGCCCACGCGAGTTCGAACGGTTCGTGGGGTCGCTCCGGCCCGGCGCCGAGGTCGACCTGCGCGGCGTCACCATCCCCTCGTGGCTGCTGGAGGCCGTCCTGGACGCCGTCACCGGCCCCGACGGGCGGCCCCATCTCGGACGCACGCGCTTCGACGGGGCGGTGCTGCCGTCCGATGCGGCGCTGCGGGCCTTCTGCGTCGAACAGGACAGCTCGTTCGACGGTGCGTGCTTCCTCGGGGCCGCGTCCTTCTACGACGCGCGGTTCTTCGGCAACGCCTCGTTCCGCGACGTGCGGTTCGGACGCAACGTCTCCTTCCACGGGGCGCGTTTCCACCGGCACACCTCGTTCGAGGAGGCCGTCTTCGCGGAGGACGCCCTGTTCGGCGACGCGAACTGGCACGCCGACGCCTCGTTCAGGCGCGCGGCGTTCATGGGCGCGGCCTGCTTCGACGGCGCCAGGTTCGGCCGGGACGCGGCGATGCAGGCGGCCCGGTTCGGCGGGGCCGCTTCGTTCAAGCGGGTCCAGGTGACGCGGCACGCCCGGTTCGAACGGACGAGGTTCCGGCACGGGATGTGGCTCGGGCCGCTCGTCGCGGGCGGCAGGATCGAGCTCGTGGACACCACCGTGCACGGCGGGCTGCGCGTCCGGGCGGCGGCGCGGAAGGTCACGGCCCGGGGCGCGACCGTCCACGGGGAGGCCGACTTCCGGCTGCGCCACGCCGAGCTGGACCTGTCGGACGCCCTCTTCGAGGGGACGGTGTCCGTGCGTTCGCTGCACCACCCGATCCAGGGGCTCACCGAGCCGCCGTGGGCGGGCCCGGCGGAGGTGCGGCTCACCTCCCTGCGGGGGGCCGACGCGGAACTCCTGCAGGTCACGGACGTCGACCTCAGCGAATGCGGCTTCCCGGGGCTGCGCCGGCCGGAGGTTCTGCGCATCACCGGCGAACGACCGCCCGCGGGCGTCCGCGGCGGGCCGGGTCCGCGCCGCGGCGCCGGCCGGGCGGTACGGGTCGCGGCCTGGATCGCGGTCATCGCGGCGCTGCTGTTCTGCGGCGCGTCATTCCTGCGCTACGACCACCGGCAAGACGTCCGCCAACACGATCGTCACGGCGACCGCTCCGACAACACGCAGACCGCGCACACGGCCGGCCCGAACACATAACCGGGATCACGCCGAAAGGGCGGGGCCCTTGTTTTGTCAGACCCTTGCGTAATGATTCCAGTTATGAGCAGAGACACCCACCCGGGGGTGCAGTGCCCGCACTGCCAATCGCATCTCGCGCTCGTCCCCGTGCCTGGAAACTCCGCCGCCACCACCATCCCCGTCCTGCCCGTCGTGCCCATCGTCTCGAAGGAGGAATGGCAGCCGCCGCCCGTCGCGGAGGTCCTCGCGGTTTACGCCGGCCGCGCCAAGGACACCGTGACCGCGACGCGCGGCGCCGCCAAGGTCAGGGAAAGCCTCAACCGCGCGAGGGCGACCGCCGCGCAGCGCAGAGCCGCGCAGAAAACCGCCCGCCGCACCCCGAAAAGCGCCTGATCACAACCCGGCCACTAACACGCGCCGGGGTCATGCGAAAGGGACGGCACCAACCGGGCGCCGCCCCTTCCCATAAACGGGTCACCGCGGGGGCGAGTCCGTCCATTCCGCGCTGATCGTGACGACCGAGTTCATCGCCCGCCCGGCCGGGACCTCCTCCCCGGATGCGGGCTTCAGCATGATGTTCTGGCTGGCCAGCGCGGTACCGATGGACAGATCAATGATCATCCGGTGCCGGATCACACCGCGGGGCGTCTCCTTGTCGACGGCGATGGCGTTTCCCGTCCTGCCCTCGGGGTCCGTGACCTCGCCGATGGACTTCACCGACGGGAGCCCGGCGAGCATCCGGAACGCGGCGGCGCGGACCTCCGGCCGCACCGGCATGTCCATGACCAGGCCCTGGGCGACGCCGTAGAGCCACTCCCCGGGCCGCGCCGGCACGTCGCCCTCGGTGCCGTGCCCCTCGTACCACCGCATCAGCTCGGCCTTGAGCCGCGCCGCGTCGGACGGCAGCGACCGCAGATCCTTCATGGTCACGTTCCGGCCGAGCCAGAACACCTTGCCGCCTTCCGCCGGCGTGGAAGGCCGGATCTCGACGGGACCGGGTTCGACCTCCACTGTGAACGGCTTGGTGATCGTGCTGCCCGGGGAGATCGGGACCCGGACGTCGAACCCGCCGGGCGACCCCGCGCTCCGCCACGCCTCGGCGTCCGCCGCCGTCGCGGGCTTCGCGCCCAGGTACTGCCGACCGTTCCACGCCTTACCGCCCGGCTCACTGGGCGTCCAGGTCTCTTGCCTGTCCCTGGTCACGATGGCGTAGCGGGCACCGGCCTTCCCCACCGTGTAGGTGTGGGACGCGATCGCCACGTGGTGCCAGTACGCGCGCGGGGTGTCGGTCTGCCCGTTCGCCTTCTCGGCGGCGGCGAGCAGGACGGTCTTCGCGTCGAGCGTCTTCTCGGCCCCGGGGCCGCCGCCGGCCCGGTTCGCCCCCGGCTCGTCTCCGCCGGGCGCGACCAGCGTCGCCGCGACCAGCGCCCCTGCCGCCACCGCCCCTGCGAGGCCGAGGCCCCACATAGGACGGACGCGTCTCCGCATCGCCTTCCCCGGCGTCGCCGGGTCGACGTCGGCGGCCATCGCGCGCGCCAGTTCCGCCCGCCGGGCGTCCGCGTCGACCGTCGCGTCCGGGTTCAGTTCGGCGGGCCGGGCCTCCCGCAGGGTCCGCAGCACGTCGTTCATGTCAGCTCCTCACCGATGATTCGCACTTGCGGACGTGTTCCGGCCGGTCCGGCGCCTTCCGCCGCCCTCCCGGTCGCCGCCTTCCCCGCCGCCGCTTCAGCCGTCGCCTCCACCTGGCGGACGAGCCGCCGCCGCGCCCGGTGCAGCCGGACGCGCAGCGCGGCGGGCGAGCATCCGACGACCTTGGCGGCCTCGCGGGGCGTCAGCCCCTGCCAGGCGATGAGGATCAGGATCTCCCGGTCCCCCTCCGGCAGCGTCGCCATCGCGCGCAGGACGGCGAGGCGTTCCGCCACGTCCTCGGCGATGTCGCCGGCGGGACGCGCCGTCCACCGTCCGACCTCGTAGGCGAACGACTCGCGCCGCACGTCCGCGCGGTGGCCGTCGCGCAGGACGTTCCGCGCGACGCCGAGCAGCCACGGCAGCGCCGGGTCGGGGACGTCGGCGAACCGCCGCCACGCGACGGCGAACGTCTCGCTCACCACCTCGTCCGCGACCTGCCGGCCGGCGCGGCTGACGGCGTACGCCCACACGCGCTGACGGCACTCGTCGTAGATCGCGGTGAAGCGCCGTTCATCGGGGGTCACGGGCACCGCCCACCCGTTCATCAGGGGCTTCGTCTGCCACCGCCTGCTCCTCCGTCCGTCCGGATGTCCACGTCACCAGGTAGTGGCCCGGGGAGCGCCATTGTTACGCGCGTGTTCTCGGGAGGACCGTGTCGAGGAAGTCCGCGATGAGCGGGGCGATCTCGGGAAGCCCGTCCTCCAGCGCGAAGTGGCCGGTGTCGAGGACGTGGAGGTCGGCGTCCGGGAGGTCGCGCAGGTAGGCGCGGGCGCCGGGTTCGGGGAAGAACATGTCGTTCCGTCCCCACACGATGAGGGTGGGCGGGGTGTGCTCGCGCAGCCACGCCTGCCACTCCGGGTACCGCTCGACGTTCGAGTGGTAGTCGAAGGCGAGGTCGATCTGCGGCCTGGTCCGGCCGGGCAGGTCGAGGAAGTGCTGGTCGAGCGTCCAGCCGTCGGGGGCGACGAGTTCGGGATCGGCCGTCCCGCCCTCGTACTGGCCGCGCGTGGACGGCAGGGTCAGCAGGTCGCGGACCGTCTTCTCCGCGCCCTCCGTCTCCGGGCGCAACGCGATGAACTCGCGTGCGCCGTCCGAGAGCCCCTCCTCGTAGGCGTTGCCGTTCTGGACGACCAGGCCCGCGATCCACTCCGGGTGCCGCAACGCCAGCCGGAACCCGACCGGCGCTCCGAAGTCGAAGACGTACATGACGAAGCGGTCGAGGCCGAGGCCCTCGACGAACCCCTCCATGACGTCAGCGAGCCCGTCGAAGGTGTAGGCGAACGTCCCGCCGGTGGACGCCGGTTCCGGGACGTCGCTGTGCCCGAAGCCCGGGTAGTCGGGGGCGATCAGCCGGTAGCGCGCCCCGAGCAAGTCGATCAGGCGCCGGAACTGGTGCGAGGCGGAAGGGAAGCCGTGCAGGAGGAGCAGGACGGGCGCGTCCGGGTCCGCGGGCAGCGACTCGCGGTAGAAGACGCGGATCCCGTCGACGTCGATGTGGCGGTGAGCGGTGCGGGCGAGCACGGGGAACGTCATGTCACATGCCTCCATAGCAAGAAGATGCATTAGTCCTAACCCGTGCAGGCCTAATGTGTCAACGTGGCCGGATAGCATTAGGACATGAGACATCCCGTGCCGCTGACCGGTGAGCCGCCCGCGCTGGACCTGCTCAACACCCGTCCGGCCGGCGCCGACCTGATCTCCACACCGGACGGGCTCGCCGCCTGGCTGGCCCTCCAGGGCGACCGGGTACCGCAGCCGGGACCCGGAATGCTCACCGACGACGACCTCGCCCCCGTCCACGAGGTCCGCGACCATGCCGCCGCCGCGATCGACCGGGCGCGCAGGGGCGAGCGACCGCCCGCCGCGTCCCTCGACGGCCTCACCGACGCCCAGCGCCGGGCACCCGCGATCAGGCGGCTGGCCTGGAACGGGACGGCCGTCACCGCGACCGCCCACCGCACCGGCCCGTACGGCGTGCGCCTCGCCGCACACCTCGCCGAGGCGGCCGCCGCGCTCCTCGCCGACCCCGCGATCGGCCGGGTCCGTGCCTGCGAGGCCGACGACTGCACGATGCTCTTCCTGCCCGCGCACCCCCGCCGCCGCTGGTGCTCGGCGGCCCGCTGCGGAAACCGCGCGCGCGTCGCCCGCTACTACGAACGGCACAAGTACGGTTGATCAGATGAACGCTCCGTTTCGAGCGATACATCGGCACTTGCGGTGCCTCGCCTTAGCCGAATGCCCTTAACATTTGCTCAACGGCAAGCAACTACCCGCCTGACATGCTCATGGTCGTGCCAGGCCAAAGGAGCTGATCGATGACCGCGATGCACAGTCGCGGCGCGGAGCGGCTCCTCGGGGTGGCCGGCTCCCCCCACCTGCTTCTCGTCGAGGACGACCCGGGCGACGCGTTCCTGTTCGAGGAACTGCTGGCCGAAGCGCAGCCCGGCGTGCGGATCACCGTCGCCGCCACGCTCAGCGAGGCCCTCGACGCGCTGCGGCCCGACATCCAGTGCGTCATCGTCGACCTGTCGCTGCCGGACGCGGAGGGCCTCGACGCGCTGCGCCAGATGCACGCCCACGCGCCGTCCATCGCCGTCCTCGTCCTGACCGGCCTCGACGACGCCCACGTCGGCGTCGAGGCCGTCGCCGCCGGCGCCCAGGACTACCTCGTCAAGCAGGACGTGGACAGCGCGCTGCTCACCCGGGCGATCAGCTACGCGATCGAGCGCAAGCGCGCCGACGAGTCCGAGCGGCAGCTGGTGGAGGCGCGGGCGCTGAGCCGGGAGAACGCCCGGCTGGAACGCGGGCTGCTGCCCGTCCCGATCCTCAAGGACACGACCCTGCGCCACCACACCCGGTACCGGCCGGGACGCGACCGGGCGCTGCTCGGCGGCGACTTCCACGACACGGTGGAGACCGAGGACGGCGCCGTCCACGTGGTCATCGGCGACGTCAGCGGGCACGGCGCGGACGAGGCGTCCCTCGGGGTGCGGCTCCGCATGGCGTGGCGCACGCTCGTCCTCGCCGGGCACACCGGGCCGCGGCTCCTCGACACGCTCGACGCCGTCCTGGAGCACGAGCGGTGGGGCGAGGAGATCTTCACGACCGTGTGCATGCTAACCATCGCCCCCGACCGGCGCAGCGCCAGGCTGTACCGGGCCGGGCATCCGCGCCCGCTGTTCTTCGGCCCCGGCGGCGTCGAGACGATCCCGGACGAGCCGCGCGGCCCCGCGCTCGGGCTGATCCCCGGCGTGGACTGGCCCGCGGTCGACCTCGAACTCGGCGACTCGTGGGGGCTGCTGCTCTACACCGACGGGCTGATCGAGGGGTACGCCGGCGACGGCGGCGAGCACCTCGACCTGTCCGGACTGGTGGAACTGGCGAAGGCCGCGCACGGGGACGGGCAACGCGGCGACGTGCTCGTCGACGGGCTCATCGCCGAAGCCGAGCGGCTGAACGGGGACGTCCTGTCCGACGATCTGGCCGTCCTCCTGCTGAGCCGGGGCGACAGCTGATGACCGCGCACGACCCCGGCCCCGACGAGCCGCCCACGGACGGTTCCGCGGACGGGTCTCCGGCGGACGCATCTCAGGCGGACGCATCTCAGCCGGGCGCATCTCAGGCGGGCGGGCTTCAGCCGGACGCATCTCCGGCGGGCGCATCTCCGGCGAGTGGGTCTCCGGCGGGCGGGTCTCAACCGGGCGGGTCACCTGCAGGCGGGTCCCAGGCGGGCGCGTCTCAGGCGGGTGGGCTTCGGGTGGGTGGGGGCGAGCCGCCGCCGGTCGTGGAGACCGGGCGGAAGCTGAGGATCTCTGGGCCAGCCATGGTGCTGCCGGCGGCGGACATCCCGGAGGCGCACGGGATGAGCCGCATCCGGCTCGTCCAGATCTACCGGTGGGGTTCGATCGTCCTCGGGCTGCTGCTCCTGCTCGCCTTCGTGCAGGCCGGGTCGGCGCTGTACGAGGACGGCCGGGCGCGGGAGGTCCTCGTCGACAGGGTCGACCCGGCGGCGCTGGAGCAGTTCCGGCTCTCCTCCGCGCTCACCACCCAGGACGCGGCCATCCGCGACTACGCCTTGGACGGCGGGCAGAACCGCCTCACCGAGTACCGGGAGGCGGTCGAGCAGGAACGGGCGTCCGCCGCCAGGATGCGCAGGTTGCTGGCCGGGGTCCCGGGCAGCGGGGACGTCCTCCGCCTCCTGGACAGGGCCATGGCCGATTCACGGGCATGGCGGACCACGTTCGCCGACCATGTCGCGGCCGGACCGGGCGGCCAGGGCCTCGACCGGGCCGAGAGCCGGCAGGCGCGGCGGCTGCTCAACCAGGCGCGCGGCGACATGTCCCCGCTGCAGGCCGGGATCACCCGGCTGCACGACCGGGCGGCCGGCACGCTCCAGTCCCGCGCCAGGACGATGGTGTGGTCGATCGGCGCCGCGCTGATCCTGGTCGTGGTGGCCGCGATCGCGCTCGCCATGCTGATCCGCCGGACCGTGCTGACACCGATGTCCTCGCTGACCGGACGGGTCCGCGCGGTGGCCCAGGGCGACTACGCGCACCCGCTGGACGTCCCCGGCCCGGCGGAGATCAACGAACTCGCGGTGATCATCGACGCGATGCGCGACCGGATCATCGACGAGTGGCGGGCCACCGTCGACAAGACCCGGCAGCTCGACGCGCAGACCGAGGAGCTGCGCCGCTCCAACGCCGAGCTGGAGCAGTTCGCCTACGTCGCGAGCCACGACCTGCAAGAGCCGCTGCGGAAGGTGGCGAGCTTCTGCCAGATGATCGAACGGCGGTACGGCGACCAGCTGGACGAGCGGGGGCGGCAGTACATCGTGTTCGCCGTCGACGGCGCGAAGCGCATGCAGGCGCTCATCAACGACCTGCTGAGCTTCTCCCGTGTGGGCCGGCTGTCGCGTCCGGAGGAATCCGTCGACCTGAACGAGGTCGCCCGGCAAGCCCTGGACAACGTCGCGGCCCTGCGGGAGGAGACCGGCGCAGAGGTGGACATCGGGGACCTCCCGCATGTGCCCGGCGACCGCACCCAGTTCACGCAGCTCTTCCAGAACCTCCTCGGCAACGCGATCAAGTTCCGCCGCGCGGACGTGCCGCCCCGCGTCACCATCGACGTCCGCCGGGCCGGGGACGAGTGGGAGTTCCGCTGCGCCGACAACGGCATCGGCATCGAGCCGCGCTACGCCGACCGGATCTTCCTGATCTTCCAGCGGCTCCATCCGCGCGACGCCTACGCCGGCACCGGCATCGGCCTGGCCCTCTGCAAGAAGATCGTCGAGTTCCACGGCGGCCGCATCTGGCTCGGCACCGGCGACGACAGCGACGACGACGGCGACGACGGCCCCGGCACCGTCTTCCACTGGACGCTGCCGGCCGACCCTCCGCAGACGCAGGCGAACACCACCGGCGCGGACGCATCCCGATGACGCGGCCGCACCGCCACCCGAGACACCCGGCACCCGTCCACCCGAGACACCGAGCGAGGACACGCACATGACCGAAGGCCCGCTCCCCATCGAGGTCCTGCTCGTCGAGGACGATCCCGGCGACGTCCTGCTGACCGTCGAGGCGTTCGAGCACAACAAGGTCAACAACACCCTGCACGTCGTCAACGACGGCGAGCAGGCGATGGCGTTCCTGCGCCGGGAGGGCGAGTACGCGGACGTCCCGCGCCCCGACCTGGTCCTCCTCGACCTCAACCTGCCGCGCAAGGACGGCCGGGAGGTGCTCCAGGAGATCAAGAACGACGACGACCTGCGCCGCATCCCCGTCGTCGTGCTCACCACGTCCGAGGCCGACGAGGACATCCTGCGCAGCTACAACCTGCACGCCAACGCCTACGTCACCAAGCCGGTCGACTTCGAGCAGTTCATCTCCGTCGTCCGCCGGATCGACGACTTCTTCGTGACGGTGGTCAAGCTTCCGCGCTGACCGGCGGGTCACCGGCCGGCGGGTCAGCGGTCGGCCGGTCAGCGGACGCCGCCGTCCCGGCCGGTCCAGTCGATGCAGACGATCACCGCGTCGTCGGCCGGCTCGGTCTCCTCGTGGTAGGCGACGAAATGCCGGATCACGGTACGGACGGCCTCCGGCGGCTCCTGCATCCGGGTGGCGCGCAGAGCCTGGATCAGCGCGGACTCCCCGTACGGCTCGCCCGCCGGCGACAGCGCGGTGTGCACCCCGTCGCTGACGATGACCAGCCGGTCGCCCGGCTCGGCGGTGAACTCCTCCGTCACGTACCGGGTGTCGCCGAACATCCCGAGCGGCATTTGCGCCTCGAACCCGACGCCGTCGGTGGCGCTCCCCCGCATGCGGAGGATTCTCGGTGAGCCCGCGTCGGTCACCCTGACCCGCCCGGTGGCGAGCTCGAAGTCCAGCAGGAGCGTGTCGACGTGCCGTTCGCCGCGGTGTCGCGCGAAGACCGTCTGGTCGGCGAGCGCGGCCTGCTCGGCGATGCCCGCCCCGGACCGCCGCGCGTTGCGCAGCGCGCTGATCGCGAGATGGGTGAGCGCCGCCGCGTCCGTCCCGGATCCCATCCCGTTGCTGACCGTCAGCGTGAGCCGCTCCCCGGACGCGGCCCAGTCGAAGTTGTCGCCCCACACCGCGTACGCGGGTTCGAGTTGCCCGGCGAGGTGGAACTCGGCGGTGTCGCAGGCCGGGGCGGGCAGCAGGTCCCACTGCATCTCGGCCGCCAGCGTCAGCCGCGTCCGCCGACGGATGCGCCGGAACAGGTCGGTGCCCTGGTTCGCGATCTTCATGGCGCGGGCGAGGACCGCGGCGAACTCCTCCAGCCAGGGCGGGCCGCCGTCCGGGAGCCGGACGCTCAGCACGCCGAGACGCTCGCCCTGCACGGTCAGGGGGAGGTGGACGAGGCGGCCGCCGTCCTCGTCCGCCCGTTCCACGACGGTCCGCTGCGCGGCGAACGCCTGCCCGGGGGCGGTGTTGTCGACCGGGACGTCCTCGTGCCCCGGGACGGTCGGGACGAGGAACGCCTGCCGGTAGTCGATCAGCAGGACCCCGGCGTCGACCCCGTTCGCGTACCGTCCGATGAGCCCGTTCGCGACGTCGATGAGTTCGTGCGGCGGCGCCGCCCAGACGGCCTGCGCGATCGCCTGGAACTCCTTCTCCGCGGGTTCGTCGTGCATCGGACTCCTCGCCGGGGGTGGGAGCGGGCGCCACCTGCGGATCCGGACGGGCCGTGCGGCCCCGGATGCCGTTGGCGACGTCGTATGTAACAGTGGAGGGCATGGTGGCCACATCGGGTGAGGGCGCCGCGGAGTCCGCGGCCGCGCTCGACGACGCGGCCTCCACTCTGATGAACGTCTGGTCGCGTGCGCACAGTGCCCCCGATGTGCCCGTTCCGTCGACGCAGTTGCGCGCGCTCTTCGTGGTGGAGCGCGGGCCGGTGAACGTCAGCCGGCTGGCGGAGGAACTCGGCGCGCTGGTGTCCTCGGCGAGCCGGCTGTGCGACCGGCTGGAGGCGTCCGGGCTGCTGACCCGCGACCCCGGCCGGGACCGCCGCGAGGTCACGGTGCGGCTGAGCGCCGACGGGCAGGCGCTGCTCGACCGGCTGCGGCTGCGGCGGCGCGAGGATCTGACCCGGGTGCTCGCCTCGATGCCGGCGCCCGCGCGGGCGGCGCTGCTGTGGGGGCTCAGCGAGTTCCATGAGGCGGCCTCCAAGCCGGACGCCGCCGGCGGCTCCTTCTCCATGCCCGCCTGATCCACGTTCATGCCCGCCTGATCCGCCAAAATGTCCCGCTTTGCCGGGACAGGCCGAGGCTAGGCAAGTTTTCTAGAAAGTCGGAGAATATCGCCATTTCCAGAGGCGACTCCGCGTCAATTTTTCGCCATTATCGATGCGCGCGACTTCTCCGCCGCTAATATCGCGCCTCATGGCGACCACCAATGTCACGCGGCATTCCCGCCGCGCCGTCACCGCCGCCGGCCTGGTTCCGGCGGTGGCCGCCGTGCTGCTGCTCGGCGGATGCGGCGGTTCGTCGCCCAGCGCGGCGGCGAAGGACGGGAGCGCGGCGGCGAAGGACGCGGGCGCGGCGGGCGGCGAGACCGGCGCGTCCGACGTCCCCGAGGCCACGACGTTCACCACCGTCCCCGGCGCCCCCGAGGACCCGGCACCGGACGGCGTCACCGACGGCCTGGTCGTGCACCCGACCCAACCCGTGCCGGTGCACGACCGTCCGGACGGACGCCGCGTCGCCACCCTCCCCGCCGAGCAGCTCGGCGGTCCCACCTGGGTCCCCGTGGTGGAGACCTCGGGCGGCTGGCGGCGGGTGCTGCTGCCGAGCCGCCCCAACCGGGCGAGCGGCTGGATCTCCGGCGCGGGGCTGCGGACCGCGCACACGCCGTACGCCGTCCGCGTCGACCTCGCCGAGCGGCGGCTCACGCTGCTCAAGTCCGCGCGGGAGGTCGGCCGGTGGAAGGTCGCGATCGGCGGCGCGAAGACCCCGACACCGTCCGGGCGGACGTTCATCATGGCCACGCTCGCCCGGAAGAAGACGTCGCCGAGCCCGATCGTCCTGCCGCTCGGCACCCACTCGGCGACCCTCGACACCTTCGGCGGCGGGCCCGGCACCGTCGCCCTGCACGGCTGGCCCGACGCCTCCGTGTTCGGCCGGGCCGTCACGCACGGCTGCGTCCGGGTGCCGAAGGACGCGCTGAACGCCCTGTCACGGGTCCCGCTGGGATCCCTGGTTTTCATCAACGGCTGACCAGCCGCACGCCCCAGATCTCAAGAATCGGAGAAACACCATGCGTTACAGCCATGCCGTAGGACGGCTCACCGCCGCCGGAATTCTCACCGGGGGCCTGCTGGCGCCCGGCCTGGCCGCCGCCGCCCCGGCCCTCGCCGCCGCCCCGCACGGCTCCGAAGGCTCCGCGTACGGGCTGACGGTCGCCGGGCCGGTCGCCGTCCCGCCGGTGCCGGCCGTCTCCTCCACCACCGGCAAGGTCAGCAAGAGCCTGCTGCGCGAGAACCACACCAAGCTCGTCCAGGCGTCCGCGCTGGACGTCAGCGCCTCCGCCGCCCGCGCCCGCTCGACCGTCGCGCGGGTCGCCGTCCCGGCCGCGAAGCTCATGGCCAGCGCCGTCTCCGCGAAGTGCGACGGCGGCCGGGGCTCGGCCCACCTCGCCCGCGCCGTCATCGCCGGCAAGCGCCTGGACGCCTCGCCGCCGCCCAACACCACCGTCCCCGTCGACATCGAGGGCCTCGGACGCGCCTCGCTGATCCTCAACAAGCAGGAGCGCATGGCCGACGGCCGGCTCGCCGTCACCGCGATGGAAATCCAGGTGCCGCTGCCCGGCAAGCCCGCGACGGTGCGGATCGCGTCCGCCACCTGCGGCAAGACCGTGTCCGAGGCGCCCGCCCCGACCCCGGTCGAGCACGACCTTCCGGTCACCGGCTGACGAACGCCCCCGGCGCGGCGGCCCGGCAGGGTACCTCCCTCCGGGCCGTCGCGTCAGCTCGCCAGCGACTTCTCGAAATGCACGATCGCGCCCTCCCGGTGGACGCGATCGGCGATGTGCAGTTCCTCCGTGAACGCCCGTATGAGTTGAAGTCCCCGTCCATGCTCGGCCAGCGGCGCGGTCAGGGCGCTCTCCCACCCGCCCGCCACCTCGGCCTCGTCACCGGCCACCGCGACGCCGACGCCGTCCGCCGTGCCCCCGTCGATGACCTCCACGACGCATCTCACCCCGTCCATCCGCGCCCGGACCTCGTATTCCATTCCGTTCGCGGCGTGCTGGATGACGTTCGCGCACGCCTCTCCCAAGGCGAGCGCGATATCGGCACGGATCTCGGAGGCGACCCCGAGCCCGCGGAGAGAGGCATCGAGCGTGTGGCGCACCAGCGGAGCGCTCTCGGCGTTCCTCGGCAGGGTCATTTCGAGAACGACCTCCATGCCAATCGCCTCCGTTCCTCTAGCAGCCAGATTTCCCGTTGATCTTCAGAAGAAACTCAAGCCACCAGAAAAACACGGGCGACCGGGACACCTTTCCCGGGCGACTTCGGCGTCCGCCGGGACCTACTCGTCCGCCCGTCCGGCGAGCCGCCGCGCCGCCGCGATCTGCTCCTCGTCCAGCCCCTGGTAGTCGCTGCGCCGATGCTGCTCGGCCTGGTCGTCGATCCACCGGCCGTGCGCCTCCCACGCCGCCTGCTTGCTGACCCCGAGCGCCGCGCCGATCTGCGTCCACGACGCCCCTGCGGACCGCGCCGACCGCACCGCGAGCTGCCGCCCGTACACCGCCTTCCGCGCGATCACCTCCCCGAGCGCGAGCATCTCCAGCACCTCCTCCCGCCGGAGCGGCTCCTCCCCGACGGCGTCCCGCAGCCACAGCTCGTCGTACCGCCCCGCCGCCGTCGTCAGCGTGATGTCCCGTTCGATTCCATCCGGAGTGACCATGCAACAAGTTTCACCGTCAAGGCCCCCTGACGTCAAGAACCCTTGACGCTCAGGCTCGGAAGGCCGCTGCGGCGTCCATGGACTCGACGCCGAAGACGACCGAGCCGACCGGGGTGCCCCCGGCGGCCGTGTGCACCCGGGCCACGGCGTCGGCGCCGAAACCGCCGAACAGCTCGATCAGGCCGGCCTCCTCTTGCGCGGCGACCCGTTCCGCGGCCTCGACGCCCGGCACCGCGACCGCGGTGAAGCGGGCGCCGCCGCCGTGCTCGCGGACGATCCGGTCCCGGTCCGGATCGGCGCCCGGAACCAGCACCATGAACAGGTCCGACTGGATCCGCCCGGCCAGGTACGCCAGGTGGTAGCGGGAGATCGCGGCCAGCGACTCGCCGCCGTAGCCGATCGCCCCGACCGGGGCCCGGTCGCCGACCTCCGCGATCACCTTCGCCGTGCCGACCGGCCCGAACCCGCCGCACAGCTCGATCAGCCCGGCGCCCTCGCCGACGAGTCCGGCGACCACCGGCCCGGCCTCCTCCTCGTCCGGGACGGCGACCAGCGTCACCCGGCGTCCACCGCCGTCGAACACGATCCGGTCCTTGTCCGGGTCGGCGCCCGGCTGCGGGTAGATCACGACTGACTGGGGCACGGCGCTCACTCCTCGGATCCGTTCTGCCGGACGTCGGCGACGCTACGGGGAGCCGCTGATGACCGGCTGACGGTCCGCTTACGATCGTGGGCGTGCGATTCGGGGTGCTGGGCTCTCTCGCCGTGTGGACCGACACGGGGCGGGAGGTCGCCGTGCCCGGCGTCAAGGTGCGCGCCCTGCTCGCGGACCTGCTGGTCCATCACGGGCGCGCGGTGCCGGCGGAGACCCTGATCGAGGACCTCTGGGAGGGAGCGCCGCCCGCGCACGCGGCTGGAGCCCTCCAGTCCAAGGTGGCGCAGCTGAGGCGCGCCCTGGAGCTGGCCGAACCCGGTGCCCGCGCGCTGGTGGAGACCGCGCCGCACGGGTACCGCCTGCGCACCGAGCCGTCCCGCGTGGACGCGGCACACTTCGGCGAGCTGGCCGCACAGGCGCGCTACGAGGAGGCCCTCGCCCTGTGGCGCGGCCCCGCCTTCGCCGAATACGCCGGGGCGCCTTTCGCCCGAGCCGCCGCGGAACGGCTGGAGGAACAGCGCGTCACCGCGTTCGAGGGCCTCGCTGAACAGCGCGTCGAACGCGGCGAGCACCGGGCGCTGGCCGGTGAGCTCCCGGCGATGCTGGCCGCCCACCCGCTCCGCGAACGGCTCCACGCCGCCCGGATCCGCGCCCTCTACCTGGACGGGCGGCAGGCCGAGGCGCTCGCGGCCTACCGCGAGATCCGGGACAGGCTCGCCGAGGAACTGGGCGTGGAACCGGGTCCGGAGCTGGCCGCGCTTCACCAGGCCGTCCTCCGCCAGGACCCGGAGCTGGCCGGTCCGGCGGAGCCGCCCGCGTCCGGCCTGCCCGTCCCGCTCACCGCGCTCGTCGGGCGGGACGCGGCGGCGGCCGAGGTCGGGACGCTGCTGCGCGGGCACCGGCTGGTCACGTTGACGGGCCCGGCAGGGGTGGGCAAGTCGCGGCTGGCGCTGGAGGTCGCGGGCGCCGCCGAGGAGGTCGCGTGGCTGGTCGAGCTGGCCGACGCCGGGACGGGTGAGGACGCCGCCGGCCTGGCCGACCGCGTAGCCGCGGTGCTCGGCGTCCGCGGCGAGCCGGTCCGGGCGCTGCGCACCCGCCGGCTCCTCTTGGTCCTGGACACCGTCGAGCACCTCACCGTCCCGGTGTCCGGGCTGGTCAAAGCACTGCTCGAGAACGCGCCCGGGATCCGGATCCTGGCGACCGGGCGGGAGCCGCTGGGCATACCGGGGGAACGGATGTGGCAGGTGCCTCCCCTAGGCCCCGACGAGGCGGTCCGCCTCTTCCGCGAGCGGGTGCGGGACGCCGTGCCCGGCTTCCGCGCCGACGACACGGAGATCGCGGCGGTGTGCCGCAGGCTCGACCGGCTGCCGCTGGCGATCGAACTGGCCGCCGCGCGGGTCCGGACCCTCGGCCTCCGGGAGGTGGCGGCCCGGCTCGACGACCGCTTCCGCCTGCTGGGATCGGGCACGCGCACGCTGAGGGCCGCCTTCGACTGGAGCTGGGACCTCCTGGACGGCCGCGAACGCGCCGTCCTGCGCCGGCTGTCGGTCTGCGCCGGCGGGTTCGACCTGGCCACGGCGGAGGCGGTCGCCGCGGGCGCGGGCGTCGCGCCCAAGGAGGTCGCGGGGACGGTCGCCGCCCTGGCCGACCGCTCCCTCCTCTCGGTCGACGACGCCGGGCCGCGGCGATTCGGGCTGCTGGAGAGCGTCACCGCGTACGCGCGCGAGCGGCTGGCCGAGGCGGGCGAGGCCGCCGAGTACGCCGGGCGCCACGCCCGCCACTTCGCGCGGCTCGCCGAGGAGGCCGACCAGCATCTGCGCGGCCCCGGGCAGCGCGAGTGGCTACGCCGCCTCGACGCCGAGACCGCGAACCTGCGTGCCGCGCTCGACCGGGCGCTGGAGCGGGGCGACGCGGACTTCGCTCTGCGCCTGTGCGGGTCGCTCGGCTGGTACTGGTTCCTGCGCGGCCGGTACCGCGAGGCGCACCGCTCGTTCGGCCGGGGCCTCGACGCCGGAGGCGGGCCCCGAACCGGCGCTCTGGTGTGGCGGGCGGCCCTGGAGGCGTGGGAGCGCATGCCGGTCGAACCGGTGGAACCCCCTGGCGACCTGTCCCCCCGCGAGCGGTGGCTCCTGGGATTCGCCCGCGCCGACGGCGGTGACCTCCCCCGGGCCATCCACCTCGTGGACGACGCGCTGAAGGACTTCCGGCGGCTCGGCGACCGCTGGGGCACGGCGGCGGCGCTCGCCGTCCTCGGCTGGGAGTCGCTGCGGCTCGGGAACCTGGAGGCCGCGCGCCGTGCGGGCGAGGAAGGGCTGACGCTTTTCCGCGAAGTGGGCGACCGCTGGGGCGAGTCGCGCGTCCTCCAGCTACTGGGCGTCCTCGCGGAGGTGGACAGCGACTACGACAGTGCGGAACGGTTGCACCGGGCAGGCCTGGCCTCGGCCGAGGAACTGCAGCTCTGGCCGCTCGTGGTGGAGGAGATCTCCCAGCTCGGCAGGGTCGCCGCACTCGCCGGGGACTTCGACCGGGCCGACGCACTGTACGAACGCGCACTGCGGGTGGCGCGCGAACGATCGTTCCACCACGGGGTCGTCCACGCGCGCGTGGGTCTGGGGGCGTCGGCGCGCAGGCGGGGGCGGCTCGACACCGCCGAGGAGCATCTGCGCGCCGCCGAGGACGCCCACCGCGCGGACGGCTACCGCTCCGGCCTGGCCTACGTGCTGGCGGAGCTGGGCTTCGTCGCGGAACTGCGTGGTGACGCCGCCCTGGCCCGCGCCCGCCACCAGGAGAGCCTGACCCTGGCCCGCGACGCGGACGACCCGCGGGCCGTTGCGCTGGCCTGCGAAGGGCTCGCCGGTGCGGCGTCCCTGGAGGGGGCCGCCGACGAGGCCGCCCGCCTGCTCGGCGAGGCGTCCGCGATCAGGCTACTGCCGCCCGCCGAACGCTTCGACGTCGACAGGATCGCGGCGGCGATAAACCGAACCCGCTCTTGACCTCGCCCGGCGGACGGGCAGACTGGGGCGGTGGTCAAATCGCTGCGTCCCCAGAACTACAACGAGGTCCTTTACGTCGGGCACTTCTTCCGCAAGGGCGTGCCCGTCCTCATGGACCTGACCGACCTCCCGGACGCCGAGGCCAAGCAGCTCGTCGACTTCGCCACCGGCCTGGTCTTCGGCCGCGGCGGCGCACTCGACCGAGTCGACCGCAAACTCTTCCTCCTCCAGCCCTAGGCGATGGCCAAGCAGGAACGGTGGCCCGGAAGTTGCCCGCGCTGCGGCCGGCGCCAGGAGTACTCCGAAGCGTTCGACGCCGCCTTGTGCCCCCACTGCGACGAGTGGCGCGAGGGCGCCTGCCGTGATCCCGACTGCGAGTACTGCGGGGACCGCCCCGTCCGCCCCAGCCTGGGCCGCGAACTCCACCCCCGCGACCCGGCCCTACGCCGCGCCGCCAAACTCGCCACCCGCCCCCAACGCCCGGTCCCCAAAAGCGCGACCGTCCGGAGTAAGGGGGAAACATGAAACCAGTCGCCGTAGGTCTCCCTTCTGAGTGGGCGGCTTACCGGTTTTGGAACCGGGCAAGGAACCGCCGGAACTCGGCGACCGGGAAGCCGAGTGTCCCGGCTTCCCGCGCCTTGGAGTCACGGACCCTGACGAGGTCGCCGTCCCGGCCGATCTCCACGCAGTCTTCTTCCATTCCCGAATGCCGGGACTTACGGAACTCGATGTCCTCGCTCACACGCTCTCCTCAAAGGTCGGCCAGGGTGTTCTCGGTACGGTGCGTCACGGGATGGCCGGTGCCAAGCACGCGCTGCAGCACAGACAGCAGTTCCTTGAGCTCTTTGCGTGCGGCCCGCGTTCTGCCACGCGCCACGAGCATGGTCGCCAGTTCATATCTGATCGACAGGACGTGCCCATGTTCGGCGCCAAGGGCTCGTCCCAGGGCGGGCAGTATCTCGGTCAGCTCGCGTTCCGCCTCATCGAGCCGCCCGGCCTGGACGAGCGTGGTCCCGATGTACTTGCGCGCGACCAGCGTGTCCTGGTGGTCCGGCCCGAGGACACGCAGCCTCGCAGCGTAGACCGCGCGGTATTGCTGTTCCGCCTCGTCCAGCCTGCCGAGCTGAACCGGGACACGGGCCAGCACATGACGGCTCATCAGCGTGTCCGGATGGTCCTCGCCAAGAAGGTTCCGCCTGGCGGCCAGAACGGCCGTGTACTCCTGTTCTGCATCGGTGACCCTGCCCTGGCCAATGAGGCAAAGTCCGAGTTCGTGGCGTGCGCTCAGCGTGTCCTGGTCGTCGGGGCCGAGGACGCGCTCGCGCGTCCGCACGACTTGGCGGGCGATCGGCTCGGCCGCCTCCGGGTCACCGAGCAGGCGAGTGACCTTGGCCTTGGTGAGCGTGAGCTCAACGACGGCGGGATGTTCACCGCCCAGGGCCGTGATGGTCGTCAGCGACTCCTCGGCCAAGCGGAGCGCGGCGAAGTAGTGGCTACCCCAGCCGAGCGCAATGGCGACAATGCTCGCCGCCTCAGCGGCCCGCTCCAGGGCGGGATCACCGTGCCAGGACATCGTGGTCTGGAGCACTTCAGAGACGTGCGGAACGAGGGAGGCCCAGGCGGGATGGTGCCCGGGATCCCTCGGGTCCAGGCTCTCGGCGCCGGTCGCCAGCAGGTCCGCCGCGACGCCCCCGTGGGCGCGAACGTCCCCGTCGTCGGTCCGCAGCGTCTCCGCGACCAGCGGATGCACCGTAATCACGTCAACGTTTCCGGAGGAGCTGAGCGAGACCAGGCCGGTGTTCGCCAATGCCCGTAGCCCGTCGGCGCCCCGCGCGCCGTCCGGCAGACCGCAGCCACGCGCAAGGACGTCGTGGTCGAGCAGGTCGCACCGGAAGGGGACGCCGCCGGCGAACATGGACAGCACCCGCATCAGGGCGCCGGCCTCTGTGTGTCCGTCGTCGATCAGTGCGTCGAGGGTGATCCGCCAGGTGCTCGTCACGATCGACCGGTCGTCGACCCCTGCTCCCATCAGCTCGGGGAATCGGTCCTCCAGAGCATCGGCATAGGCACTGAAGGAGCGCTCACGATGGAAGGGGGACGCCAGGTGAAGCCCTGCGTGATGCAGCGCCAGCGGCAGTCCGCCCAGACGTTCCGACAGCTCGCGGGCTTCGTCCATGGTGCCCGCCTGCGGAGCAAGGTCCAGCAGGACGCGTGCGCCCTGTTCGGCCGAAAGCCAACCCACGGTATGGACCGTGACATGCCGTCCCCAGACCATCGGGTCGATGTTACGGCTCGTGATGAGAAGCAGGCCGGACGAGGTAGGCCGGATCCAACCGGAACTGTCGCCCACCGTCCGGCCGTGCACGGCGAGCGCGTCGGGGTCATCCGCGTTGTCGATCACCAGTACCCAGTCCCGCTGGGTCTCCAGGAACTCCCACAGCAGGTCGGCGGGGTTGCGTCTCCCGCTCGACACGTCCTCGATGTCCTGAGCCGTAGCGCCCAGCGCCAGCGCCAACTCCAGAAGTTCGGAGCCGAGTGAGCCCGCGTCCACGCCGGAAACCCACCACACCCGCCGCCCGGCGGACAGGCACGTGTCCGCGACACGCAGCGCGATGGTCGTCTTCCCCGTGCCACCAAGGCCGCCGAGCAGGTGGATCGTGCCGTCCGGGCGCCGCGCGGCGCCCTCGATCGTGTGCAGAATCTGCTCGCGGCCGCGGACATGGCCGGGCAACCGGCCGGTCGGCGGACGCAGGATCACCTGGGGCGATCTGCCGCCGTTTCCCTGCCCCCGGGAGATGGCCGGAGTCCGGCGCAGCTGAACCCACGCGATCACAGCGGCGGTCGCCGCGACGACTAAGCCACCAGCGCCGAACACCGCCTCCAGATTCATGCTGTAATCATAGATTCGCCGGCGGACGCCTGCGCGTCGATCAGGTGGCGTGGTTGAGGACGAGGCCGGGTAGGGCCGGTTTTCGATTTAATGAGCCGGCTGGGACTGGAGGCGATCCGAAGGCGTTTGGCCGCCGCCGAGTCACCGAAGAACTCGCAGCGTCCTCCTTTCGCGGCGTATAGGTCGGCGGCCGTGCTAAATGAAAGAGTTGAACGCCGCGCCCCGTCTCGCCCGGTAGTCGACCCACTGGCCGACGGCAGAGACCATGGCCCAGAGCCAATCCGCATCGGGGTCGCGGTCATGGCGATGGCGGTTCATGCGCAAGGCCGCAGCGGCGAAAGCGTCCACAGCTTCCGGATCCGCATTCGCCCACGCGGTGGAGCCGCCCGCCCACTCCTCCGCTGATTCTGCACTGTGGCCGGCTGCAATGAGCTGGACGACCAGGAGCGAGGGCGGAATGTGCGCCGCGCCCCGAGTGGGCCACGCCCAGTCGACCGCCCACGTCGTCTGCTCCCCGATCAGCAAGTTGTCCGGATTGAGGTCGGTGTACAGCAGTGCATCCCCCCGCAACAACCGAGCCTCTGCGTCGGTAGAGAAGCGGTCCCACCGGGTCTCAGGCCAGTCCCGCACAATGCCGGGCGGTTCGACGCGCGCGATCCGGTTCAGGACGTCGACCACGGCGGGCAGGTCCGGGGATCCCGGCGACAGGTCGGCATGATGGCCGCGGACGATCTCAAAGCCGAGCGCGATCCATTCTGGGCTCTCGGCCTGCCAGAGCACAGCTGGAGAGATCGGGTGAACGGACGGGTTGATGAGCCCTTCCCGGATCAGGGAGTCGCGTCGGCCGCCGGGGCGGTTGCGGACGGCCTTGACGAACCACTCCCCCTTCTCACCGACGACCAGGGCGGTGACGTCCGAGAGGTTTCCGCGCTCGGTCGGCTCGACGCTGGTGAGGGCTCCGGTGTGGGGGGCGAGGGCCTCGGCGAGCCCCGCGGATCCGGGAAGGTCGCTCAACGGGTGCTCCTCAGGTGCGTGGGCTGCAGCCGCTGTCGCCGTATCCGGGGCTGCACTCCCCGTCGGGGTCGCAGTCGGTGATGGCGGGGACGGCGTCGCGGATGGCCTCTGTCACTTCGGTCATTGCCGTGCCGCCGAGGATAGCGGCCAGCTCGGCGGTGTTGACGTTGCCGACATTCAGCGCGGCGGACATCGGGCATGGCGAGACATCACCGGTCGGACCTATGGAGGCGCGGCCAGTGCCGCACCGGCCGCACAGCTCCGCCGGCTCCGGGGGAAGGTCCTTGGAAGCACGGCCGAACGCCCGGACCCGATCGATCCTGATGCTGGTGACGCCGATCTTCTCCAGATCGCACCGGGCGTCTTGGGCGCGGCGGAGGTCGCCTGTGTTGACGATCCCGACTCGGATGGGGACGCCGAACTGGACGGCCCGCATGATGTTCCCCCGGGTGAGCCGGTGGCTCGGTCGCCCGGTGACCGCGTTGTGCCCAGAAGCGTCGGCGGCATAGTAGGACGTGGCGATCGACACGCCGTCCCGCTGGAACAGGTCCCACCACGCCGCGGAAACGTGGACGAGGTTGCTGTAGACCTCGACGGCCATGCCGAGGTCGAGGGCATGGCAGAGGAGTTCGACGGCGTCGGGGTGCATGGTCGGCTCCCCGCCGATGAGCTGGATCCACACGACGCCGCTGTCCCAGGCCTGATCGATCACTCGGATCCAGTCCTCGCGGAACATGGTGCCGTGCGTACCGGCCGGGCCGGAGTCGTTGTAGCAGTGCGTGCACTCGAGCTGGCATTTGCGGGTCAGGTCCAACCACAGCATCCGGGGAACGGTGCTGTCGGCTGGTAGCCGCGTGTCGGTGATGGTCATCATGCCCTCCATGGCGCGCCTTGGGTTCGGAGTCCGTGGCCCGGTGCGCGCCTACCGGCCCGGACCACGGAGCATCAGGGCCGCTCTTCCGTGGCGGCTGCCGCCGGAACTCGCGCGCCGAGGGCTTCGGCCGCGGCCGGCGGGCCGAAGGTGTCGAGCCTCACTTGGACACGGCCTCCAGCCGGACGTACAGCTCAGCTGGGGTGGATGCCTCAATGGTGGACGCGGCGTCAGGATTGAGGTCCTCGCGAACCAGCACGGCACGGGTAGCCCACCAATTGCCGCGGTCGGTGTGGATGATGTTCCAGCCGGGGAACTTGTCGGCGAACAGCGCCTTGATGTCGGAGACGTCACCGTCCGGGACCGGGTGCGTCCGCTTCACCCTCAGGGCTCCGATGACCGAGACGGCCGCATCGATGACATGGTCGGCCGCATCGATCGGTTCACCCCACGAGTGCCAAAACCACAGCCGGTTCCCATCGGACGGGCGAGGCTTGCACACGATCTCGGTCGTCAAGCGGGACCCGTGGTCGCCCGGGGCGGTCACGGCCAGGGACGACGTGGTCAACTCGACTTCGAAGCCGTGCATGGCCAGCCGCACCCGGAGTGCGGCGAGCCGGGCGGCGTCCTCGCCTGTGGGGGATGCCTCTGTGGGGTCCTGGTCTGGGACGGCGTGCACCATGCGCTCCATGTTTCGTGGCGATTGGGTCACGGTCAGTCAAGGCCCACGTTGCCTGCGGACGGTAGGCGGATAATGGCGGACAGTGAGGCGGACTGCTGGAGAGTCCGCTCCGGTCGAGGCG
Organism: Spirillospora sp. NPDC048819; assembly: GCF_040650055.1. Taxonomy (NCBI): domain Bacteria; kingdom Bacillati; phylum Actinomycetota; class Actinomycetes; order Streptosporangiales; family Thermomonosporaceae; genus Spirillospora; species Spirillospora sp. NPDC048819. The sequence goes on along the minus strand of NZ_JBEZGN010000022.1, from coordinate 86,662 downwards.
GGTGGTGCACGCGATGACCGACGAGAATCTGCCGCTGTGGGCAGTGCGGTTAAGGGCTGAGCGAGACGCCCGGAAGTGGTCGAAGCCGACTATGGCGCGGGCCTTGTACAAGGCGGCTGACCTGCGACCGACCCGGACACAGGTGGAATCACTGGCGCGGCAGATCCGCGGGTATGAGCGAGGTGAGCATTTCCCCCGCGACTGGGCGTCCGCCTATGCCGCATCATTCGGAACCACCCCCGATGAGCTCTTTGGCGGTCCGGGTACAGGGGTGGACAATGAGGACGTGGACCGCCGCGCACTCCTTGGCCTAATGGCCACCGCCGCCACCACGAGCGCCCTCGCCCGTGACACCGAACCTCTGCGGGACGCCTTCGAGGCAGCGGTCACCGCCGACGCGAGCGACCGCGACGCAGATGCCTGGGAACGTGTCGCCCATGACTACGCCCGCGAGGTCGGCTGGGCCTCCTCCACGGTCCTGCACCGGGAACTGTCCACCGACTTCGCCGAACTGACGCGGCTGTTGCCGTCCGCGCGCAGTACTGCCCGGACCCGGATGATCCATGTCGCCGCACAACTGGCGGCGCTCATGGCCATCACCCTGACCAACATGGGCGAAGGGCGGGCCGCGCGCCGCTGGTGGCGTACCGCCGCACGCGCCGCCGATCAGACCAGCGACCATCAGGCCGCCGCACTCGTCCGTGGCCGCGCCGCGGTCTTCTCCACGTACGCCGACGTGTCGCGCCTGTCGATCGTCGAGCAGGCCGAGGAGGCCATCGCGGTCGGGCACGGCGCCCCCTGCACCGGCGTGGTGTCCGGGCACGCCGCCCGCGCCCAGGCCCTCGCGGAACTCGGCCGCCACGCGGAGGCCGTCGACGCGCTCGACTACCTTCGCGGCGTCTTCGAACAACTTCCTGACACGGTCACCGGGCTCCGCGGCCACCAGTGGGGCTGGCCCCAAGGCCGCCTCCACTTCGTCACCAGCCTCGTCCATACCTGTGCCGGGAACGTCGGCCCGGCGACGGCCGCGCAGGACGCCGCGCTCGCCCTGTACCCGACGCGGAACTGGCAGGCTCGCGGGCAGATCGAGATGCACCGTGCCGGGGTCATGATCCGCGCCGGGGACGCCGCCGAAGGCGCCCGCCACATGACGCGGGTACTGGAGAGCCTGCCGGTCGAGCAGCGCGGTGACGGGCTGCTGCGGGGGAGCGCGTTGGCGTCGCTGCGGCTCGCGGACCCTGACCAGACTGCCGCGCCCGCCGTCCGGCAGGCTCGGGAACTGCTCGCATCCACCACGACGGGAGATCGATGACACCGGATCCGACGTTCAGCCGCCACGACCCCGCCGCCGCAGGAGAGATCCTGCACAGCGTGATCGTCCCGCTGTACGTGGCGTCGCATCAGGAGGTGATCGACCGGCCGTTCTATTCGGCGGAACGGTTCGCCGAACGTTTCCCTGGATATGCGAAGGCTCCAGGGTTCGAGATCGTCATCGCCTACCTCGGCGGGGAACCGGTGGGGCAGGCGTTCGGGTACACGTTGCCGCCGGCCGCCCGCTGGTGGGACGGGTTGACCACCCCGGTCCCGGACGGGTTCACGGAAGAGACGGGGTCGCGCACGTTCGCATTGAACGAGCTCATGGTCGTGCCGGACTGGCAGGGAAAGGGTGTGGCACACGCCCTGCATGACGCGCTGCTGGGCGGTCGGGCCGAGGAGCGGGCAACGTTGCTGGTGCGGGAGGACAACACCTCGGCGCAGCGCGCGTACGCGCGGTGGGGGTGGCGAAAGATCGGCAAATCGCAGCCGTTCCCCGACTCGCCGCACTTCGACGCGATGATCCTCGACCTGACGCCGGGCGACGACCGGGAATCGGCGGCCGGCGGCACGCCGCAGGTTCGCTAGTGCTCGTGCCGACGCCGGCGCGCCCGGGGGCGTCAGGTGGCGTGGTTGAGGGGTAGGCCTGGGTGGGGCCAGTTCTCGATTTTGAGGAGCTGGCCGGTGCTCGATGCGGTGACGTAGGCGGTGCGCATGTCGTCGCCGCCCCAGGTGATGTTGGTGATGCCCGGGTCGTTGTCGACGTTGATGTCGACGAACTGGACCAGGTGGCCCTTGGGGCTGACGACGGAGATGCCCGCGTGGATCATGGACGCGACGCAGACGTTGCCGTGGCCGTCCACGCCGAGGGAGTCGAAGTTGGTGTAGTCGGGCGCGGTGTAGAGGAAGTTGCCGCCGCCGGAGCCGCCGAGGGACCGGCCGCCCTCGATCTGGCCGGGGCCGGTGACGTCCCACCACCAGACGCGGGCCGTGTAGGTCTCGCTGACGTACAGGCGGGTGCCGTCGGGAGACAGGCCGATGCCGTTCGGGCCCTCCATGCCGCCGGCGATCATCTCGATGGACGAGCCGTCGGTCTTGGCGTAGAAGAGGCGGCCCTTGTCGCCGGTGACGCCGTCGCTCTTGCCGTAGTCGGTGAAGTAGATGCCGCCGGAGGCGTCGACGACCAGGTCGTTCGGGCCGCGCAGGCCGTCGGTGTAGAGGGTCTCGACGGAGCCGTCCGACAGGTCGACGGCCTGGATGCTGCCGGTGGTGTAGTCGTCGGGGATGCCGCCGGCGAAGACGAAGCCGCCGACCTCGAAGCGGTTCAGGCCGCCGGAGTTGGCGATGTAGACGCGTCCGTCCGGGCCGAGCGCCGAGCCGTTGGGGCCGCCGCCCGTCTCGGCCGCGATGGACGTGGTGCCGTCCGGCCTGACCCGGGTGAGGGTGCCCCGGTGCAGTTCGACGACGAGGACGTCGCCGTTGGGGAGGACGGTCGGGCCCTCGGGGAACATCAGCCCGTCGGCCAGCTTCGTGATCTTCATCTTTCTTCCCTTTCGCGGTCGGTGCGGGCCGGCGGCGGCCGTGCCGGCGGGGCCGAGGACGGCGGCGGCTCCGAGACCCGAGATGAGGGCCCTGCGGGTGAGCTTCATGCCATCTTGTGGAGGATCCGGCGGGCCGTGCTCTGGATGTGGACCTCGTCCGGGCCGTCGTAGAGGCGGGCCTCTCGGGCGTGGCGGTACATGCGGGACAGGGGTGTGTCGTCGGTGAGCCCGGCGGCGCCGTGGACCTGGATGGCGCGGTCGACGACGTTGTGCAGCATGCGGGCGCCGGCGACCTTGATCGTTCCGATCTCGATTCGTGCATCCGCCCCAAGGCCGTGCTCGCCCGCGTCGATCCGCTCGGCGGCCTGGAGGGTCAGCAGCCGGGACGCCTGGATCTCGGTGTAGGAGTCGAAGACGTGCTGCTGCATGAGCTGCTTGGCCGCCAGCGGCTCGCCGAACGCGACGCGGGTACCGAGGCGGGCGCACATGAGCTCGAAGGCGCGCTGCGCCTGGCCGAGCCAGCGCATGCAGTGGAAGATCCGGCCGGGGCCGAGGCGGTCCTGGGCGATGACGAAGCCGTGCCCGCGCGGGCCGAGCAGGTTCTCGGCGGGGACGCGCACGTCGTCGTAGGCGACCTCGTAGTGCCCGCCGTTGATGCCGAGGACGGGCGTCTCCCGGACGATGCGGTAACCGGGCGTGTCCGTCGGCACGACGATCATGCTGAAGGAGCGGTGCGGGGCCGTCCCCTCGGGCTCGGTGCGGCACATGACGGTGGTGTAGGCGGCGTTCGCCGCGCCCGTCGTGAACCACTTGCGGCCGCTGATGACCCAGTGGTCGCCGTCCAGGACGGCCGTCGTCTGGAGCTGGGTCGGGTCGGAGCCGGCGAAGTCGGGCTCGGTCATTGCGAAGCTCGGCCACACCTCGCCCGCGACGAGGGGGGCCAGGTAGCGCTCACGCCAGCCCGGGCTCGCGTACTTGTGCAGCATGAGCGAGTCCTGGAGGGTGAACGTGCCGAGGGCGAGCTGGCCCCACTCGGAGCGTCCCTGCACCTCGTTGACGTAGACGTAGTCGAGGAACGGGAGGCCCCCGCCGCCGAGTTCGGCGGGGTGGCCGAGCGCCCAGAGGCCGGCGTCCTTGGCCTCCCGCTGAAGTTGCCCGAGTTTCTCGCGGTCGCCGCCGTCGAGGGCGGGTTCGGCGGGCTCGACGCGTTCGGTCATGAACGCGTGGACGGCGTCGCGGACGTCGCGGACCCGGTCCGGTACGGGGAACAGCATCAGCGGTCCCCGGTCAGGTCGGCGGAGATGTCGCGGTTGCCGTAGCCCTCGGGCGCCGCGACCTCGACGATCGGCTCGGGACGGTCGTCGAACTCCAGCCGCAGCGCCCGCGACATCGTCGCGTGCATCTCGTACATGCAGGTGATGTAGGTGAGCTGGAGGATCTCCTTGTCAGAGAGGTGCTCCTTGAGGACGTCGAAGATCGCGTCGGCGACGCGGCCGCCGTCCAGGACGAGGCCGTCGGTGTAGGCGAGGACGGCGCGTTCCAGCGGCGAGTAGCAGTCGGCCGTCTGCCAGTGCGGGATCGCCTCGATCTTCTCCTCGGCCATGCCGAGCGCCCGCATCTGCTTGCAGTGCTGCGAGAAGACGAACTGGCTGCCGCGCGCCCACCCGGCCCGGCACTGGCCGAGTTCGCGGAGGACGGGGTCCAGGTCGGCGTTCCGGTACAGCGCGAAGCCCTTGACGGCGTGGCGGAACACGTCCGGGGACTGGGCGAAGACCGTCCACCAGTCGCCGGGCGAGCCGGTCGCGGTGCCGTGGTCGACGGCCGGGTCGCGGTCGGGCGCGAACAGATGGTCGTAGAAGAAGAGGATCTGCTCGTCGGTGACCTCGGCGCGGGGAACTTCACGCAGTCGCGGCATGCTTCTCCTTGGAAATGGTGCGGTCGGCGGCGGTCTTGGGTTCGTGGGAGACGTCGGAGTCGCTGAACGTGCGCGTCCAGCAGGCGAATTCGAGGAGGATCCCGTCCGGGTCCTGGAAGTAGAACGACCGGACGAACACGCCCTCGTTCACGTCGCGGGAGACGCCGAACTCGCTGTCGTCGTGGTTCAGGACCGGGCTGACCTTGACGCCCTTCTCCTTCAGCCGGCGGCGGTAGTCGTCGAACTTGTCGGTCGGGACGTGGAAGGCGACGTGGTTCATCGAGCCGACCGCGCTGATCAGTTCGCCCTCTTCGGGACGGCCCTTCGGCGCGGAGATCCCCGGGACGCCGTCGGGGGCGTCGGGGAACCAGAAGAACGCGACGCAGTCGCCGCCGCCGCAGTCGAAGAAGAAGTGCTGGCCCATGCCGCCCGGCAGGTCGAGGGTCTTGATGAGCGGCATTCCGAGGACGCCGGAATAGAAGTCGATGGTGCGCTTCATGTCGGACGACACCAGCGCCAGGTGGTTGATGCCACCGAGTTCGAACTCGGTGTTCCCGCCGGTCATGAGACCTCCTTGTACAGATTGCGGAGTTCGCGTTTCAGGACCTTTCCCGCGACGTTGCGGGGCAGTTCGGAGACGATTTCGACGCGCCGCGGGACCTTGTAGCCGCCGAGGTGCTCGCGGGCGAACGCGATGATGTCGTCGGCGCTCGCCTCCTGTTTCAGGACGACGGCGGCGCAGACCGCCTCGCCCCACCGCGGGTCGGGCGCGCCGAAGACGGCGGCGTCGGCGACCGCGGGATGCCGGTACAGGACCTGCTCGACCTCCCGGGACGCGACGTTCTCCCCGCCCGTGATGATCATGTCCTTGATCCGGTCGACGATGTAGACCATGCCCTCATCGTCGCGCCGGACGACGTCGCCGGTGCGGAACCAGCCGTCCCGGAACGCCGCCTCGGTCAGTTCCGGCTCGCGCCAGTAGCCGCGCATCACCTGGTCGCAGCGGACGACCATCTCGCCGGGTTCGCCGGGCGGGACGTCGCGGAACTCCTCGTCCACGATCCGGATGTCGGCGAGGTCCATGACGCGGCCGGCGGCGGCGAGCAGATGCGTCTCGCCGGCGGCGGCGCGGCGGTGCTCGGCGATCCCGAAGTGCAGGATGTTCCCGCCCAGCTCGCTCATGCCCATGCCCTGGTAGAAGTCGCAGCCGAGGACGTCCATGCCGCGGCGCAGCACCTCGGCCGGGATGGCGGACGCGCCGTACCCGATGGCCTCCAGCGTGCCGAGGTCGTGGTCCTCGATGCCGGGATGCGACAGCAGGAACGCGATCATCGTGGGCGCCAGCCCGGTCTGGGTGATCTTCCAGTCGGCGACCAGGCGCAGGAACGTGTCGTTGTCGTAGGACCGGACGATGCCGACGGTCGCGGCGCGCATGTGGAACACGACCGCCGTGTAGCCGCCGACGTGGCAGAGGGGGAAGCAGAACAGGAACCGCGTCCCGTCCGGGATGTCCCAGTGCGCGACGGAGCTGATCACGCCGGTGACGAGGTTGCGGTGGCTGAGCATGACGCCCTTGGGCTTGCCGGTCGTCCCGCTGGTGTAGACGAGCCAGGCGACGGAGTCCTCGTCGGGGCGCGGCGGCTCGGTGACGGGGGCCTTCGCGACGAGGTCCGGGAAGTCGCCGTCCAGGTCCAGGACGACCTTCACGGTGGGCATCGCGTCCTTCAGCCGCTCCATGGCCTCGCGGTACTCGCCGCTCACGATCAGCACCGACGCCTGCGCGTGGTCGACGAGGCCCGCGATCTCGGACGGGTGGAGCCGGTGGTTGAGGAACGTCAGCGCCATGCCGGCGGCCGGGACGCCGTAGTAGAGGTCGAGGTACTCGGGCCGGTTACCGGACAGGACGGCGACCCGGTCGCCCGGCTCGGCGACGGCGTGCAGGGCGTTGGCCGTCCGGCGGACCCGGTCCCGGAGTTCGGCGAACGTGATCTCCTGGTCCTCGAACAGGACGGCGGCGCGCCGCGGATGCTTGCGCGCCGCGTACTCGACGATGTCGCTGATCAACATGGCCCCACCACCATCGCACTCCCCAAGTTGACTTGACAGTCATATCAACTTACACGATGCTCGGATACTCTGCCTGCGAGCAGCGTTTTGTCAACCCCGGGCGAAAGGAACCACGGCCATGCGGAGCGGGGACGATCCAGGAGGTCAGCAGGCGCCGCTCACCGAACGCGGCGCCCGGACCCGGGAACGCATCGTCGCCGCCGCACGCGAAGTGTTCGAGGAACGCGGCTTCCTGGAAACCCGCGTCGCGCACATCACCCGGCACGCCAAGGTGGCCTACGGCTCCTTCTACACCTACTTCCCGTCCAAGGAGGCGGTGTTCCTGGAGGTCGCGGACCGGCTCTTCGAGGACATGACCGACCACGACCTCGTCCCGGTCGCCGGCCCGTCCCCCGCCGCGCGCGTCCGCCGCACCAACCGCGCCTACTACGAGGCGTACCGGCGCAACGCGAAGATGATGGCGATCATCGAGCAGGTCTCCACGTTCAATGAGGAGTTCCAGGAGATGCGCCGCAAGCACCGCGCCGTGTCCTGGGGCCGCTCCGCGAAGGCCATCGAACGCTGGCAGAACGCGGGGATCGTCCCGTCCGACATCGACCCGGAGATGGCCGCCCGCGCGCTGACCGCGATGGTCGACCACTCGCTGTACCTGTGGCTCGTCCAAGGCGACGACGACTCCCACACGGAACGCCTCCTGGATACCCTCGACGCCCTCAGCGTCCGAGCCCTCGGCCTTCCGACCTGACCCTGCCGACTTGACCCTGCCGACCCGTCACTTCAAAGGGAGACCCGTGGAACTCGCCGACCGGTTCATGGCCGCCATCACCTCCGGTGATGTCGACACACTGCGTTCCCTCTACGCGCCAGGCGCGCTGATCTGGCACAACGGGCCCGGCGCCGGCGGCGGCTCCGAGCAGAGCGTGGACGACAACCTGCGCACGCTGCGCTGGCTGTCGCGCAACCTGGACGGGTTCCGCTACGAGGAGATCCGCCGCGACCCGCTGCCGGACGGCTACGTCCAGCGGCACGTCCTGCGCGGCACCCTCCCCGACCGGACACCGGTCGAGATGGCCGCGTGCGTGTTCGTCACCGTCGCCGGCGGCCGCATCGCGCGCATCGAGGAGTACGCCGACACCCGGGGCAGCGACCCGCTCCGCGACCTCGCCGCCGCCCAGCGCGCGGCCCGCGCATGACCGCCCTGGACGCCGCGCTCACCGCACGCCTGGGCGCGGCCGTGTCGGACCTGGTCCGCCTGTCGGGCGGCGCCAGCCGCGAGACCTGGTCGTTCGACGCCGACGGCCGCCCGCTGGTGCTGCGCCGCGACCCGCCCGCGTCCCCCGACCCCGAGGCGATGGCCCGCGAGGCCGCCCTGCTGGCCTCCGCCGCCGCCGCGGGCGTCCCCGTCCCCCACCTGGTCGACCACGGCCCCGACCTGGACGGCTCCCCCTACCTGATCATGGGGCGGCTGTCCGGCGAGACGATCCCCCGCCGCCTCCTGCGCGACGAGCGCCTCGCGGCCGTCCGGGGACGCCTGGCCCGCGACCTCGGCGGCATCCTGGCCCGCCTGCACACGATGGCCCCCGTCCCCGGCCTGCCCGACGACGACCCGATCACCGCGCTCACCGCGTACTACGAGGAGTTCGACGAGCCGCGTCCCGCCGTCGAACTCGCCCTGCGCTGGCTGCGTGAGCACCGTCCGCCCGCGTCCGGCCGCCGCACGGTCGTCCACGGCGACTTCCGCAACGGCAACCTGATGATCGACGCGTCCGGCGTGACCGGCGTCCTGGACTGGGAACTCACCCACACCGGCGACCCCGCCGAAGACCTCGGCTGGCTCTGCGTCAAGGCCTGGCGCTTCGGCTCCCCCCACCCCGTCGGAGGCTTCGGCCCACGCGAAGACCTCCTGGACGGCTACGCCGCCGCAGGCGGCACCCCGCCGACCCTGGAAGAACTCCACTGGTGGGAGGTCTACGGCACCCTCCGCTGGACGATCCTGTGCCGCCACCAGGCCGAGCGCTACCTCAGCGGCGCCGACCTCTCCATCGAGTACGCCGTCCTGGGCCGGAAGGTCTGCGAACAGGAACACGACCTCCTCCTGGCCTTGGGCCTCACCGAACCGATGACCGTCCAAGACCCGCTGAAGACCGCACCCACCCCGGACAACGCGCCCCACGACCGTCCTGACGCGTCCACCCTCATAGACGCCGTCGGCGCCTTCCTCATCGAGGCCGAACAACCCGACGACCGGCTCCGCTTCCACGCCCGCGTGGCCGCGTCCGCCCTCCGCATAGCCCGCCGGGAAATCCTCCTGGGCGAGACCCACAAGGCCGCCCACCACGACCGCCTGCGAAAGCTGGACTGCGAATCCGACGCCGACCTGGCCACCGCCATCCGCGAAGCCACCCTGGACGACCGGAGGGACGAGGTCGTGGCCGCGGTACGGGCCTCGATCATCGACAAGCTCACCGTGGCCAACCCCGCCCACCTCTCCCTACCCGGCTGAAGCAACCGTCGCCCTGGGCGGTGAGTCAGGATCTCCGGCTTCACCGCTCAGGGAGTTCCTGAGCCGCGAGGGCTTATCGCGGTGGGTTCCGCAGGGCGGGGGTGATTACCGTCGCCACGGTTCTGCGGACGGCTTCGGCGTCTGGTGGGGTGCCTTTCCGGTCGGCGAAGAGCAGGTGCGCGGCGCCGATGAGGGTGGGGGCGAGCGTGGTGATGTCGGCGTCGGCCCTGACGCGGCCCAGGTCGCGCTCGGCGGTGAGGTAGGACGCGATCATCGCCGTGGCCTCCGTCATGAGCGGGACGCCGGTCGGCCTCGTCTCGCGCAGCCGGGCGCGGAGGGCGTCCCGGGAGATGATGAGGCCGACGATCGCCACGGCGACCGAGCCGAACAGGTCCGTGAGCGCGCCGGTGAGGTTGCCGGCGACGGTGCCGGTTCCCGCGGACTCGCGCAGCGCGGCGGACCGGGCGTCGAGCCCGGCTATGCGGTCCAGGACGAGTTCGGCGAGGAAGCCGTCGAAGTCGGTGAAGTGCCGGTGCAGGACGCCCTTGGCGCAGCCCGCCTCCGTGGTGACCGCGCGGCTGGTCAGCGCGCTCGGGCCGTCCCGGAGCAGGACGCGCTCGGCGGCGTCGAAGAGCTGCTCGCGCGCGTCGCGCATGGCGACCCCTGTCGGCATACCGCCTTCTCCCGCCATTGCTTGAGTGGGCACTTGCCCACTAGTGTGGGCGCATGCCCACTCTACCGCCGGAACGGCAGTCGGATCGGGAGCCCCATCAGGCTCGGGAGGTCGCGGAGTCGTTCGGCACCGACCCCGACGGCTACGACCGGGCCCGCCCCCGATATCCGGATGCGCTGATCGACCGGATCGTCGGCGGTGCCGCAGGGCTCGACGTCCTCGACGTCGGGTGCGGCACCGGCATCGCGGCCCGGCAGTTCCAGGCGGCCGGCTGCCGGGTGCTCGGGGTCGAGGTCGACGCGCGGATGGCCGAGTGGGCGCGGCGGCGCGGCCTTGAGGTGGAGGTGGCGGCGTTCGAAGCCTGGGACCCCGCCGGCCGGACGTTCGACGCGGTCGTCGCCGGGCAGGCCTGGCACTGGGTGGATCCGGTCGCGGGAGCGGCCAAGGCGGCGCGGACGCTGCGGCCCAGCGGGCGGCTGGCGGTGTTCTGGAACGCGTTCCGGCCTCCGGACGAACTCGCTGAAGCCTTCTCTGCGGTGTATCGGCGGGTACTGCCCGACTCACCGGACTTCAGCCAAGCCCTGACTGACGCGTACTCGGTGATACTCACCAAGGCGGCCGACGGGATACGGCGGGCGGACGCCTTCGATGACCCGGAGCAATGGCGATTCGCGTGGGAGCACGCCTATACCCGTGACGAGTGGCTCGACCAGGTGCCCACCTTCGGCGGGCACAACCGGCTGCCGCCGGGGAAGCTGCGGGAGCTGCTGGACGGCCTCGGCGCCGCCATCGACGCGGCCGGGGGCGGCTTCACGATGAGTTACGCGACGATGGCGGTCACGGCGCGACGGGAAACGGCGCCGTCCGGCCCGGCGTGACGGTGTCCACATTGAGTCATTGTTCAAGCGGCGAACCAAAACGGGTTTTGGTGCATCTATTCCTTTGACATCGTGTTCAACAGGAGGAGGGCACTTTGCTCCGTTCCGTCCCGGCTCTGGCCGTTCTCGTGGTCGCGGGTGCGCTGGCGCTCAGCGGATGCCAGAGCAACTCCTACTCGTGCAGAAACGGCGAGTGCCATGTGACCGTGTCGGGCGCTGGTCAGACCCTTGATATCAACGACACGAACGTGACGGTCACGGAAATCAGCGAACGGGGAATGACGGTGTCGGCGGACGGTTCGGCACCGACCGAAATCCCCGTGGGACAGAGCGCCGAGGTCGGGGGCGTCCAGATCAGGGTCACATCCGTGGACGGACAGCAGGTCAAGTTCGACATGAGGTGATGGGCCCGGCGATATTCGGCGGCGGCCAGGGGGAGGGCCGCCGCCGAATTCGTTTGCTCCTTTTTGTGGCGGGGGCGCCCTTTCACGGGAACGATCATTCTCATCCTGCCTGACCAGGCGATCCGTGCCGTGTGAGGGGTTTGTGAGCGGCGGGCGGCAGCCTCGGGGGCATGAGTTACGCGTTTCAGGCCGATGGCCTGGTCAAACGATTCGGGAAGACGACAGCGCTGGCCGGGGTGGAACTCGCCGCCCGACCGGGGACGGTACTCGGCGTCCTCGGGCCCAACGGCGCAGGGAAAACGACGGCGGTCCGGGTGCTGGCGACACTGCTGCGGCCCGACGCGGGAAGGGCCGAGGTGGGCGGCCTGGACGTGGTCCGGGACGCGGCCAAGGTGCGGGAGCTGATCGGGCTGACGGGGCAGTACGCGTCGGTGGACGAGGACCTCACCGCGGTCGAGAACCTCGTCCTCATCGGGCGGCTGCTCGACATGAGCAAGGCGGAGGCGCAGGCCCGGGCGGCGGATCTGCTGGAGCGGTTCGAGCTGACCGGGGACGCCGGGCGCCGGGTCTCCACCTACTCCGGCGGGATGCGGCGCCGGCTCGACCTGGCCGCGAGCATGATCGGGCGGCCCACCGTGATCTTCCTGGACGAGCCGACGACCGGCCTCGACCCGGGCAAGCGGGAGGAGGCGTGGCGGCTGATCCGGTCGATGACGGACGGCGGCGGAACCGTCCTGCTGACCACGCAGTACCTGGAGGAGGCGGACGCGCTCGCCGACGAGATCACCGTCATCGACCGGGGGACGGTCATCGCGACCGGCACGCCCGCGGAGCTGAAGCGGATCGCCGGCGGGCAGACGATCACCGCGCGGCCGCGTGACCCGAAACGGCTCGTCGAGGTCGCCGCGATCCTGAACGCGGTGTCGGGGCGGGAGGCCGAGTCGCTGCGCCGGGACGTGATCAGCGTGCCGGTCAGCGGTGACGGGGAGCACGCGTTCGCCGAGGCGGTCCGGCGCCTGGACGCCGCCGGGATCGGCGTCACCGAGCTGTCGCTGCGGCTGCCCAGCCTGGACGAGGTGTTCTTCACCCTGACCGGCCACCGCACCGAGGAAGAGGAGGCGGCGGCATGAGCGACATCGTTCTCGAATCCGGCTTGGCCGTGCGTGAGGGGGCCCGTCCGAGGCGCCGTCATCGGCTGGTGCGGCACAGCCTGCTGCTCGCGGGACGCAGCCTCACCAAGACCAGGCGAAACCCGGGGCTGCTCCTCGACGCGCTGTTCATGCCGATCATCTTCCTGCTGCTGTTCGTGTACCTGTTCGGCGGCGCGGTCTCCGGGTCCACACAGGAGTACCTGCAGTACATCTTCCCCGGCGTGCTGGTGATGACCTTGCTCCTGGTGGGGATGCTGTCCACCGGGCTCAGCATCAACACCGACGTCAAGAAGGGCGTGTTCGACCGGTTCCGCAGCCTGCCGATCGGACGTTCCGCGCCGCTGGTCGGCAACGTGCTCGGCGACACGATCCGCTACGTCGTCGCGGCGGTGGTGCTGTTCGCCACCGGGTACCTGCTGGGTTTCCGGGTGGAGACCGATCCGCTGTCGGCGCTGGCGGCGGCCGCGCTGGCGACGGCGCTGGGCTTCTCGCTCGGCTGGATCAACGTCCTCATCGGGGTCCTGATCAAGGAGGAGGTCATCGTGCAGACGGTGGCGTTCCTCGGGATCTTCCCGCTGGCGTTCGGCACGAACATGGCCGTCCCGACCGACACGCTGCCGGGATGGCTGCAGGCGTGGGTCAAGGTCAACCCGGTCAGCGACGCCGTGGACGCGTCGCGGGGGCTGCTGACCGGCGGCCCGGTCGCCGAACCGGCGACGATGACGCTGCTGTGGTCGGCGGGGTTCCTCGTCGTGTTCTGCCCCCTGGCCGTGTACGTCTACCGGCGCCGGAGCTGATCGTCCAGCAGGGCGAGCGCGCCTGCGACGTCCAGCCGCCCTCCGCGGGCATGGGCGGCCCGGTGGGCGTGCTCGCCCAGCGCCCGGCGCAGCAGCCGGGTCACGAGGATGACGTCGGGATTGTGCGCGTCGGGTGCGCCGCGCAGGACGGACGCCGCGCCGAGAACCTCCGCGGCGGCCTCCGGGTCGCCGCCGGCCCGCAGCCGCGCGACGGCGTAGCCGGTGACGGCGGCGATCGGCATGTCCGGGCCGTCCGTGGCGAGGGTGAGCGCCCTGCGCAGGTGCCGCCGCGCCGCGTCCGGGTCACCGCGGTCGATCGCCATCTGGCCGCGCGCCGTCTCCAGCAGCGAGCGGTACTGCGGGTAGGACGGGACGCGGTCCAGTTCGCGTTCGGCGGCCGCGTAGTGCTCAAGCGCCTCGTCCACGGAACCGGTGTGGCGGGCGAGGTCGCCCAGCGCCAGCCGCGCCGACACCAGGTGGCGGGACGGGGTACCGGCCCCCGGGGCGATCATCGCAGCGAGTTCGTCCCGCGCCCGCTGCACGTCGCCCGACCGGACGCGGGCCACCGCGAGCATGACGCGCTGCATGACCGCGCCGTCGTCCTGGCCCAGTTCGCGCAGCAGCCCGATCGACTCCTCCAGCCCGGCGGCGGCCTCGCCGAACTCGCCCCGGACGGTCTGCCCATCGGCCATGAAGACGAGCGCGAGCGAAAGCCCGGCCCGGTCCCCGGCCTCGCGGAATCCGGACTGGGCGACGGCGACGTCCGCGTAGGCGGCGTCCATCTCGCCGCCGTTGCCGTTGAGCATCGCCCGCATCAGATGCAGCGCCGCCCTCGTCCACGGGTCGCGCTCGGGCAGCCGGCGATCGATCGCCGCCACCCCGCGCGCCGTGTCGTCGGTGAGCAGCGCGATGGACGGCTCGATCAGCGCGGCGAGGGGATGCGCCGACTCCCGGGCCTTCTCCCCGATGAACGGGTCGTCCCGTGCGTCGCCCCCGGACATGACGGTGTTGAACAGGTAACCGCCCAGCGCGATCGCCTCCGCGTCGTCCGGGACGGGTTCGCGGCGCGGCGCCTCCAGCGCGAGCCGCAGCCTGCGGGCCGCCTCGGCGTGATCGCCCAGAATCATCCAGAACGTGGCCAGCGCCGCCCCGAGCCGGACGGCCGAGCCGCCATCGCCCGTCTCCACGGCGTGGTGCAGCGCGGCGAGAAGGTTGTCGCGTTCCGCCGCGAGCAGGAAGAACCACTCCGGCTGCTCGGGACGGCGCAGATGCGGCTCGGCCCGTTCGGCGAGATCCAGGAAGCAGGCGAGATGCGCGGCCCGGACCCGGTCGGTCTCCCCGGTCTCCGCGAGCCGCTCCCGCCCGTACTCGCGGATCGTCTCCAGCATGCGGAACCGCGGCTCGGCGCCTTCGACCACCTGGAGCAGCGACCGGTCGGCGAGGGAGTCCAGGACGTCGAGAGCGTCCGGGTGGCCCGTCACCCGCGCGGCGCTCTCCGGCGAGATCGTGCCGGGGAACACCGACAGCCGCTCGGCGAACCGGCGTTCCTCGTCGTCCAGCAGGTTCCAGCTCCACGCGACGACGGCCCGCAGCGTCCGGTGCCGGGACAGGGCCGCGCGGTTCCCGCCGGTCAGCAGCCGGAACCGGTCGCTCAGCCGGGCCGCGAGGTGGTCCAGCGACATCGACCGCATCCGCGCCGCCGCCAGCTCGATCGCCAGCGGCAGACCGTCCAGGCGGCGGCAGATCCCACCGATCACCTCCGCGTCGCCGGTGAACCCCGGCCGGACGGCCGCCGCCCGCTCGGTGAACAACGCGACCGACGCCGGGACGTCCAGCGGCGGCACCGGGCACAGGGCCTCGCCGTCCACCCCGAGGCGTTCCCGGCTCGTCGCGAGGACGCGCAGGCTGGGGCAGGTGCCGAGCAGATCGTCCGCCAGCCGGGCCGCCGCCTCCACGACGTGCTCGCAGTTGTCCAGGACGATCAGCGTCTCGTCGGCCGACAGCGCCTCGACCAGATTGGCGCCGTCCCGCAGACCGAGCACGCCCGCCACCGTCCGGGGCACCTCTTCGGGATCATCGACCGGCGCCAGCTCCACCAGCCACACCCCGCCCGGGAACCGCCCGGCCAGCTCCGCCCCGACCGTGGTCGCGAGCCGCGTCTTCCCTGCGCCCCCGGCCCCGACGAGCGTGACGAGCCGCCCTTCCCAGAGCCGCCGCGCGATCCACGCGCGCTCGTCCTCCCGACCGACGAAGCTGGTGGGCGGCACCCGCAGATTTCCACGCGCCCGCTGCTGGGGGGCGGCCCGCAGCACGGCCAGGTAGGCGTCCTGCAACTCGCGCCCCGGATCGGTGCCCAGCTCCTCGGCCAGGACGCCCCTGAACTCCTCGAACACCGCCAACGCCTCGGCGGACCGCCCGGCCCGGTGCAGGGCCTCGACCTGAAGGGCGCGCACCCGCTCACGCAACGGATGCGACGCCGCCAGCGCTTCCAGCTCCGCCGCCAGCGGCCCCGGGTCGCCGCCGACGGCGAGCTCGGCGGACACCCGGTCCTCCGTCGCCGACACCCGCAGCGCCTCCAGCCGGACGGCCGCCGCGTCCGCGAACGGCACACCGGCCGCATCCGCCAGGGCGTCCCCGCGCCACAACTCCAGGGCTTCCCGCAACCGCGAGACGGCGAGCTTCGCGTCCCCGTCCCGAAGCGCTCTGCCACCGTCCTTGGCCAGCCGCTCGAACTCCGACGCATCGACGGCCTCGACGTCCAAGGCGTAACCGCCGGGCACGGACCGCAACCGTCCCGCGGGCAGGCACCGCCGCAGCCGCGAAACGAGCGCCTGCAACGCGTGCACCCGATCCCCCGGCCCGCCGTCCGGCCACAACGCCTCGACGAGCGCGTCGACGGTGACCGTCCGCCCGGGTTCCAGCGCCAGCCTGATCAGCAGCACCCGCAGCCGAGCCCCGCCGACCGCGACGTCCTTCCCCCGGTCCGTCACCGCCAACGGCCCAAGGACCTCAACCCGCATATCTACATAGTGTCAGCGACGTCCCAGTAGTTCGGTGACGCGGATCAACCCGTCCTCGCCGTGCCCCATGCCGATGACACGGCGGGCCAGGCCCTCAGCGGCCCGCATGACCCCGGCATCGATTCCGTGGGCCTCAGAGGTATGGATGATGTGGGCCATGGACGACGCCGCCGAGGTGATCGGGTTGTCCTCGCCGGAGAAGTTTCCGCTGTCGGCCTCGTCCGCGAACTCCTCGAAGATCGGTGGCAGGATCTCGCCGATGCCCTTGGCGAACGGGGCCAGTTCGCGTGCCGTGATCCCCTCCGCCTTCGCCACGGCCAAGGCGTGGGCGTAGCCCGTCATCGCGGTCCAGAAGATGTCCAGCAGAGCGATGTCGTGCGCGGCGGCCCGGCCGATGTCCTCGCCCAGATGGGTGTGGGTACCGCCCAGTTTCTCCAGGACCGGCAGGTGCTTTCGGAAGAGGTCCTGCGGGCCGCTGTGGATGAACACCGCGTCCGGCGTCCCGATCGTGACGACCGGCGTCATGATCGCGCCGTCCAGGTAGCGGATGCCGTGCTCGGCCGCCCACGATGCGGTGTCGCGGGCCCGCTCAGGCGTGTCGGCGGTGAGGTTCACCACGGTGCGTCCCTTGAGCGCCTCGATGACCGCATCGCGCCGCAGAACCGCGTCCGCCGCGTCGTAGTTCACCACGCAGACCACGGTCAGGTCACTCGCGGAGACCGCCTCCTCCGCCGACCGGGCGCGAATCGCACCGCGTTCGACCAGCTCATCGTCCCGGCCCGGAGTCCGGTTCCAGACGGTGGTGCGCAGCCCGGCGTCCAGGCACGCGCGAGCCAGGGCCCGTCCCATCGGTCCCAAACCGACCACGGTCACGGCAGACTGTTCATACATGACTTAACCCTTCGAAAGACTCATGCAAGGACGAACGGGACGACTGATGACGCGCAAGCTCGCTCAGAAAACGGATGTCTGCGGAGTGACCGCCGCGATCGCCGTGATCGACGGCAAGTGGAAGACCAGCCTGCTCTGGCTGCTGGAAGAGCGCCCGCACCGCCCCGGCGAACTGCGCCGACGGCTACCGGGCCTCAGCGAGAAAGTGCTGACTCACGCACTCCGCGAAATGGAAGACGACGGCCTGGTGCACCGCGAAGTGCACGACGAGCTACCACTGAAAACGGTGTACTCCTTGACCGAGTTCGGTTTCGACCTCTCCAAGGCACTGACCCCGATCTCCGACTGGGGCCACCGCCGCTTGGAAAAACTCGCCGAGGCCCAGTCGGCTTCCTGAACGCACGCCACCTCCATTCCCCGCACCGGACGGCCCCTTGACCGCCCACAACAAGGTTCGCCCGTCCGCCCCGTCCAGCCAAGTACCCACAAAAAAGTGGGTACCGAAGGCCTCAACCAACCACGTTCGAGACGCCCTGACCGTGCGCACCGACGCCGAGCCGCGTCGCAAGCTGGGCCCCTAATGACTCGCAAGCACCATTCGCAGCCCACCACGGGAGCCGCAACGCGGGATCACCAAGCCCGGCAGCCGCCTCCCGGTGAGTCTTCGCGGACGCCGATCAGACGTCCGGCGTCCGGCGTCCGGCCCAGCGGTCTTCGCCGGTCGCACCGTTGAGCCTGCCACCCGGCGCTCAAAAGGTGCTTGCCGCGAAGCGGAACACGGCGCTCAAGAGGCGCCTGAAGTTGCCCCGTCCCGGCGGACGGAGCGCCGGGACGGGGGCGGCCCAACTTCCATCTGGCCTACGAGTGGACGATCCAGGACGGCACATGGCCTGGGGACGCGGCGCAAGAGCCGCACGGAGTCGCCCAGCCAGGTCGCCGGCGGTCTTCGCTTCGACCAGCCGATCGGGCAGCAGCGCCCACAGCGAGCCGCTGAAATCCCCGTACCAAAAGCACACGCTGGGGAAAGAGCGGCGCAGATCGTCAAGCCCCTGGGAACTGTCGACGTCCAACCCCAGGTGCTCCAGCCGAACACCTAGAGAGTCGACGTTCACCGTGATACCCCGGGTGGCGCACCCCAGGTGGCTGGGTACATGCGGTGTTTGAGGAGGCCGTCGACCTGGTCGGCGGCGTACTTGGTGTCGCCGCAGGGCGCGAGGTAGCCGTGCCTGCCACGTCCGGCCAGGTAGTAGCTCCAGGTACCGCCGGGCATGGCGTGAACCGCGACGCCAACGCGGACGTGGTGGTCGGGACCGAACGCGAACACCCAGAGGACCGGCGGACGGGTGGGAAGGTCATCGGCCTGGTACAGCTTGACGCACCGGTACGCCTTGGCCTGGATCGCGACGCTGAGGAGGTCGAGGTGGCGGATCGCCGTGAGGCGACCGCGCCGGGTACGCCACCGCAGGACGTGGCGCTGAGCATTCAGCGGACGCAGCGAGCCCACGTGACCTTTCCTTCCTCTTTGAGCGGGCGGACGCCCCAGTCGTGGACGAGTTCGGCCACAAGCAACAGGCCACGCCCGCTGACGGCGTCCCGGTCCTCGCGTCCGATGACTGGTAGCCCCGGTCCCTCGTCGCCGACCTCGATGACGCTGAGGGCTTCGTCCGGGTCGGGCAGGATGCGGACGACGATGTGCCCGAACCCCACGTGCTTGTAGCTATTGGTAACCAGCTCGGTAACCACCAGGCGGCCGATGAAGTCGTCGGCGTGCCCGAGTTCGCGAAACCGCTCGACCAGGTAGCGGCGCGCCAGCGCGGGAGCCCGATCATTCGGCTCCAGGACAAGCGCCGGCCTCTCCGGCGCAAGAGCAGCGGTCGGCATGACCCCTCCATGTGGACGGTGACGGACCTCGAAGGCGGCTCTTCACGGCAAACCGGAAGATCCCTCCAAAATCACTCTCTGTCGTCGAACGAACACCATGGAGTCACAGGGCGGCGTACGTTATCTGTAGACCGAGGTAGCACTCGCATTTCGGTTTCATTCGTTAGCGCGCCTGTTACATCGCAAGGAGGGATCGGGATGGCCAAGACCGGCGATAACGCCAAGACCAGCCCGGAACTGCGGACCTTCGGAGCAGAGGTCAGACGGTTGCGCGAAGCGTTGGGGATCAAGCAAGTGGAACTGGCGACCCTGGTGAACGTCACACGCGCCTACGTCAGTCATGTCGAACTCGGCAAGACTCGCTGCCGTTACGACTTCGCAAGTCGCCTGGACGGCGCCCTCCGTGCCAATGGTGAGGTCATCGCGGCATGGAATGATCTAGTGGAGTCGATCAAGTCCGCCAAGTACGCCGCTCACTTCGTGAATTTCCCAAAAGCAGAATCGACGGCCAACTCGATCCGCGTCTACGAGACGCACATCGTCAACGGGCTGTTCCAGACAGAGTCGTATGCTGGCGCGATCCTCAGAGATTCAGCAGACGTGACTACGCGGATGAATCGACAGAAGCACGTGATGACCGAGCCCGCGCCGAAGATGTTCGTGGTCCTTGAGAAGAGTGTTCTCCACAGGCAGGTCGGCAGTGTGCATGTCATGCGGGAGCAACTTGAATACCTGCTGGAGTTGTCTCACCGAGGCGGCATCCATCTCCAGGTCCTCCCGACCGTCTATGTGGAGGAGGCGCGGGCAGCCTTCGCGATCGCTACGCAGGCGGACCGCAAGGGAGCCGCCTACATCGTCACCGGAACGGGCGGCGTCACCAGTGCAGACCCCGAAGACCTAGCCACCTTGGACGAAACCTTCGCTAGTCTTCAGGCAGAAGCGCTCAGCGTGAGGGACACCCGAGCGCTGATCAGAAGGGTGATTGAGGAGAGATGGACCTGACCAAGGCCGTCTGGCGCAAAGCGTCCCGTAGCACTGTTCAGAACGATAACTGCGTCGAGGTGGCCGACGTCCCTCGCGCCGTGGCGATCCGAGACAGCAAAGACCCCCATGGCCCCAAGCTCATCATGAACCGCAGCGACTTCCGCCGCCTCGCTGACGCTCTTAAGAACCTCTAGTGCAAGACCAGTTGCTCGTCCCGGAAGGCGGTTGAAAAGAGATGGACCTGAGCAGGGTTGTCTGGCGTAGGGCTTCGCGGAGCACGGCAGAGGGAGACAACTGCGTCGAGGTGGCCGACGTCCCTCGCGCCGTGGCGATCCGAGACAGCAAAGACCCCCATGGCCCCAAGCTCATCATGAACCGCGACGACTTCGGCCGCCTCGCTGAGGCTCTCAAAAACCTCTAGGCGCAGAACCAGCCCTTCGTCCGGAAGGCGGTTGAAAAGAGATGGTCCTGACTGATCCAACGTGGCGCAAATCATCCCGTAGCAGCGAACAAGGTGACGCTTGTGTCGAAGTTGCGATGGCTTCCAATATTATTGCCATCCGTGACAGCAAGGACCCAACCGGTGACCGGTTCATCATGAATCGCAGCGACTTCCGGCGCTTCACCGAGATCCTCAAGGGCCGATAGCCGCACCACGAAACCCTGCGCTCGACCGCAAGGGCATCGACACGGGCTGTGTGGGTGACCGAGGTGTAGGCGAGCCTGGAGCGTGTTCAGGGTTCCCGCACGCCGCACGTGCCGGATCTGACCGGGGTGCTACGCGCTGCACCAGTTCCGCCACTCCGCGCTCAGGATCACCATGGCGTCGGCCGTCAGAGGCGTCACACTGCTCCGTTTTCCGTTGTTCTCCGAGGCCGGAGTAATCGCGGGTTGCTTGTCGCGCGTCTCTATTGCGAGGTATTGCGGGGGCGAGATGCGCGATGGAGCATGGTTCCTCAAGGTCGTGGCGCCGTTGATCGCGGTCTTCATTCTCTTCTACACGGTGCAGGACCTACGGCCGGCCTACGCCGCGCTGTTCCGCACCGGCGAGGTGGGGACCTTCACCGCCAGGGACCGGGAGTGCGACAAGACCTGCACGTGGCGGGGCGACTACGTCTCCGAAGACGGCGCCACCGTGCGCCGCAACGTGCAGCTGGCCTCCGGAGCACATATCGACGACGCGGGCGACCGGGTGAAGGCACGGGACACCGGAAATCGCGTCGTTGTCTATCCCGCCGCGTGGTCGTGGGACTGGTTGCTGGTGACGACGTTCGTCGTGGTCTCCGTGGTAATCCTGTACTGGTGGGCGCGATGGGCCTTGCGGTGGCGGCCGGGTGGTCGGGAGGGGACGCTACCTCCAGCCGGCCCCTAACGAGAGTCGCCGTCAAGTAGGGTCCGCGCCCACATCTCTTGGTGTTGCTCCGGCGGCGGGACGAAGTCCTGCACGGCGTCGTGGAAGTCGCGGATGAGGTGGGCGACCCGCGCGAGTTGCGGTTGGGGGTCCAACAGAGCGAGGCGCCCGGGCCACATCACGGTGCCGGGGGCATAGGTCAGCACTTCACGCCCCTGATCGTCGATGCCCAGTGGCCGGGGGGCTGCCCGAAAGCCGGCCTCGTACAGGTGCTTGAGCAGCGCGTGCACGGCGGGAGTCCATGACCCTGCGGGACGCCGGACGGTGTCCCCTATCCGGACAACGTCGTTGACGTTCCCGCCCCTCAACGGCTGCTCTTCATCGTTCAGCACACCGCCAGTTTGACCGACTGGCTTTCCCGGACGTCGTTCTCACTCGCGCTGGCTGCCACGCGTGTTCGCCGTCCTTGGATTGGGCATCGGGATCGGTGATCGCCCAGCATTACCACCAGGATTGGCCTTGCGGTCGGCCCGCTGATCGGCCACGGGAATGGTGGTCGCGGGTGGACGGCTTCCGGCATGGAACGTGTCAGGCGCGGCTGGCGTCAGTATCGGGGTGGGCCGTCCGGGATCACGGGGCGGCTCTTCCCGCCCCCGTGAGAGAAACCCGATGCGCACCCCACTTTCCGACCTGGACGCCCGTGAGGTCCTCGATGCCCTGTACGACAGGCTTGCCACGCCGGTGGCGATGGCCGACGGAACCTTCGACGAAATCGTCGAGGAGGTCATCGACGGCCACCTGATGATCGACTTGCCTCTGGAGATCGAGGCGGGTGAGTTCGAGGAGCTGGAGGGCGTGGGCGAGGACGACTTGCGTGCCTGGCTCGTGGACCTGCTCCGGTACGAGTTCGCCGAACACCTGGCCTGGCAGGAGAGCCTGGGCGGACGTCCGGCCGACGGCGACCGGCTGAGCGACGCCTTCGACGAGCTCAACGCCCGGGCGATCGTCGCGCGCGAGGACTTCGCCTGCTGCCAGAGGTGCGGCCTGCTGGAGATCCGCGACGAGGACCACGACGGCGAGGACGAGGAGGCCAGAGGCTATGTCTTCTACCACGAGCAGGACACCGGGCGCCGCCCCCTGTACCTGGCCTTCGATACCCCTGACGGCTCAGAGGAGTCCCGCGTCGCGCTGGGCGACGAGGTCGTCGATGTGCTGCGCGACCACGGCCTGGTACCGGAATGGGACCGTGACCCGGGCAGGCGCATCGCGCTGGACGTGGACTCGCGCAGGGTCCGGTACGGCAAGCTGGCCGACTATCCGGGGCGCGGCCTCACCCCGGAGGAGTCGAACGGCTGAGGAGGCCGGCACGCCGAGCGTGGAGCCCGATGGGTTCGGTGCGGAACGGCATCGCGGGAACGGTCGTCCAACCTCGGCGAGGTGATGGATCGTATGCGACCGGCCCTGTACCTGATCTCCGCGTTCATTTTCCTGTTGGGGCTGATGAGCCTCTATTCGGCGAACGCGCGGGTCTTCGGAGGAGGCGATGCCACCGCCTACATTGTGGTCCCTCTCAATCTTCTCGGGGCCGGGCTGGTGTCGTTCGGTGTGGGCCTGCTTCCGCCGCGCTGGAAGGGAGAGCCGCGGCGCGGGGAGATCGATATCGACGGCACACCGGCCGCCGCGCTCGTTTTCCCCTTCATGCGCAGACCGCTGATCGCCTTGTCGGCCGCTCTGACGATGTTGGCGTTGACCGCGATATACGGCTTGGCAGCGGCGTTGATCGCAGGGGGGTTTGCGCAGGTGGCGGGCGCGGCGATGTTCGTCGCGCTGCTGACGTGGGGTGCGGTGGCATCGATACGCAGGCTGGGTTCCCCGAAGCATGTGGCGCTGACACCGGAGTCGCTGTCCTTCCGGGCGCCCGGCGGCCGTCTCGTCGTCCGATGGGTTGATATCGAGGAGATCGGGCTTGTCGTCCGCGGCATGAATTTCCGGTGCTGGATCGAACTGCGTGCCGGGGCACGCGTTCCGTTCCGTGACGGTGATGTGCTCAAGGCGTATCGGGTCGTCGGGGCGGATGTCCTGGAGCTGAGCTGGCTGACCTGCCATCCGAGGCGGGTCTTCGCCGAGATGGAGTCCTTCCTGGGACGGGCCGCCCCAACCCGATGAACTCCCGGAGCATGGCCGAACCACCCCCGGGTCAGAAGCTTGGGGCGCCCAGGTGGGTTACGTGGTCCAGCGCGGTCAGGTCTTCGGCGTCCAACTGGATGCTGTCGACGGCCAGGTTCTCTTCTAGGTGGGCTACCGAGCTTGTGCCGGGGATCAGCAGCATGCGGTCGTAGTGGGCCAGCAGCCAGGCGAGCGCTATCTGCGACGCCGAGGCGTTGTGCTTGGCGGCCACTGACGCGATCGACGGATCGGCGGCGAGCGCCTTCGGGCCGCCCGTGAACGCGGAGCCGAGCGGATAGTAGGGGACGTAGGCGATGCCGTGCTCGCGGCAGAGGTCGACGACCGGCTCGTCCGTGCGGTTGGCGATGCTGAACGCGTTCTGCACCTCGGCGATCGGGGTGGTCTCAAGGGCGGCCTTGATGACGTCGGCCGAGGTGGTCGAGAGGCCGATGAGGTCGAGTTTGCCCTCGTCCCGCAGGTCGGTCAGGGCGCCGAGCTGCTCGGCGAGCGGGATGGTGTCCGGTTCGGGGCCTCCTACGCCGAAACGCATGTTCACCAGGTCGATGTGTTCGAGCCGCAGGGAGCGCAGGTCCTGCTCGACGGTCGCCCGCAGCTGTTCCGGACGGGACGCCCGGATCCAGCCGCCCTCCGCATCGCGGGCGCCGCCGACCTTCGTGGCGATGACGAGGTCGTCCGGGTAGGGGTGCAGCACCTCGGCGATGAGTTCGTTGACGACATCGGGGCCGTAGGGCTGCGCGGTGTCGATGTGGTTGACGCCGAGCTCGACGGCGCGGCGCAGCACGGCGCGGGCCGCGTCCGGGTCCTGGGGCGGGCCGAGCACCCACGGGCCGGCGAGCTGCATCGCGCCGAAGCCGATGCGCCGCACGGTCCTGTCGCCGAGCCGGGAGGTCTGAGTGATGGTGGTCATGCGTCGACTATGCGGGCGCGGGCGCCGTCCCCACGAGTGGTGGCGGCATCCTGGGACGCACAGACCCACCCAACCGGACACACCCGGCGCATACCGTTGGAGCATGGCCAAGAACGGTGAACTGCGGGAGTTCCTGCGCACTCGGCGGGCGCGCGTGCAGCCTGAGGACGTGGGCATCGAGACCGGCGGCCGGCGCCGCGTCCCGGGCCTGCGGCGCGAGGAGGTCGCGATGCTGGCCGGCGTGAGCCTCGACTACTACGCCCGCCTTGAGCAGGGCCGCCGGCACCTGCAGCCGTCCGATCAGGTGCTGGACGCGATCGCCCGCGCGCTGCGGCTGGCCGAGGTCGAGCGGCTGTACCTCCACAACCTCGTCCGGTCGACCGTGGTGCCCAAGCCCGACGATCTGCGGCTCGCGCCCCTCGACGCGGGCATGCGGCTGATGCTCGACAGCCTCAAGTTCCCAGCGATCGTCGTCGACTCGCGCGGAGACGTCCACGCGATGAACCGCATGGGGCGAGCACTGCTGGTGGGACTGGAACCGATGCCGTCCGCGGCGGCGAGCCACCCGCGCTGGCTGTTCCTGCAGCCGTCGGCGCGCTATCTCCTGACCGACTGGGAGATGAACGCGCGCGTGAGCGTCGGGGTGCTGCGGGAGGCTGCGGGCCGCTACCCGCGCGACAGGCGACTGCACGCGCTGATCGGTGAACTGTCCGTCGCCAGTCCCGAGTTCCGCAACTGGTGGGCCGAGCACGATGTCGACGTGCGCTGCCGCGGCCCCAAGCGATTCCACCACCCCGTCGTCGGCGACCTCGTCATGCACGTTGAGGCGCTGCAACTCCAGGACGGGGAGCGCTGGCTCTACACCTATGCGGTGGAACCCGGATCGCATTCCGCGGAGGCGCTCCGGTTGCTCGGCACGTGGGCCGCGACGCAGGACGCCGAGGAAACGGACGACCAGGCCGAACTCCCGCGTTCCCCCCTCCACGCGTCCAACGAGTAGCGGCAGCGCCGCCGACGGCGCCCCACCCGGGACCCGTGCTTTGAGCGGATGTCAGGGGCGGTGGGACGTGTTGAGGCGGGCGGCCTGGCGGGTCAGGTGGGCGCGTTCGGCGAGGTTGGGGGCCTGCTGGGCCGCTTCGGCGTACAGGCGGGCCGCCGTCGTCAGGTTGCCGTCGCGTTCGTGGAGGTAGGCCGCCACCGCGGTGTGGCGGGGCAGCGAGTCGTCCAGGGACGCCAGCGCCGCCAGGCCGGCGCGGGGGCCGTCGGCTTCTCCTACGGCCACCGCGCGGTTGAGGCGGACGACCGGGCTGTCCGTCAGGCGCACGAGTTCGTCGTACCACTCGACGATCTGTACCCAGTCGGTCTCCTCGGCGGCCGGCGCGTCGGCGTGGAGCGCCGCGATGGCGGCCTGGGCCTGGTATTCGCCCAGGCGGTCACGGGCGAGGGCCGCCTGCAGGATGCCGATGCCCTCGGCGATCGACTCGGTGTCCCACCGGCGGCGGTCCTGCTCGGCGAGCGGCACCAGGCTGCCGTCGGACGCGGTTCGGGCGGCGCGCCGGGCATGGTGGAGCAGCATGAGAGCGAGCAGGCCCGCCACCTCGGGGTGGTCGATCGCGGCGGCGAGCTGCCGGGTGAGGCGGATGGCCTCGGCGGCCATGTCCACGTCGCCGGAGTAGCCCTCGTTGAAGACGAGGTAGAGGACGCGCAGGACGGTCGCGACGTCGCCGGGCTGGTCGAACCGGACGCCGGAGACGGTGCGCTTGGCACGGCTGATGCGCTGCGCCATGGTCGCCTCGGGCACCAGGTAGGCCTGGGCGATCTGGCGGGTGGTCAGGCCGCCGACGGCGCGCAGCGTGAGCGCGACCGCGGACGACGGCGTCAGCGACGGGTGGGCGCACAGGAAGTAGAGCCGGAGCGTGTCGTCGCGCTCGGGTGCGGGGCCGGGCGGCGGCTCCTCGTCGGCGATGTCCTCACGCCGGCGGCGGGCCGCGTCCGCCCGGGCCGCGTCGAGGAACTTGCGCCAGGCCACGGTGACCAGCCAGCCCTTGGGATCGCGCGGCAGGTCGTCGGGCCAGACGCGGATCGCCTCGACCAGCGCGTCCTGGACGGCGTCCTCGGCCGCGGCGAAGTCGGCTCCGCGGCGGATGAGGATCGCCAGGACGTTCGGCGTGAGGCTCCGGAGCAGGACGTCGTTCACCCGAGATGACACTCCGTGATATCCGGCTGCGCGGTCAGGAGCGGCCGGACCTCCAGCCACTCGTGGACCGGCTCGCCGCCCGCCCCGGGAGCGGCCGACAGCTCCCCGGCCAGCTCGATCGCGCGCTCGTAACCGTCGACGTCGATCACCGTCCAGCCGGCGATGAGGTCCTTGGTCTCGGCGAACGGGCCGTCGGTGACGGGCGGCCGGCCCTCTCCGTCGTAGCGGACCCACACCCCCTCGGGCGCGAGCGCCCGGCCGTCGACGTACTCGCCGTTCGCCTCCAGGCGGGAGGCGAAGTCCTCCATGTACTTCACGTGGGCCGAGATCTCCTCGGGCGTCCACTTGTCCATCGGCACGTCGTTGACCGAGGCGGGAGCGCCGCGGTAGTGCTTGAGCAGCAGGTACTTGGCCATCGTGATTCTCCTAGGTGCTGGTGCCACTCTCATGCTCGTCCTCACCACGGGGACGGAGCCGGTCACGGATTCTCGACATCGCCGTCCGAACCATTCTGGCTCTCCCGGACGAGCCGCCTCGAGTTCCACGCGTGGCGCGGAGTCAGGATTCTTCGGGGTCGCGGCCTACGGCGTGGCGGCCACCGTCCACGGGGAGGACGGCGCCGTTGACGAAGCTCGCCTCGTCCGAGAGCAGGTAGGCGACGGCGGCGGCCACCTCGTCCGGGCGGCCCACCCTGCCGACCGGGTGCAGCAGGCGCATCTCGTTCTCGATGCGCGCCGCCTCGTCCGGGGTCCGGCCTTCGAGGAAGTTCTCGTAGCGCGCCGTCGTGGTCGCCCCTCTCCTCGTGCGGCTCGTCCGATCTTCCGTGCCGCCGAGCCCGTGTGCCAGGCTGGCGGCGTGATCTTGGTGCGGCGGGTGTGGATGGTCCGGCACGGGCAGAGCGAGTCGAACGCCGGGCTGCCGACGAACGGGCCTGGTGTCTCCCCGCTGACCGCGCGGGGACGTGAGCAGGCGGTGCGGATGGCCGCGGCGTTCACCGGGCCGCCCGCGCTCATCGTCAGTTCGTCGTTCGTCCGGGCGCGTCAGACCGCCCAGGCGACCGCGGAGCGGTTTCCCGGGGTGCCTTACGAGGAGTGGCCCGTCCAGGAGTTCACTTATCTGGGCGAGTTGCACGGGCCGCGGACCACGAACGAGCAACGGCGGCCCTTCGCCGAGGACTACTGGGAACGGAGTGACCCTGATCACGTCAACGGCGGCGGGGAGTCCTTCCGGGCGCTGATCAGGCGCGCCAACGCCTTCCTGGACGGCCTCGCCGAACGTCCGGAGGACGGGCTGATCGCGGTGTTCACTCACGGCCTCTTCATGAAGGCCGTGATGTGGTCGTTGATGACCGGGGTCACCGACCCCGACGCCGCGGCGATGCGGGGCTTTCGTCATTTCAACGGCGCGTGCGACGTCCCGAACTGCGCCGTCGTCGAGTTGTGGCGGCCGAGCGGGCCGTACGGGTTCCGCGTCGTCGGCGGCGGCACGACGCACCTTGCCGAGGCGTCCACCAGCCAGGAGACCGCTCCGTCCGGGCTCCTGGACTAGGCGCGCGGGGCCGGTTCACGGGCGGGCTATAGACTCGGGCCTGCGGACGGTTCACTCGTGCCTCGTGCGGGTTCGGGTGTCGTAAGAGGGAACCCGGTGGGAATCCGGGACTGCCCCGCAGCGGTGAGCGGGAACGACCGCCGTCATCACGCACTGGGCCACGGCGGCCTGGGAAGCGACGGCCAGTAGGACGCCTCGGAGGAGGCGGTGCCCGCGAGTCCGAAGACCTGCCTCCGCCCGCGCACCGGCCGGTGCGCGGTGGGTCTGCGGCCTCGTGGGACGGTCTGCGGCACGGGGTTCGCCGTGCGCATTCCCTTTCGCGGGCCGCTTGTGGCACAGCGAGGGAAGCCGCCATGAACACGACGATCCTCGGATACCCCCGCATCGGGGCGCGCCGGGAGCTGAAGTTCGCCACCGAGGACTACTGGGCGGGACGCGCCGACGCCGACGCGCTCGCGAAGGCCGGCGCCGAACTGCGCGCGTCGGTCTGGACCGAGTTGCGCGACGCCGGGCTGGACGCCGTCCCGTCGAACACGTTCTCGTTCTACGACCAGGTGCTCGACACGAGCGTGCTGGTCGACGCCGTCCCGGACAGGTACCGGCATCTGACCGGGTTCGACCGGTATTTCGCGATGGCGCGCGGCGTCCAGGACGTCCCGCCGCTTGAGATGACCAAGTGGTTCGACACGAACTACCACTACATCGTCCCCGAGCTGGGGCCGGACGCCAGGTTCCGGCTGGCGGAGGGTGCGGCGGCCAAGCCGCTGGCGGAGTACCGGGAGGCCAAGGCGCTCGGTGTCGAGACGCGGCCGGTGCTCGTGGGGCCGCTCACGTATCTGCTGCTGGCCAAGCCCGCGGCGGACGCGCCCGAGGGGTTCCGTCCGCTCGATCTGCTCGACGGGCTCGTCGACGTGTACGCCGAGGTGCTGGAACGCCTGGCCGGGGCCGGGGCGGAGTGGGTGCAGCTGGACGAGCCCGCCCTCGTCGCGGACCGGAGCGAGGAGGAGATCGACGCGCTGGCGCGGGCGTACGCGCGGCTGGGGCGGCTGACGAGCAGGCCGCGGCTGATGGTCGCCGCCTACTTCGGGACGATCGGGGCGGACGCGCTGCGCACCCTGGCCCGCAGCCGCGTCGAGGCGATCGGCCTGGACTTCGCCGCCGGGCCCGGCAATGTCGACGTGCTCGCCTCGGTCGGCGGGCTGCCGCGCAAGACCCTCGTGGCGGGAGTGGTGGACGGCCGCAACGTGTGGCGCGCCGACGAGCGGCGGGCCAGGGCCGTCTGCGCGTCGGTGCTCGGGCTCGTCGACCGGGTCGTGGTGAGCACGTCCTGCTCGCTGCTGCACGTCCCGATCGACTTGGACGCCGAGACGTCGCTGGACACCGGTGTCCGGGAGCGGCTCGCGTTCGCCCGGCAGAAGGTCGCCGAGGTCGTGGCGCTCGGCCGGGCGCTGCGCGAGGACGTCCCCGCCCCGGCCGAACCGGCGCCGGCCGCGGGGATAGACCGGGCCGTCCGGGAACGGCTGGGGTCGATCGGCGACACGCGCCGGGGCGACCGCGCCGCCCGGTTCGCCGCGCAGCGGGACGCGCTGGGGCTGCCGGAACTGGCCACGACGACGATCGGCTCCTTCCCGCAGACCCCCGAGATCCGCCGGGCCCGCGCCGACCGCCGCGCCGGGCGGATCACCGGCGACGCCTACGAGCGGGCGATGAAGGACGAGATCGCCCGCGTCATCGCACTGCAGGAGGACCTCGGGCTGGACGTCCTCGTGCACGGCGAACCCGAGCGCAACGACATGGTGCAGTACTTCGCCGAGCAGCTCGACGGGTACGCCGCGACGGAGCACGGGTGGGTGCAGTCGTACGGGTCGCGGTACGTCCGGCCGCCGATCCTGCACAGCGACGTCGCGCGTCCCCGGCCGATGACGGTGGAGTGGGCGACGTACGCGCAGTCGCTGACGAGCAGGCCGGTCAAGGGGATGCTGACGGGTCCGGTCACCATGCTCGCCTGGTCGTTCGTCCGGGACGACCAGCCGCTCGCCGACACCGCCCGGCAGGTCGCGCTCGCCCTCCGCGACGAGATCGCCGACCTGGAGGCGGCCGGCATCCGGATCATCCAGGTCGACGAACCCGCGCTGCGTGAACTGCTGCCGCTGCGGGACGCCGACCGTCCCGCCTACCTGGACTGGGCGGTCGGCGCGTTCCGCCTCGCGACCTCCGGCGTCGCCGACACCACCCAGATCCACACGCACATGTGCTACTCGGAGTTCGGCGAGATCATCGGGGCGATCGGGGCGCTGGACGCCGACGTCACCAGCGTCGAGGCGGCCCGCTCGCACATGGAGCTGGTCGGCGACCTGCGCGCCGCCGGGTACGAGAACGGCATCGGGCCGGGCGTGTGGGACATCCACTCACCGCGCGTCCCCGGCGCCGGGGAGATGGAGGAGAACCTGCGGCGCGCGCTGCGGGCCGTGGAGCCGGCGCGGCTTTGGGTCAACCCCGACTGCGGGCTGAAGACCCGCGCGTATCCGGAGACGGAGGCGTCGCTGCGGAACCTGGTGACGGCGGCGCGGCGCGTCAGGGACGACGTGGCCGGCTGAGGGTTCCACGTGGTCTGACCGTCCCCCCCGTACGGTCAGACCACGTGGACGTCGTCCAGCGATTCGCAGATCCGGACGATCTGCTCGCACGCCTCGGTGATGTCGGTGACGGGGAGTCCTCCGGTTTCGCCGGAGCGGGCGTGCCAGCGGAACATCGCGTCCTCGCACCACACCTTCAGGTCGCCGTGCCCGGACAGCTCGCAGACGCCGAGTTCCTCCATGGGCGTGAAGCGGTCGATGCCGCGCTGGACGAGCAGCGAGTGAAGGACCTTCGTGGCCTGTCGCTCGTCGCCGGCCCGGCCGTTCCGGCGTCCGCGGGCGATGCGGGTGCGCGGGATCGGCAGG
Organism: Spirillospora sp. NPDC048819; assembly: GCF_040650055.1. NCBI lineage: Bacteria > Bacillati > Actinomycetota > Actinomycetes > Streptosporangiales > Thermomonosporaceae > Spirillospora > Spirillospora sp. NPDC048819. The sequence continues at coordinate 55,511 of NZ_JBEZGN010000022.1, read as the reverse complement.
GCGAACCAGGTGGCCTTGCCGCGCACGGACGGTGAGCTCAGCCGGGACCGGGTCGGGTGGTACCCCCACCTGCCCTTGGCGAGAATGTCGATGATCTCCAGGCCGCGGCCGTGGTCGAGCATCTCGCCGGCGCGGTCCGGGCGTGCCCCACCATCGGCGCGCCACTCCCTGAGCGTGTCGAACGCCTTGACGACCAGTTCGTCGTGGCCCCGCCCGTCGCCGCGCTGGTAGACCCAGAGTTCGGCGCCGGGAGATCTCTCCTGGGACGTGGCGTGCTGCAGGACGTTCGTGGCGAGTTCGCTGACCATGAGGGTGACGTCGTCGACGTCCCGGACGGACAGCCCGAGCGCGGGCAGCAGGCTCGCGACGTGGCGCCGGGCCATGGCGGCGATCGACTCGTCCCCGGGAAGAGGGAGGGATGCGCAACCGCCGTTCTCCAGCCTCCAGGGAATCCCGCATGCCATCGCGGTCTTCGTCATGACGCCCACCCTCAGAGTTCGCGGAGTCATACGCGCTTCAAACATTCGCAATTCAGACACTCGCGACATGAACCTCTATGGTTCGCGACTCGCTATGTGTGAATCACAGATCCAAGCTTCGCACATTCGGGCGGGTAAGGCCCGGCACACCACAAAGGTTCTCCGGGCACAGTTGAGACGTTCACCGAATGCCCCTGAAGGCGTACAAAACACATCTTCTCGCGGTGATCTGAACGTGTACCGGCGGAGGCGGGACCGGCCGGCGCCGGCGCTGTAGCGTTGACGACGCCTGAGAGAGGGCCGCACACATGAAGATCCCCCAGGGGTGCAGCCCTGGGGGATCCGGTGTGCGGCCCGATCAGCGGTCGTAGCGGCCCGCACGCACATCGTCGAGGAACGATGCGAACGTGGACCGGGCGACGACGTGCGCCCCGGCCTCTGGTGTCCTGCTGTCGCGCAGCGCCGTGGCCGTCTCGAGGTCGGCGACCTCGACACAGCCCCCGTTGCTGCTCGCGCTGGCGGTTGCCTTGAACCACCGTGCCTGAGAGAGGTCCATGTCGGTCTACTCCAGCGTCGTGATCAGTTTCTCCAGGTGTTCCGCGGTGTCGGCGGTGCTCAGCGCCGCCTCGCGGATCTGCTCGAAGATGCGGTCATGTGCCTCCACTTTGCCGGGGTCGTCGATCTGCTCGATGGCGGCATCGTTCTCCAGGAAGACCATGGGCGGCTCACCGTGGGGGAACCGGAAGATGTTGACCAGCGTCGACATGCCCGGGTGCAGGCCGTCCGACAGGCGCAGCAGCCTCAGCTCGACGTTCTGCCGCCCGGCCATGGCCAGCAGGTGGCGGAGCTGGGCGCGGCGGTCACCGGCGTCGCCCCACTCGTACATCAGGGACGCCTCGGTGACGAGCGCGACCAGCTTCGGCGCCGTCCCGTCGTCGCGGTCCAGGACCTGCTGCCGCCGCACCCGCGCCCGCAGCGACCGCTCCCGCCACTCGGGCGGCTTCGATCCCGAGGTCAGAAGTGCCTGCATGTACGGCAGGGTCTGCAGCAGCCCCGGCAGCACCAGCGGCATGACCACCCGGATGTCCGACGCGTCGCCCTCGAAACCGGGGAACTCGTTGTCGAACACTTCCGGGTAGTCACGCCACCAGGCCCGCTGCCGTGCGCGCGTCGCCAGCTCCTCGAGCTCGTCGAGATCGCTGCCGCCGTAGATGCGCGCCAGGTCGCGGATGTCGCTGAGCTCGGGCCGCACCCAGGTGTTGGCCTCGAACCGCCCGACCTTGCCGCGACCCCAGTTCAACCGGTCGCAGACCTGATTGGCCGTGTATCCCGCCTCGACGCGCAGCTCCCTCAAGCGGCGCGCCAGCCCCCGCTTGGCGACGGTGGCGCCGTACGCGTCGCTCACCGGCGCCACCTCCCTTGACATACGGCCGGCATCATCATACGCCTTCCGAATTTGTGAATCACAGATCTGTCGGCGAGGAACCCGCGTGATCGAACTCGCCGTTCTTGACACCGTCCAGGAAACAGGCCCACTCGTGTTCGTCGAACACCGAGATGAGGTCGCCCGACGTGCGCAGAAGGGTCCACTCGCCGACGAAAGCGACCTCGATGCCGCCTTCGTCACTCTGCGAGCGCTTCCAGTCCACGGTGTCCGGGTCGATGCCGAGTTCCTCCACGGACGGCTTCTTCATCCTGTCTTCCTCGCCACAGCGCAGTAGCCCCACCGCGACCCATCACTGTCGGCGGCTTCAGGGTCCTCGGCACCCCACATGCCGACGTAGGTGAGCGCCGCCTCCGCCCCCTCGTACGGCGGGACGATCTCCAGCCCGGTGAAGAAGCGCTCGACCTCCGAGCGGGTCCGCGGAAAGGCGCCGGCCGAGGAACGGGAGTACACCCGCTTGAGGTTGCCGACCGACTCGTCGACCTGCCGGTCACTGGTGATGGACGTCAGGGCCAGGTAGCTGCCCGGCACCAGCCGCTCCATGTACTGCCGGATGAGCCCCCAGGGGTCGTCGTCGTCCGGCACGAAGTGGGTCAGCGCCACCGCCAGCAGCGCGACCGGCTCCGAGAAATCGATCATCGCCAGGGTCTCCTCGTGCCCCAGCAGACCGTCCGGGTCGCGGAAGTCCGCCGTGATGAACGCCGTCCCGGACGAGCCCGCCAGCAGCTCGTTCGCGTGCACCGCGACCAGCGGATCGTTGTCGGCGTACAGGATCCGCGCGTCGGGCGCGACCGCCTGCGCCGCGTCGTGGGTGTTGTTCATCGTGGGCAGCCCGGCGCCGATGTCGATGAACTGCCGGACGCCCTGCTCGGCCAGCCACCGCACCGAACGCTGCAGGAACCCGCGGTTCGCCCATGCCGCGTCCTCGAGCTCGGGCATCTTCGCGCGGACCGCCTCCACGGCCGTGCGGTCGACCTCGTAGTTGTCCGTGCCGCCGAGGATGTAGTCGTACATCCGGGCCGGACTGGGGACCGTGATGTCCACACCCGGTGGAGCCTGCTCGATGTCGCTCACCGTTTCGCCTCCGTCGCCGCAACTTGTGATGCACGAATTATGAAACATGTCCGGCCTCGCGGCGATGGTTCCGCCGTGTCCGGTCGCCGGCGATGGTTCGGCCTCCAGGTCAGGGGCATGACCGGGGCTATCGCATCGGCCGGAGGGAGGAAGACCATGAAGACCGCGCCGGAACTCGCACTGAGGCAGCTCACGATGCAGTTCATCGGCAACGCGACGACGCTGCTGCGCTGCGGGCCGTTCACGCTGCTGACCGACCCCAACTTCCTGCACCGCGGGCAGCGCGCGTACCTCGGGCACGGGCTGACCTCACGTCGGCTGACCGAGCCCGCGCTGAGCGTCGACGACCTGCCGCACCTGGACGCCGTCGTCCTGTCCCACCTGCACGGCGACCACTGGGACCGGGTGGCGCGCGCGAAGCTCGACCGGGGTCTGCCGATCATCACCACACCGCACGCGTCCCGCCGCCTGCAGGGCCGGAACCGGTTCCGGCACACGGTCGGCCTGCGGTCCTGGGAGTCGCACACCCTGGTCAAGGACGGGGCCCTGCTGCGCGTCACCGCGATGCCGGGCCGGCACGCGCCCGGCCCCGCGAAGATGCTCCTCCCACCGGTCATGGGCAGCCTCCTGGAGTTCGGTCCCGCCACCGGCGACGTCCAGTTCCGCCTCTACATCACCGGTGACACCCTCATGTTCGACGGAATCCAGCAGATCGCGCGCCGGAACCGCCACATCGACCTGGCCGTCCTGCATCTGGGAGGCACCAAGCTGCCCGGCGGGCTCATCGTCACCATGGACGCCGCGCAGGGCGCCGACCTGCTGGAGACGATCCGTCCCGCGAACGCCGTCCCGATCCACTACGACGACTACACCGTGTTCAGCTCGTCGCTGGACGACTTCCGCCGCGAACTCGACCGCCGCGGCCTGGCCGGGGACGTCACCTACGTCGACCGCGGCCAGACCCACACGTTCACCCCCGACCGGAGCTGAACTCGCCCGGAGCCGAACTCGCTCGGATCGCGAGCGGTCTTCCATCGTGCGGGCCGATGCTGCGGCCATGCGCGAATCGACCCAGATCCTGATCATCGGCGGCGGGCCCGCCGGATCCACCGCGGCGTCCCTGCTGGCCTGCGAGGGGTTCGAGGTGACCCTGCTGGAACGCGACACCTTCCCCCGCTACCACATCGGCGAATCCATCCTGCCGTCCTGCCGCCCGATCTTCGAGCTGACCGGGGTCTGGGACAAGGTGCAGGCGCACGGCTTCCAGCCCAAGGGCGGCGCCTACTTCCAGTGGGGCCCCGAGGAGTGGGAGGTCAACTTCTCCGACCAGGGCTCCGACAACGTCAACGCCTGGCAGGTCGTCCGCAGCGAGTTCGACCAGATCCTGCTCGACCACGCCCGCGAGCTGGGCGTGGAGGTCATCGAGGGCGTGGGCGTCCGCGAGATCGAGTTCGACGGTGACCGGGCGGTCGCCGCGCAGTGGCAGGAGGCCGGGCGGCCCGACGTCCGCGGCCGCATCGCGTTCGGGCACGTCATCGACTGCTCGGGGCGCGGCGGCGTGCTGGCCACCCGCCACCTGAAGAACCGCCGGTTCCACGGGGTGTTCCGCAACGTCGCGACGTGGGCGTACTGGAAGAACTTCAAGCCGCTCGGCAAGGGGCCGGAGGGCGCGATCGCCATCCTCTCGCTGCCGAACGGGTGGATCTGGGGCATCCCCCAGCACGACGGCAACCTGAGCGTCGGCCTGGTCACCGGGCGGGACCTGTTCAACGACAGCCGCGCCCGGCTGGGCGGCGACATCCAGGCGGTCTACGACGAAGCGCTCGCCCAGTGCCCGGCCATCCAGGACATGCTCGACGGCGCCGAGCAGGTGACCGGGATGAAGACCGAGCAGGACTACTCGTACGTGTCCGACAGCTTCGCCGGACCCGGGTACCTGCTGTCGGGCGACTCCGCGGCGTTCCTGGACCCGCTGCTGTCGTCCGGCGTCCACCTCGCCACCTACAGCGCCATGCTCGGCGCGGCGTCCGTGTCCAGCGTGCTGCGCGGCGAGGTCGAGGAAGAGGACGCGTGGCGGTTCTACGAGACCGTGTACCGGCACGCCTACGAGCGGCTCCTCCTGCTCGTGTCGGTGTTCTACGAGAGCTACCGGGGCAAGGAGTACCACTTCTACAACGCCCAGCGGCTGACGTCCGACGAGCGGGACAACCTGCACCTCCAGGACGCCTTCGACCGCATCATCACCGGCATCGCCGACATGGACGACGCCGAGAACGCGTACAAGGCCGTCCGGGAGCACCTGCAGGGAGCCGACAGCGGCGACCCGAACCCGCTGAACAACCTCAACCGGGTGCACGAGATCAAGGCGTCGCCGCTCGACCCGGCCAACGCCGTCGGCGGCCTGTACCTGGTGACCCGGCCGCGGCTCGGGCTGGGGCGCGCCGACGCCGCGAAGGCGAGCTGACCGGAGACGCGAGCCGACCGGAAACGCGGGCCGGCCAGAGACACGAGCGGCGCACCACGTGGGAGGCGTGGTGCGCCGTTTCGCGTCCGGGTGGGGGACGGTTCGGGCGAGGTCAGACGAGGGACGCCGCCTGGGCCAGGCCGCGGACGGTCCCGGCCCGGTCGGCGAGCGGCGGGAGCGCCGCGAACACCCCCGTCAGGCCGGTCGCTTCGAGCCGGCCGAGATGCTCGGCCACCTGGGCGGCGTCGCCGGTGATGCCCGTCATGCCGAGCGCGAGGTCGACGAGCCCGAGCTCTTCGAGGAGCCTGGCGTTCTTCCCGCCGACGGTGTGGTCCCACACGTCGTAGCGCCGCTCCATCTCCTCCACCGCGCCGAGCAGCTCGGGCGGGACGGTCTTGCGCATGTGCGGCGACTTCAGCCGCAGCGCGACGTCGGAGGCCAGCGCGGCGCCGATCTCGGCGTTGGCCTCGGCGCGGGTCCGCTTGACCGAGATGAAGCTGAAGCCCCAGATCTGGACCGCGTCGGGGTCGCGTCCGGCCTTCTCCGCCGCCTCCCGGACGGCGGCGACCTTCCGCGCCACCCGCTCCTCCGACATCCCGACGGTGGTGACGACCCCGTCGGTCAGCTCGCCGCCCAGGCGCAGGCTCGCCGGGTAGTCCGCGGCGACGAAGATCGGCATGGGGCGGACCCGGGTCAGGGCCTCGGTGTCGTACCCGTCGACGTGCGCCGACCCGCCGTCCAGGACGGCGCGGACGGCCGTGACGTAGTCGCGGAGTTCGGCGGGCGTCGCCACCGGGGAGCGCCCGACGACGCGGCGGACGCTGCCGCCGTTGCCGAGGGCGAGCATCATCCGCCCGCCGGTCAGCTCGTCGAGGCTGGAGACGGCGGTGGCGGTCGCGACGGGATGGCGCAGGAACGGCGTGGTGACCATCGGCGTCAGCGTCGCGGTCCGGCTCTCCTGCGCGGCGACGGTGAGCGAGACGTACAGCTCCCAGGCGCGGGCGGGCGTGTCCCCGACGCCGATGACGTCATAGCCGAGGGCGTCGGCGAGCCGCACCAGATCCCGGAATTCGGTGAGATCGTCCGCCCATTCGATGATCGCTCCCAGTTTCAAGAATCAGCCCTCCCGGAAATAGCCGCACGCACACGATTCCTTAAAGATAGATATGGTCGATAGTGCGCGCAATAAGGCTCCAGGCGTCGTCGAGCCGTTCTCGACCGGCAACGCGCAGAACGGGGAAAACGCCCTCGGCGGGGCGGTTTCCATTTCCATTGAGGCTCGACCGCCGCCCCATCCTTTCACCCGACGATGGTGGCCACAGCCAGCCCGTGCACAAGTGCGAGGAGAGTTCGAATGGACATCGGAGTCTGCCTGCCGACGACCGTCCCCGGTGCCGACGGCGCGCAGCTGATCGAGTTCGCGCGCCGCGCGGAACGGCTCGGATTCCACAGCCTGACGGTGGTCGACCGTGTGGTCTACGACAACTACGACCCCATCGTGACGCTGTCGGCCGCCGCGGCGGTCACCGAGCGGATCAGGCTGACGACGGCGATCCTGCTCGCCGCGTCCCGGCCGAGCACCGTCGAGCTGGCCAAGCAGCTCGCCAGCCTGGACCGGCTGTCGGGCGGCCGGCTGGTCGTCGGCGTGTCCTCCGGGATGCGCGAGGACGACTACACCGCCACGGGCACCGATCACGCGAGCCGAGGCCGCCGGCTGGACGCGATGATCGAGGAGCTCCGGGAGGTGTGGCGGGGCGAGGGCCCGGTGCCCGGCGTCGGCCCCCGCCCGGTGAACGGCGACATCCCGATCTGGGTCGGCGGCCACTCGCCGGCCGGGCTGCGCCGCGCGGCCCGGTACGGGATCGGGTGGATCTCCCCCGGCGGCCCGCCGCAGAAGTACCCGGAGATCGTCAACCGGGTGAAGGAGCTGTGGGCCGAGGAGAAGCGCGAGGGGTCGCCGCGGATGGGCGCCAACTGCTACGTGGCGCTCGGCCCCGGCGGCAAGGAGGCCGCCACCGAGCACATGATGAAGTACTACTCCTACATGGGCGAGATGGCCGCGCACCTGGCCAAGGGCGCCATCTCGGAGGAGTCGATGCTCCGGGACGTCGTGGACGGCTACGCGGCCAACGGCTGCGACGAGCTGCTGCTCCTGTCCGTCACCGCCGATCCCGATCACCTGGATCGGATCGCCGAAGTCGTGTTCCGCTGAGCGGGGTGGACCCCATGGAAGCGACCCCGGAACGGCCCCCGCGCACGATCATCATCGGCGGCGGCATCGGCGGGCTCGCCCTCGCGCAAGGCCTCCGGCAGGCGGGTTTCGGCGACGTCGTCGTGCATGAGCGCGACCGGTCGCCGGTGGGACGCATGCAGGGCTACCGGCTGCGGATCAGCCCCGAGGGCGAGCAGGCGCTCCGCGAATGCCTGCCCCGCCGCGCGCAGGACCTGCTCGTGGCGACGTCCAACGCCCGTGAGCAGGAGGGCCTGGTCGCCTACGACGAGCAGCTCGTCAAGGCGTGGGCCCCCGAGTTCAGCGACCCGCGCGGCGACGACCCCGACAAGGTGGACGCCGTCGACCGGGTCACGCTGCGCCGCGTCCTGCTCGCGGGCATCGGCGACGCGGTGCGCTGGGGCAGCCGGTTCACGCACTACGAGGAGGCGGACGGCAAGGTCGTGGCGCACTTCGCCGACGGCCACCGCGACACCGGCGACGTGCTCATCGCGGCGGACGGGGCGAACTCGCAGGTGCGGGCGCAGCTGCGGCCGGACGACCGGCACCACGACCTCGGCGTGCGGGCGATCCTGACCCGGACGCCGAGGGAGACGGCGATCGGCGCCGGCATCCCGGACGTCCTGCGCGACCAGTTCGTCAACGTGACCGCCCCGGACGGGGTCCGGCTCGCGTGGATGCCGATGGTGTTCCGCACCCCGCCGCGGGAGGCGGCGGCTCGGCTGTGGCCGGGACTGGAGTTCGACGAGACCGACGACTACTACATGTCCGTGTTCAGCGTCCACCAGGACCACCTGGGGTACACCGACGACGCGTTCTTCGCGATGAGCGGCGCGGACCTGTGCAAGCTGGTCCTCGACAAGACCGCCGGCTGGCATCCGGACCTGCGCGCCGTGTTCGCCCACGCCCAGCCGGAGGAGACCTACCCGCTCGCACTGCGGGCCACGATGCCCGTCGAGGCGTGGCCGGCCGGGCCCGTGATCCCGCTCGGGGACGCGGCGCACACGATGCCGCCGACCGGCGGGGTGGGCGCCAACACCGCGCTGCGCGACGCCGCGGGCCTGTGCCGCGCGCTCACCGCCGCGTTCCGGGACGAACGGGAACTGGCGGACGCGGTGACCGGCTACCAGCGGGAAATGGTCGGATACGCGACGGAGGCGATCGACATGTCGCTGCGGATCGCCAAATGGTCAATGAAGAAGATCGACGTCAACGAGACCGAACATTCCACCACACCGGCGCAATGACGAGAACGAGGAGAACGCAGTGACGACCACCGCCCCGGACACCGGCACCCCATCGGGAATTCTGCAACTCGCCAATGCCTTCTGCGACGCGAAGGCCGTACTGACCGCCGTCGAACTCGGACTGTTCACGACGCTGCACGACAAGCCGGCCGGCCAGGAGGAGATCCGGGGGGCCCTCGGGCTGCACGGCCGGGGCCTCGCCGACTGGCTCGACCTCCTCGTCGAACTCGACCTGCTCACCAAGAAGGACGGCCGCTACCACAACAGGCCCGGAGCGGACCGCTACCTCGTGCGCGGCCAGGAGTCCTACATCGGCGGGTTCATCGAACGTTCCAACCGCAACCTGTACCCGGCGTGGGGGCGGCTGTCCGAGGCGCTGCGCACCGGCGAGTCGCAGACGGGCAGCAGCTTCGAGGCGGTCGTCCAGAACCCGAAGATCCTCGGCCAGTTCATCCACTCGATGGACGCGTTCACGCGCGTGCTGGGCCCGCAGCTGATCTCCGCCTACGACGGCTGGTCCGGCTACGGGTCGGTGCTGGACGTCGGCGGCTGCCGGGGCGCGCTGACGGCGCAGATCGTCAAGGCGCACCCGCACCTGTCCGGCAAGGTGTTCGACCTGCCGCAGATGGAGCCGTTCTTCGACGAGCTGGTGGCCGAGAAGAGCCTCGCCGACCGGGTGTCGTTCCACGGCGGCGACTTCTTCGCCGACCCGCTCCCGTCCGCGGACATCATCGTCCTCGGGCACGTCCTGCACGACTGGGACCGCGACCAGCGCGGCCTCCTGGTGCGCAAGGCGTACGAGAGCGTCAACCCCGGCGGGGTGCTGCTGGTCTACGACCGCATCCTCGACCGCGCGTCCAGCCGGTCCGCGAACCTGCTGGTCAGCCTGGACATGCTGCTGGTCACCGACGGCGGCTCGGAGTACGAGGTCAGTGAGCTGCGCGAGCACGCGGAGGGCGCCGGGTTCACCGACGTCACCGCCCAGGACCTCGGCGAGGACGACACCCTGGTGATCGCGCGGAAGGCCCGCTGATGGGACGGCCGGCGTTCCTGGTGCTCGGATCGACCGGCGGGGTGGGGCGGCACGTCGTGGCCGGGCTCGCCGCCGCCGGCGAACGGGTCCGCGCGTTCACCCGCGACCCCGGCCGGGCCCGCTTCGGCGGGTCCGTCGAGGTCTTCGCCGGAGACCTCAAGGACTCCGGCGCCGTGCTGGAGGCCCTCCAGGACGTGGAGGCCGTCTTCATGGCGACGAGCCCGGACGCGCTGGAGCACGAGTTGACCGTCGCCGACGCGGTCCGCGAACGCGGCATCGGCCGGGTGGTGAAGCTGTCGTCGGTGGCGGCGAACCCGCCCGTCGCCGGCTCCGACTCCTACGGGCGGGCGCACGCGGCGTCGGAGGAGGCGTTCGCCAAGTCGGGCGCGGAGCTGACCGCGCTGCGCCCGGCCGGGTTCGCGACGAACGTCCTGCAGTGGCGCCGGTCGATCGCGTCGCAGGGCAAGGTGTTCCAGCCGTACGGCGACGTCGCCCGCGCCATCATCGACCCGGCGGACGTGGCGGCGTGCGCCGTCGCATGCCTGACGAGCGGTGGGCACGGCGGGCGGTCCTACCAGCTCACCGGGCCGGAGGCGCTGACGGCGCCGGAGCTGACGGCGCGGCTGGGCAAGGCGCTCGGGCGGCGGCTGGAGTTCGTCGCCGTGGAGCCGGCGCAGGCCAGGGAGGGCATGACCCGCGCGGGGATGCCGCCGGACCTGGTGGACGGGCTGCTGGCCTCGATGGCGGAACCGGGCCCGCTGCGCGGCGGCGTCCCGCAGCCGGACGCGGAACGCCTCCTCGGCCGGCCGCCCGCGACGTTCGAGACGTGGCTGGCCCGCCACCTCGACGAGTTCCGCGACCAGACCGGCCAGACCGCCTAGCACGACCGGAAATTCAGCAGGCCCCTCGGAGATGACCACCCGAGGGGCCTGCCGCTTGTGGGGGCATTCGCCCTGTGCGGGCCTTAGCCCTGTGCGGGCCTTCGCGCTGGACGGGATCAGACGGTGGCGCCCGGCCTGGCCGCCCGGATCACCCTGCGGAGGCCGGGGGCGGTGGGCGGGGACCCGGCCGCCTCGAAGTCCTTGCGGCGCTGCCGGGCCCGCACCGCCAGATCCGAGTTGCCGAGGACGGCGTCGGCGGGGCCGACGAGGTTGACGCGGCGGTTGAACGCGCGGCCGAGCTCGACGTCGAGCAGCACGCCGCTCGCCACCCCCTCGGCGATGAGCCGCTGCCGCTCCATCTCCGCCCGGTCGTGCTCCGGTACGTCCTGACCGGTGATGCGGTAGATGCGGGAGCGGTCCATGGCGGCCGACTCGCGGTAGACGGCGTCGGCCTCGCGTCCGACCGCGTCCTCGTACGCGACGGCCATCGCGGCGGGGTCGCCGCCGTGGCTCCCGATGCAGGCCGCGGCCGTGAAGGCGTAGGTCAGCGCCATCGCCGCGCCCCAGCCGTAGGCGGGGTTGGTGGTGCACAGGGAGTCGCCGACGGGCAGCAGGCCGAGGACGGCGGGCTCGCCGCCCACCACGTAGCGCCTGCGGACGTTGTGATGCCCGCCCATGATCTGCACGCCGTCGAGCGGGGTGCCGTTGGACGGGTCGACCCAGGGCGCCACGTCCGGGACCGCGCACGCGGCGGCCTCGAACGCCCACGTGTTGCGCAGCAGCCGCAGATCCTCGTCGGCGGGCGGCCCTTCGAAGCAGATCGCGAACGTGTCGTTGTCGCCGGGGAAGCCGATGTAGGAGATGCCGTCGGCCTCGCCGCGCAGCGTCGCGACGGCCGTCTTGGGCAGGTCGCAGCCGGGGGTGAACCGGTAGTAGCGGCTGAAGTAGACGGTCTGGCAGTCCTGGACGTCCGCGCCGACGCGCACGCCCTCGGCGGCGAGCCAGCGGGGCACGGGCGTGCGCTGGCCGCCGCAGTCGAGGACGACGTCGGCGGGCAGCTCATCGCCGTCGGCCAGCCGGACCCCCGTCACGCGCGGCGGTTCGCCCGGCGTCCGCAGGAAGGTCAGGCCGGTCGCGACGGCCGGGCAGGCGAAGGCGACGCCCGCCTCGGCCTCGGCGGTGCGCCGCAGGGCGAGCTCGAAGGCGGCGCGCCGCGCCCACAGGTTGGCGAAGTCGTCGTCGGACGGCCGCCAAAGCTCCTCGGGGATGAGCCGCTTGAAGAGGTTGATCACCTCGATGCCGCCGGCGCGGAGCCGTTCGAGGACGTCCGGCGCGTGCTCGGCGAGCAGGTTGCGGGTCCTGGCGGAGAAGCCGTGCGGCAGCCGGAACTGGGGGACGCCGCGCCGCCGCCACTCCATGAACGGGTCCCGGTCGTCCGGCGGGGCGGGGTCGCGCTCGACCACCGTCGCGGGCAGGCCGCGCCGGGCCAGAGCGATCGCCGCCGCGAGGCCGGCGACGCCACCGCCGAGGATGACGATCCGAAGGTTGTCGTCCGTGGTCGCCCGGGCTTGCGTCACGGCTGCCTCTCCTCGCGCTGGACTCTCCTGCGGGCAGGGCGCCGGCGAGCAAGGACGGCGCACTCCCGGATCGTCGCCGGAGAACGTCCACGCCCGGTGGAGGAGCGCTCGAACGGCGCTCGCCAGTGGCGGTGACATCCCTCGGCGGAGCGCTGACATCCCCCGGCGGAGCCGAGTGCGCCTCTAGCCGCCCGTGTCAGCCTCGCCTGGGAAGGATGGAGGTCGATCATGGACGAGACCGTTCCGGTGCTCATCGTCGGCGGCGGCTACGCCGGCCTGGCGTCCGCGCTGTTCCTGGCGCACCACGGGGTGCGCTCGATTCTGGTGGACCGCCATCCGGACGTGTCGGTGCAGGGCCGCGCGCGCGGGATCAACCAGCGGACGATGGAGATCTACCGGCCGCTCGGCGTCGAGCCGCGCATCCGGGAGGCGGGCCGGCCGTTCGACGGGGAGTCCGGCGTCGTCCGGTGCGAGTCCCTCGCGGGCGAGTGGAACTGGCTGCTCGGCGAGGAGGCGCGGACGTCGCTGCCCGACCTGACGGCGTGCGAGTTCGAGATGGCCGACCAGCGCACCGTGGAGCCGATCCTCATCGAGGCCGCGCGGGCGAAGGGCGCCGACATCCGCTTCGGCACCCGGTGCCTGGCGGTCGACGCCGGCCCCGACGGCGTCACCGTCGAGATCGGGGACCGCGACGGCGGGCGGCGGCGCCTCATCCGCGCCGATCACGTCATCGCGGCGGACGGCTTCCGCGGCCGGACCGGGCCGTCGGCGGGCATCGTCCGCGAGGGGCCGGGCGTCACGCAGAGCTGGGTGACGTTCGTCGTCCGGGCGGACCTGTCGCACATCATCACCAAGCGGGCGATGTTCTGGATCGTGGTCAACCCCGAGATCGGCGGCTTCGGGTCGTTCCTGACGACCGCCGTCCCCGGCCAGTGGGCGATCAGCTTCACCTACGACCCGGCGAAGGAGTCGCCGGACGACTTCACCGACGACCGCTGCCGCAAGGCGGCCCGCGCGGTCATCGGCGCGGACGTGCCGCTGGACATCGTGGACATCGCCTGCTGGGAGGAGGCGGTGGGGGTCGCCGACCGGTTCCGCGCCGGGCGGGTGTTCGTCGTGGGCGACAGCGCGCACGTGTGGCCGCCCGCGGGCGCGATGGGCGCGAACGCGGCCGTGCAGGACGCCCACAACCTGGCCTGGAAGCTCGCCGCCGTGACCGGCGGCTGGGCGTCGGACGGGCTGCTGGACACCTACGAGGCCGAACGGCGGCCCGCCGCGCTGGCGCTCGCGGACATCACCGTCCGCCGCCAGCAGGCCAGGTTCGGCGAGGAGCCGGACGGGGACGACGTGGACGACGTCCTGTGCACGTTCGGGCAGCGCTACGACTCCGCGGCCGTCGTCGGCGCCGGGCACGGCCCCGTGTACGGCGGCGGCCTGGACCAGGGCGCCGCGCCCGGCACGCGAGCGCCGCACCTGTGGCTCGACGTGCCCACCGAGGACGCGGACGGCGAGCGGATCACCGTCCACGACCTGTTCCATGACGCGTTCGTGCTGCTCACCGGCGAGGACGGCGCGGCGTGGACGGACGCGGCCGACAAGATCGCCGCACATGCCGGGATTCCGCTGCGTGCGTACCGGGTCGGGTCGGCCGACGGCGGACGGCGGGCCGCCGAGCTGTTCGACGCCGAGGACGTCTTCGAGGCCCGCTACGGGCTCGGCCGCGCCGGCGCCGTCCTCGTCCGTCCCGACGGGTACGTGGCCTGGCGGTGCCCGTCGGCGGCCGGCGACCCGCACGCGCTGCTCACCGAGGCCCTGCACCGGATCCTGCGCCCGTCCGCCCGGCGGTCCTGAACGTGTGAAGGCCCGCCCGGGCCTGGACGAAAAGGCCGGGCGGGCCTGAACGGAAGTCCGCCCCGGCCCGCCGCCGCGGGGGCTCGGCGTGGGCCGGGGCGGAACTTGGCTAGCTTCCGGCGGCCGCCGTCTGCGGCGACGTCACCGGGGCGTCCCAGTCGATGAGGTAGCGCTGCTCGGGACCCAGCGTCTTCTCCGGGTTGAGGAACGTCTTCATCATGATGGGCATCATCAGCTTCATCATCGCCTTGGCGAACGAGCCCATCGTCTTGCTGTTGTTGGTCTTGTTGCCGCGGTCGATGACCTTCTCGACCCTTTCGCGCCGCAGCCCCTCGTAGGCGGTGAAGGCGCTCTGCGGGTCGGGGAGGTCGCGCAGGCAGCGGGCGAGCTGCACGGCGCTCTCGATGGCCTGCGAGGCGCCCTGGCCCGAGCTGGAGGACGGCGCGTGCGCGGAGTCTCCGACCAGCACCATCCGCCCCCGGTGCCAGGTCGGCACCTTCGGCATGTTCTCCAGCGAGCCCAGAACGACCAGGTCGCCGGCCTCGGTGTGGGCGAGGATGTCGCTGCACGGCTTGTCGTCGGCGTACAGCTCGCGCAGCCGCGCGAGCCAGTCGGCCTTGGACGTCTTGCGCGCCTCCGCCGACGACAGCGGCCGGTCGTTGGGCAGGTTCGCGAACCAGGCGGTGCGGTCGTCGGGCTGCACCCAGTAGCCGAAGAAGCCGCGCTTGCCGAAGACGAAGTACGACGACTCGCGGTCGGACGGGACGGCGATGTCGGCGGCCGCGCCGAAGTTCAGCAGCCGGGTCGTGGAGGGCTCCGGCGCCTTCGGGTCGATCAGCCTGCGGACGGTCGACCTGATGCCGTCGGCGCCGACGAGCACGTCCGCGGTCGCGGTGGTGCCGTCGTCGAACCGGGCGGTGACGGCGTCCGGCGACTCCTCGACGTCGACGAGCCGCTTGCCGTACTCGACCCGGATGCCCTGCGCCTCGGCGGTCTCGTGCAGGACGCGGCACAGCGTGTCCCGCCACAGCCCGCGGCTCGGCGGCAGGCCCTCCAGCCCGGGGAACTCGCCGATCTTCTCGCCGAACCCGTCGTACATCTGCCCGCGGTTCAGCGGCTGGCCGATGCCGAGCGCGGCCTCGTACGCACCGATGATCTTGAGGGCGTTGAGCCCGTTCGGCGCGATCGTGAGCGTGACGCCGACGCCCTCGGCGGTGCTCGCGTACGCCTCGTACACGGTCGCCTCGATGCCGGCCTTCCTGAGCGCCATCGCGGTGGCCGGCCCGGCGATCCCTCCGCCGATGACCAGTGCCGTCCTTGCTGCAGTCATGTTCGGCTCCCAAACAGTTCTTTCCATGTGCGGATGTAGTCCGGGTGCTCCATCGCCTCGATCAGCTCGGCCACGAAACGGCACTCGGCGTCCAGCATCGTGACCCGGTACTGCTCCTCCACCAGGAACACCCACGTGACGCCCTCGGCGGCGGCCGCGTCCATCCGGCCGCGGATCTCGCCGATCTCGGTGGTCAGGGCGGTCAGCCGCCTGGTGAGCAGCCCGGCGGTCTCGTCCGGGGACAGGACGCTCAGCAGCGACAGCGCGACCCCGAAGTGCGGGTACTCGTGGCGCGGCTGCGCGACCAGCTCGCTGAGCCAGTCGTGGAGTTCGGCGCGTCCCTCCCCGGTGAGCGCGTAGACGGTGCGTTCCGGGCGCTGGGTGTCGCGGACGGTCTCCTGCTCGACGATGAAGCCGGCCTTGACCAGCTGCTTCACCACCATGTAGAGGGAGCCCCGGTTGTAGTTGATGCTGCGGTCCTGCTCGGTCTCCTTCAGCCGCCGGCCGAGCTCGTACGGGTGCATCGGCTCCAGCATCAGCCAGGCGAGCACGGCCAGGGCCAGCGGATTCCCCACCTTGCGCCGTCTCTCCATCGAAGCCTCCTCACCTCTAGCCAGCTCTAATTATCCAACCATGAATAGTCAATGTCAACTATGAAGCCGCGGCGCATTCGGGGCGCCCGCCCCCCGGACATGCCAAAGGCCCCCGACCTGCATGGCCGGGGGCCTTGACCAGGGGAATCAGCTGTTCACCAGGTGACGGGGACCTCGCTGAAGCCCTCCATGAACCCGCCGAGCCCGCGCGGCAGCTCCGCCGCCGGGACGGCCAGGCGGACGTCCGGGAACCTGCGCAGCAGCGTCTCCGTCGCCACCTGGAGCTCCATCCGGGCCAGCGCCGCACCCACGCAGTAGTGGATGCCCGCCCCGAAGGTCATGTGGTGGTTCTCCTTGCGCCGGATGTCGATCGTGAACGGGTCCTTGAACACCCGCTCGTCGGTGTTGGCGCCCTCCTCCGACAGCAGGACGCTGGTCCCCTCCTTGATCACCGAGCCGTCGGACAGCTCGATGTCGGTCAGCGCGTACCGCAGCGTGCCGATCGACGACCCCATGATCTGCGTGCGCAGCAACTCCTCCACCGCCGACTCGACCAGCGACGGATCCGCCTTCACCTGCTCGAACAGGTCCCGCCGGTGCAGCAGGACCGCCGTCCCGGTGCCGATCTGGCTGGCCGTGGTGACATAGCCGGCGATGAGCAGGCTCTGCGTCCAGTGGTGCAGCTCGTAGTCCGACAGGCGGTTGTCGTCCTCGTCGCGGATCTTGATCAGGCTGCCGATGAGGTCGTCGCCGGGGTCGGCCCGCTTTGCGACGATCAGGTCCGCCAGGTACGACCACAGGCCCTTGCGGCACTCCTCGACCTCCTCCGGCGGCAGCTTGCTCACCGAGAGGAAGCCGTCCACCAGCCCGCGGAACTTGTCGCGGTCCTCCGGCGGCACGCCCAGCAGCTTGCAGATCACCAGGATCGGCAGCGGGAAGGCCAGCGCCTCGTTCAGGTCCGCCGGCTTCGGCCCGGCCTCCATCGCGTCCAGCAGCTCGTCGGTGACCGACTGCGCGAACGGGCGCAGCCGCTCGATCCGGCGCGCGGTGAACGCCCGGGTGACCAGCCCGCGCATCGCGGTGTGGTGCGGCGGGTCGCCGTCGATCTTGGGGTCGACGAACAGGTCGTTGTCCTTGGACACCCGCGCCATGCCCGGACGGGCGATGTTCTTGCTCAGCCGGGGATCGGCGAACAGGCTCCGGACGTCCTTGTAGCGCGTCACCATCACCGCGGTGTCGCCGCTCGGGAGCCGCACGTCGACCTGGGCCGTCTCGTGCAGGCCGCGCAACCGTCCGGGGACCTCCATCACCGGGGTCCATTCGAAGGGATAGGGAATCGGGGTGCTCGAACTCATCTGGTCGGCGACCTTTCTCGTCGGCTGTCCGTGACCGTTGCCGTGACCGGCCGGTCCCGCCCGTTCACACCGGCCAGGACGGTCGTCGCAGGCAGCATTCGGCGAACGCCCATTCGTAACGGACGCTGATGGAGAACTGCTCGATGATCAGTTGGCGCTGCCGGGCCGAGCAGCCGTCGCCGGCCCGGTCGACCATGTCCAGGAACGCCTGGACGGCGTACCCGTAGGACTCGCCCGGGTGGTAGACCTCGATCCACGGCGCGTACCGCGAACCGGGCTCGACGCCGCTCTTCAGCCCGTCGGAGACCTCGGCGTTGAACCACACCATGGGGAGCAGCGCGCCGAGGCCGTCATGGAACGACCGTGCGCTCGCGGCCGCGAAGAACGAAGCGTGCGCGTGGGTCGCCGGGTCGGCCGGAGCCTGCTCCCCGAGCTTCGGCAGACCCAGGTCGCCCGCCAGGCCCGTGTAGGCCTCGCGCAGCCGGCCGGCGGCCTCCAGCGTCCCGACGACCGACTGGCCGAGCAGGCACGCGTCGAGATCGTCCGGCGCCAGCGCGGCGCACCGGGCCAGCGCCCGCGCGTAGGCGGGCAGCAGGTGCCCGGTGTCCTGCTGGACGAAATGGGCCAGCGACTCGCCCGGCAGGGAACCGTCCCGGAGACCGGACCAGAACGGATGGTCGTGGACCTTCCGCAGTACCGGGTCCCGGATCTCCCTGAGTTCGTCGTGAAGCATCCGTCTCCTCCATCGCAAGGCACGGCTCGGGCTCCGACGCGGACGCTACGGACCGGCGCTCGAAATCCCCTGGAAGACGTCCGGCGGTCCTTTGGAACGCGTCCCGAGCGGCCTTCGAGCCCGCCGATGGACATTGCCCGCATGGATCTCGGATTGACGGACAGGCGGGTGCTCATCACCGGCGGCACCCGGGGCATCGGACGGGCGACCGCGCACGCGTTCGCCGCCGAGGGCGCACGTGTCGCCCTCACCTTCCACAGCTCCGACACGGCCGCGAAGGATCTCGCGGAGGAGCTGGGCGGCGGCGGGCGGGCGCTCGCCCTGCGCTGCGACCTCGCCGACCCCGGCTCCATCCGGCGGACGGTCCGGGACGTCGAGGACGCCTGGGGCGGCGTCGACGTCGTCGTGGCCAACGCGCAGACCTGGGTGTGGGTCGATCCCGAGAACGTCCCGCCGTACCAGGAACAGCCCATGGACCACTGGCTCGGCCTCTTCCGGGAGAACGTCGAGGGCCATATGTGGACGGTGCGTGAGGCCCTCGGCGGCATGCGGGAGCGCGGCTGGGGACGGATCGCCCTGCTGTCGTCCGTCACCGCGCACTACGGCAACCCCGGCTCGGAGTTCTACAGCGCGGCCAAGGCCGCCCTGCACGGGTTCGCGCGATCCCTGATGTGGACCCGCGACGGCGTCCTGGCCAACGTGGTGGCGCCCGGGGCCACGCTGACCGAGAGCCTGGACGCGGTGGACCCCGTCCTCCTGGAGAAGGCGACGGAGGAGACCCCGAGCGGCCGCCTCAGCACGGCGGACGACGTCGCGCGCCTGATCGTCTTCCTCTGCTCCGAGGCGAACGGCAACGTCAACGGCGAGGTCGTCCACACCGCCGGCGGCCGCTGACTAGCGGCGCCACTCCACGAGTTCCTCGTTGGGCCTGCGCGTCGCCGCACCCGGCGGGACGGGGGTCTGCACGGTGTCGTCGAGGTGGCCGACGGTGATGATGCCCGCGAGGGACACGTCGTCGGGGAGACCGACCACGTCGGCCAGGGACTGCAGCTCGTCGGTGTAGACGGAGCTGACCATTCCGGTGGCCAGGCCCTCGTTCAGGGCGGCCAGTTGCAGGAGCATGAACAGGGCGCCGCAGTCGAACCACCAGAACGGGACCGGCCAGGGGATCTCGGAGTAGCCCTCCCGGATGTCCCCGGCCGCGTTGTAGCGCTCGTGGTAGGAGTTCTCGCGCGTGCACACGTAGAGGTGGACGGGCGCCGAGGCGATCCAACGCGGGAACCCGAGTTCCACGTAGCGGGCCTCCGCGATGTCGGCGGCCGCCTGGCGCAGCTTCGGGTCGGTGACGACCACGACCCGGTGCCCCTGGCTGAACCCCGCGCTGGGCGCGCGGCGCAGGCCCTCCAGGATCCGCAGGATCGCCTCGTCGGAAACGGGCTCGTCGGTGTAGCTGCGCTCCATCCGGCGCCGGCGCAGGACGTCAGAGAAATCCATGACGATCTCCTCTTCTCAGATGGCGCTGTCAGATGGCCAGTTCGACGCCGTAGGTTTCGAGCCAGGTGTTGAACTCCAGCGCCATCTCGATGTTCATCCTGCTCACCCACTCGTGGGCGATGCTCGACGGCTCGTCGATCGTGCGGCGCATGGCGGCCGTGTCCAGGAACGGCAGCGCGGGCGACGAGGGGTCGGTGAGCACGTCCCGCAGCTCCTCGTGGAGCATCGCCGCGTAGGCGGGGTCCTGGGTGACGGGCCACGGGCTCTTGGTCCGCTTCAGCACCGACTCCGGTACCAGGTCGGAGACGGCCGCGCGCAGGATGCTCTTCTCCCGGCCGTCGAACGTCTTGAACGCCCACGGCGTGTTGTACATGTACTCGACGAGCCGGTGGTCCGCGTACGGCACCCGCAGCTCCAGGCCGTGCGCCATGGAGAGCCGGTCGCCGCGGTCGAGCAGCATCGGCAGCCACCAGGTGAGGGTGGTGTAGGCGACGTCGCGCATCCGGCGTTCCTCGTCGCTCTCGTCTTCCTGGTGCGGCGCTTCGGCCACCGCGTCGTGGAAGTGGTCGGCGTAGTAGACGCCGAGTTCCAGCTTGTCCATGAGGCCGCTGTCGAACAGGCCGCGGCCCTGGCCTTTGGGGGAGCCCGGCTGCCGCGGCTCGTTCGCCGTCCATGGGAACGTCCCCGCGCCCAGCAGTTCGGGGTCGTGCATCCAGTTGTAGCCGCCGAAGATCTCGTCGGCGACCTCGCCCGCGAGCGCGACCGTGGAATGCGTCTTGATCCTGCGCGAGGTGAGGTAGTTCGACGTGTCCATGTCGCCGAGCGTCGTCGGCATGTCCTGCGCCAGCAGCACCTGCCGGCGCGTCTCCCGGTCCATCAGGTCCCGGGTGCCCAGCACGATCGGGACGTGGTCGGTGCCGAGATGCCGCGACACCTCCGCCGCGTACGGCTCGTCGGGCGAGAAGCGGACGTCGTCCGGCTGGAACTTCTTGGCGTACTCGTCGAAGGTGGTCACGAACGTCCGGACGCGTTCGCCCTCAAGCTGCCAGCGCCATTTCGCCGCGATCGCGGTCAGGGCGCTGGAGTCCACGCCGCCCGACAGGGCCGTGCACAGCGGGACGTCCGCGACGAGCTCGCGGAGCACGATCTCCTCCAGCAGCGACCGGACATGCCGGACGGTCCCGTCGACGTCCTCGGTGTGCGGGCGCGCCTCCAGCCGCCAGTACGTCGTGTCGGTCACCCCGTCGCGTCCCACCGTCAGCAGATGGCCGGGACGCAGCTCCGCCATGTCGCGGAACACCGACTGCCCCGGCCGCTTGGCCGTGGCGAACAGCTCCCGCAGCCCGTCGACGTCGACGACCGGGCGGACCAGCCGGTTCGCGAGCAGCGCCTTCGGCTCGGAACCGAACAGGACGCCGTCCGGCCGCACCGAGTAGAACAGCGGCTTGACGCCCAGCCGGTCGCGGACCAGCACCAGTTCCTCGCGGCGCACGTCCCAGATGGCGAACGCGAAGATGCCCTCCAGCCGCTCGGCGAAGGCGGTGCCCCACTCCAGGTAGGCGCGGAGCACCACCTCGGTGTCGCTGCGGGTGCGGAACCGCTGCCCGCGCGCCTCCAGCTCGCTGCGCAGCTGCTTGAAGTTGTAGACCTCGCCGTTGTAGACGATCACGGCGAGGGGACGGCCGTCCTCCTCGACGGTCAGCGGCTGCGCGCCGCCGGCCAGGTCGATGACGGACGTCCGGGTGTGCCCGAGGGCGGCGTGCCCCCTGATCCACACGCCCCGCGCGTCCACGCCCCGCTTGGCCAGCGTCTCGGTCATGGCGCGCAGGGTCGGTGCCTCCCCGGCGAGATCACGCCCGAAGTCCACCCAGCCGACGATGCCGCACATCCACGTCTCCCTCTCAGTTGTTCCGGCCGCGGGCCCGCAGCGGGCCCGCCCGATGTGGATCTATTCGATGTGGATCGACCGGGTCGGGCAGCCGCGCGCCGCCGTCCGGACCGCCTGGTGCAGGTCGTCCGGCGGGTCCGCGTCCAGGAGTTCGACGGTGCCGTCCTCGTCCTGGTCGAAGACCTCGGGGACGCGGTAGACGCACAGGCTCGCCACCGCGCACGTCTCCTTGGTCACGCTCACACGCACCGCACATCACCGTCCCGGATCTTCACCGCCGCGTGGGTCCTGCTGGAACTGTGCGGGGCGGAGGTCGCGCGACGCTCGAAGATCGGTACAGCACCGGGCCGGGGCGCCGGGGCGTCTCGACCGAGGCTCCACCCCGGTGCGGCACGGTCACCGGAACGTGTCGGCGACGGAAGGACGTCCGGTGACTGTGCGCACGGCCCCAGACATCGGTTCTGTGCAGGGGATACTCCGCCTCGGCAACGCCTATTGCGAGGCGCAGGCGCTGCTGACGGCGGTGGAGCTCGGCCTCTTCACCGCGTTGCACAAGGCGCCCGGCACCGAGCGGGACGTCCGCGACCGCCTGGCCCTCGACGGGCGCGGCCTGCGCGACCTCCTGGCGCTGCTGGCCGGGCTCGGCCTGCTGGAGGAGGAGGGCGGCCGGTACCGCAACTCCGAGGGCGCCGACCGTCACCTGGTGAGCGGCATGCCCGGGTACGTCGGCGGGTCCCTGCTGGGCGCCAAGGCGAACCTGTACCCGCTGTGGAACGGGCTGACCGAGACGCTGCGCACCGGCAGGCCGCAGGCGGAGGCGGACGGCTTCGACGCGATGCTCGGCGACCCCGCGGAGCTGCGACGCTACGTCCGGATGATGGAGGGCGCGCTGCGTCCGCTCGTCCCGGAGCTGCTGAAGGCGGTCGACTGGCCGGCGCACCGGTCCGTCCTGGACGTCGGCGGCTGCGCGGGCGACCTGGTGGGACGTCTCGTCGCCGATCACCCGGCGCTGACCGGGCACGTGTTCGACCTCCCCCAGATGAAGGCCCCGTTCGACGAGCGGATGGCGGCGCTGGGGCTGTCCGGCAGGACGGTCTTCCACGCCGGCGACTTCTTCCGCGACCCGCTCCCCCGCGCGGACGTGCTGGTCTTCGGGCACGTCCTGCACAACTGGTCGCCGGGACGGCGGGAGATCCTGATGCGCAAGGCGTTCGAGGCCGTCAATCCCGGCGGCGTGCTGCTCGTCCACGACCGGATGCTCACCGAGGGCGGCGCGGGCGGCGGCGCGGACGTGGACGGCCTGGTCGCGAGCCTCATCATGGCCCTGGTCACCGAGGAGGGGTCGGAGTACGGCGTCGGCGAGCTGACCGCGCTGGCGGAGGCGGCCGGGTTCGCGTCGACGTCCTGCCGGCCGCTCGCCGAGAACGAGACGCTGGTGCTCTGCCGCAAGAGCTGAGCACCGGCCCCACCGCGCGGGCCGGGTCAGCCGCGGCGGAAGACGGCCACGGCCAGTCCCGCGAAGACGACCATGATGACGGCGCACCAGGCCAGGGCCCGCGGCACGAAGTAGCCGGCGTCGTGCCCGAGCACGTGCACGGCATGGTCCCCGAGCGTCAGGGCCCGGACGGCGTCGGCCATCCAGGTCATCGGCTGGTTCTCGGCGAACGCGCGGAGCCAGCCCGGCATGGTGTCGACGGGCACGTACGCGCTCGACCCGAACGTCACCGGGAAGACCAGCAGGGACAGGCCCTGCGCGGCCTGCCCGTTGCGGGCCAGCAGGCCCAGCGTGATGAAGACCCAGCTGAACGCGAGCCCGAACACCAGGCACAGCCCGAACGCCGCCAGCGCCGCCAGGGCCGTCCCGTGCGGGCGGAAACCGATCCCGAACCCGACGAGGGCCGCGATCGCGAGGCTCCACGCGAGCACGGCGGTGTCGGCGAGGACCCGCCCGGTCAGCACCGCCGCGGACGGCGACGGCAGCGAGCGCAGCCGGTCCACGAACCCGGTGTGCAGGTCCTCGGCCATCACGACGGCGGTCCCGATGAGCGTGAACGGCACCCCGGCGGCGATGAAGCCGGGGACGGCGAAGTCGACGTAGTCCAGGCCCTTGTAGGTGCCGAACGCCCCGCCGAACACGTAGCGGAACGTCACCAGGAACCCCACCAGCTGCACCGTCCCGACGATGACGAGCTGGGGCGTGCGCAGGAAGGTCAGCACGGCCCGTTTCGCGACGAGGAACGTGCCCATCGGCAGGCCGGCACCCCGGCCCCCGGCGGTCGCGCTGACGGTCATGGTCGTCTCCTCAGACATCGGTGGAGGTTTCGGCGGGTGCTTCGGCGGGGGACGCCTTTCCGGTCAGCGCGAGGAACACCTCGTCGAGGCTCGGCCCGCGCACCCCGATGTCCGCGACCGTCACGCCGGCCGCCTCCGCCGCGCGCAATCCGTCGACCAGCGCGTGGACGGTCCCGGCGTCGCCGACGCCCGCGCTGACCCGCCGCACCGCCGCGTCGATCTGCGGTTCGTGGCCCGCCCGTGCGAGCACCGCGGCGACCGCCGCCAGGTCGGCCTCGTCGCGCACGTGGACCTCCAGCACGTTGCCGCCCACCCGGCGTTTCAGCTCGGCGGGCGACCCCGCCGCCACCGCGCGGCCATGGTCGATGATCACGATGTGCCCGGCGAGCCGCTCGGCCTCGTCCAGGTACTGGGTGGTGAGCAGCACGTCGGTGCCGCGCTCGACGAGCCCGTCGATGGCGTCCCACAGGTCCAGCCGCGCCCGCGGGTCGAGGCCGGTCGTCGGTTCGTCGAGAAGCAGCAGCCGGGGCGCGCTCACCATGCTGGCGCCGAGGTCCAGCTTGCGCCGCATCCCGCCCGAATACGTCCGGACGAGCCGGCCCGCGACGTCCGTCAGGCCGAAGCTCTCCAGGACGGCCGTCGCGGCGGCCCTGGCCGCGCGGGCGGACTGCCCGTACAGGCGGGCGACCAGCTCCAGGTTCTCGCGGCCGGTCATGGCGGGCTCCACCGACGCGAACTGCCCGGCGAGCCCGATGGCGCGGCGCACCGCCCGCGGGTCGCGGCGCACGTCGTGCCCGGCGACCCGCAGCACGCCCGCGTCCGGCTTCACCAGCGTCGCCACGGACCGGACGAACGTCGTCTTCCCCGCTCCGTTCGGCCCGAGGACCGCCACGACCTGGCGGGGCATGACGTCGAGGTCGAGCCCGTCCAACGCCGTCGTCCTGCCGAAACGCTTCACCAGGCCGCGCGCCTCGATGGTCGGTTCGCTCCCGGTCGGTTCGCTCCCGGTCGGTTCGCTCTCGGTCGGTCCGGTCACCGCCGCCTCCCTCCGCACACCCGGGGGCAGTCGATCACCGCGGGCTTGAGCGGCACTGGAGCCGACGGCGAGCGGCCGGTGGTCCGGTGGGACGATGCGCGTCATCTTCGCCACCTGGGCGTGGCCGTCACATCTGTACGCAATGGTTCCGCTCGCGTGGGCCTGCCGGGCCGCGGGGCACGAGGTGCTGGTCGCGAGCGAGCCGCAACTGACCGGGACGATCCTGCGCACCGGGCTGCCCGCCGCGCCGGTCGGACGCGACGTCGACGCGGTCGCCGTCTTCCGCGACATCGTGCACCCGCCGGAGGGGCGGCCGGGCAAGGGCGGCGGCGGCCCGCGCGTGCTCGGGCTGCTGGCCGAGCTGGCCGAATCCATGACCGACGACCTCGTGAAGCTCGCCGAGGGCTGGCGCGCCGACCTGATCGTGTCCGAGCCCACGGCGTTCGCCGGGCCGCTGGCCGCCGCCGCGGTGGGCGTCCCGGCCGTCCGGCACCTGTACGGGGTGGACCTGCTGAGCGCCGCGGGCCGGTTCCTCCCGGACGTGCTCGCCCCGATGTGCGAGAAGCTCGGGCTGGACGGCGTCGAACCGTTCGGCGCCGCCACCGTGGACCCGTGCCCGGCCGGGCTGCAGGTCCCCACCGGGTCCCGGCGGCTGCCGATGCGCTACGTCCCGTTCAACGGTGCGGGGGCGCTCCCGCCGCCGACCCCGCGTCCCGCCGCCCGCCGCCCGCGCGTGTGCGTCACCTGGGGCACCACCTACAGCAGGCTCTACTCCCGGATGTTCCTCGCCGGGGACATCGTCCGGGCCATCGCCGATCTCCCGGTGGACGTGATCGTGGCGGTCGCCCCCGGGCAGCGCGACCTCCTCGGCGCGCTGCCGCCGGAGGCGCACGTCGTCGAGGGCGCGCCGCTGCACCTGCTGCTGCCGAGATGTGACGCCGTCATCGCGCAGGGCGGCGCCGGGACGATCCTCACCGCGCTGGACAACGGGCTGCCGCAGGTCCTCGTCCCGCGCCTGCCCGACCATGTGCGGCACGCGGCCCGGATCGCCGAGACGAACGCCGGCGTGGTGGTCCCCGCACCGGGCGTGGAGGCCGCCGCGATCCGCGACGGGCTCACCGCCGTCCTGGACGACCCCGCCCACCGGGACGCCGCCCGGTCGCTGCGGGACGAGATGCGCGACCAGCCGCCGCCCGCGCGGGTCGTCGCCGAACTCGCCCACATCGGCGTGGGCGCCACGGCGGACCGGTGACCACCGGGACTGCCGGGACCGCCGCATGACGTCCGCGTCGAGCCGTTCGCGAGCCGCCTTCGATCTCGCGTGGACAGGCTCGGTGCGGGCCGTCCCGGCCGTACGCAGACAACGGACACGAGCAGGCAACGGACACGACGGGAGCACACGGTGGGTTCCTCCCCGGAATTCGAGCACGAGTCCTTCGCGCGGCGGCACCGCGGAGGGATGCTGCTGGAAAGGCACGGCCTCGACCTCTATCCGCATCCCTTCCTGGGCTTCACCCTCTCCCCCGGCCACCGCTCCGACGTCATCAACATCGACGACGAGGGGTTCCGGCTGTCGGACTCCCCGTCGGGCACGGTCGACTGCGCCGGCTGGCTCGCCGCCGGCGGGGGCGGCATCGTGCTCGGCAACTCGGTGGCGCTCGGCCTCGGTGCGACCGCGGACCGCTTCACGCCCGCCTCGCACCTGGCGGACCTGACCGGGATCCGCTGGCTGAACCTCGGCCTGTGCGCCGCGATCTCGCTGCAGGAGGTCATCGCCGCCGCGCCGTTCCTGCACGCCGCGTCCGACGTCGCGATCATCGGCGGCGGCACCGACCTCGTCAACCAGTTCGGCTCGCTGACCCCGGACGGCGCCTACGGGACGATCTCCTACGAGCGGACGTTCGACGACCTCGTCCGCGTCCCGGTGTTCGACCTCGCCGCGCTCGCCGCCGGCAAACCCGTCCCCGACCTGGACGAACGGCGCCTCGCCCCGCGGGCCACCCGGACGTGGGACCTCGCCGAGGCGCAGGCCCGGATGGAGGACACCGCCCGCCGCAGGCTCCGCGACCTCGCGCTTCTCGCGCGGGCCGCCGCGCCGGGCACCCGGATCGTCCTGTGCCTGCAGCCCCTCGCCACCCCCCGCACCCGCGACCTCACGGCCGCGGAGCGGGAGCGCTTCGACTTCGACGCCCCCGTCTTCGGCATCCTGCACAGCACGTTGGAGAAGTGCTGGGACGCCTACGCCGGCCTCCTCGCGGAGGGCTGCGCCGAGCTGGGGGTGTCGTTCCTCAACATGTCCGCCGACCGGTTCGAGGGGGACGCCTTCGCCGACATCGTGCACCCGCACGACGACGGAAACCGGCAGGCGGCGCGGATGATCCAGCGGACGCTCGACGAAGCGCCCCTCCCCACCCTCTGAGCCCTCCCAACCTTGTGAAAGGCGTATGCGATGTCCCAGGCGGCGACCACCCGGACCGAGCAGATCCAGCAGTTGCGCGACATCCTCACCGACGTCCTGGAGGTCGAGCCGGACGAGTTGACGGAGACCAGCCATTTCGTTAACGACCACGGCGCCGACTCGCTGATGGCCATCGACATCATCTCCAGCATCGAGCGGGACATGGGCGTCCACCTGCCCAACGAGGTGCTGCCGGAACTGACGACGCTGACGGCCGTGCTGGAGGTCCTGGAGCGCTACAGCGGGGCGTCCGATGAGTGAACGCGTGGTGGTGACCGGGCTCGGCGCCGTCAGCAGCCTCGGGACCGGCGCCCACGTGTTCGCGCGGGCCGTCCGCGAGGGACGCAGCGGCGTGGCGCCCATCCGGGGCTTCGACACCACCGGCTTCCCCTACACCTACGGGGGCGAGGTCGCCGACTTCGAGCCGGAGCGGATCCTGCACCGGCTGGAGACCGGCCGCTGGGGGCGCAGCGCCCTGTTCGCCGCGTCGGCCGCGCGGCTGGCCGTCGAGGACTCCGGCATCGACCCCGACCGGATCTCCGGCGAGGTCACCGGCTCGGCGATGGGCACGACGTTCGGCGAGTCCGCCGTCATCGAGGCGCTCACCGGCCAGTCGGTCGAGGGCGGCATGAAGGCGCTCGACCCGGCGCTCGTCCCGCAGGCCCCGGCCGGGCGGATCGCCGCCGCGGTCAACGCCGAGCTGGCGCTCACCGGCGAGGCCCACACGATCGCGACGGCCTGCTCGGCGAGCAACTACGCGCTCGGCTACGCCTACGACATGATCCGCACCGGCGAGGCCGCGTTCATGCTCGCGGGCGGCGCGGACTCGGTGAACCGCTGGTCGCACGCCGGCTTCTACCGGCTCGGCGCCCTCGCCGAGTCGGTGTGCCGCCCGTTCGACGCCGGCCGCTCGGGGATCCTCACCGCCGAAGGCGGCGTCGCGCTGTTCCTGGAGACGCTCGACGGCGCCGTGGCGCGCGGCGCCCGCGTCTACGCCGAGGTCCTCGGCTACGGCGTCAACTGCGACGCCAAGCACCCCGTCGCCCCCGACCCGACGAGCATCGCCGCGTGCGTCCGGGCGGCGCACCAGGACGCCGGGGTGCGCCCGGCGGACATCGACTACATCTGCGCGCACGGCACCGGTACCCCCACCAACGACGCCACGGAGGTCGCGGCGATGCGCACCGTGTTCGGCGACGCGCTGCCGCCGATCAGCTCGATCAAATCCATGATCGGGCACACCATGGGCGCGGCCAGCGGGTTCGGCGCGCTGATCTGCTGCATGGCGCTGCACGAGGGGTTCCTGCCGCCCACCGCCAACGTGACCGAACCCGATCCGGCGCTGGGGGACGGGCTGGACTGCGTGCCCGGCACCGGCCGCGCCGCATCCCCGCAGATCGTGCAGAACAACGGGTTCGCGTTCGGCGGCAACAACGCGATCACCGTGCTGGGGCGAGTGGCATGACGCCCGCACAGGCACAGGCACAGGCACCGGCACAGGCACAGGCACCGGCGACCACGATCGTCGCGCCGCTCGTCATCACCGGCTGCGGCGTGGTCTCCCCCGCGGGCCACGGCCTGGCGCCGCTCACCTCGGCGGGCGGGCCGCCGGCCGCCGACCTCGACGCGATCGGCGGGGACTTCCCGCCGGTGGCGCTCGCCGCGGCACCGGACCTGCGGGTGGCGGAGTCCCTCGGCACGAAGGGGATCCGGTCGCTGGACCGCACCACGCTGCTCGCCCTGGTGGCCGCGCACAACGCCCTCGGGACGCTCGGCGCCCCACTGGCGGACGAGGAACGCGCGCGGACCGGCGTCGTGATCGGCAGCAGCACCGGCAGCGTCCGCAGCTCCAGCGAGTTCTCCCGGGAGACGCTCGTGCGGGACAAGCCGTACCTGGTGCGCGCCAACCGGTTCCCCAGCGCGGTCATGAACTTCTGCGCCGGCCAGCTCGCGATCTGGAACTCCCTGCGCGGAGTGAACGCCACGATCGCCGACGGCCGCGTGTCGGGGCTGGCCGCCGTCCGCTACGCCCGCAACGCGATCGCGCGGGGGCGGGTCGACCGCGCCCTGGTCGGCGCGGCGGAGGAGCTGTGCGCCGAATCCGCCTGGGCCTGGCACCACTCCGGCGCCCTCGCGCCGGGGACGGCGGTCGGCGAGGGCGCGGCCGTGTTCGTCGTCGAGACACCGGCCGGCGCGGCGGCGGCCGGGCGGACGCCGCTGGCCGAGCTGCTCGCCTGCGAAGTCGGAACCCCCGGTTCCGGGGGGATGCGCGCTTCGCTGGCGGGATGCGTGGACCGGGCGCTGCGGCGCAGCGGCGTTTCCGCCGCCGACGTCGACACCGTCTCGCTCGGCGCGACGGGCATCCGGGGGCTGCGGGCCGCCGAGGAGGACGCCGTCCGGGCCGCCCTTCGCCGTCCGCCCGCAGACGGGCCGACGCCGCACTGGATCCGGCCGGCGGCACGGCTGGGCGAGAGCTACAGCGCGAGCGGCGCACTGCAGATCGCCGCCCTGCTCGCCGCCTGGCAGGCCCCCGACGCCGCCGGCGGCTCGGTGGCCGTCGTGACCTCGCTCGGCGACGACGGCCACGCCGGATGCCTCGTGATGCGCCGCCCCCAGCCCCCTTCAACCGGGCATTGAGCCCGCCGGGTCACGCTTCAGACGTGACTGCGCCAACTGCGGCATGGACCCGCTGCCCCCAGTGCTCAGAACTGATCTACGGCGGCCGCTACGAACGCATCCTGCGGACATGCCCGGGATGCGGCCGCCACGACCGGCTCACCGCCGAGCAACGCGTCGAGCAGCTCCTGGACGCGGGCTCGGCCGAGCCGCTGACGCCTCCGCAGGTACCGGAGGACCCGCTCGGCTTCGTCGACTCCCGCCCCTACGTGGAGCGGCTCCGCGAGGCCCGCGCCGAGACGGGCATGACCGACGCCGTCCTCTGCGTCACCGGGGAGGTGATCGGACGTCCCGTGGTGGCGGCGGTCATGGACTTCCGGTTCATGGGCGGCAGCCTCGGCGGCGGGGTCGGGGAGGCCATCACCCGCGCGGCGGAGACCGCGCTGCGGCTGCGCCGCCCCCTCATCATCGTCACCGCGTCGGGCGGCGCCCGGATGCAGGAGGGCGCCCTCGCGCTGATGCAGATGGCGAAGACCAGCCAGGCGCTCGCCGAGCTGGACGAGGCCGGCATCCTCACCATCTCGCTCATCAGCGACCCGACGTACGGGGGCGTCGCCGCCTCCTACGCGACGCTGGGGGACGTCATCCTGGCCGAGCCCGGCGCACGCGTCGGCTTCGCCGGCCCCCGGGTCATCCGGCAGACGATCCAGGCCGACCTGCCCGAGGGGTTCCAGACGGCCGAGTTCCTGCTGGCCCGCGGGCTGGTGGACGCGGTCGTCCCGCGCACCGCGCTCCGCACGACGATCGCCGACCTGCTCGAAGCCCAGCGTCCGGTGCGACCGCGGAAGCAGGACCCGTCCGCCGCCGAGCCCCCGGCCGCGACCACGGGCAAGGGCACGGGCAAGGGCACGGACACGGCGCGGGCACGGCTGATCCGCGACCCGGCGCTGCTCCCCGACCTAGACCCCGAACAGGTGATCAAGGCCGCGCGGCACGAGAACCGGCCGAACACCCTCGAATACGCGAACCAGCTGCTCGACGGCTTCCAGGAACTGCGGGGCGACCGGCTCACCGGCGACTGCCCGGCCATCGTGGGAGGCGTCGGGCGGCTCGGCGACCGGCAGGTCGTCCTGATCGGGCACCAGAAGGGCCGCGACACCGCCGAGCGGGTGCGGCGCAACTTCGGCATGGCGCTGCCGGAGGGATACCGCAAGGCCGCGCGGCTCATGCGGCTGGCGGTCAAGCTCGGGCTGCCGATTCTCACCCTGGTCGACACGCCGGGCGCGCATCCGGGCATCGGCGCGGAGGAGCGCGGGCAGGCGTGGGCGATCGCGGAGAACATCCGGCTGATGTCCGGGCTGCCCGTCCCGGTCATCGCGGCGATCACCGGTGAGGGCGGCAGCGGCGGCGCGCTCGCGCTCGCCGTCGCCGACCGGGTGCTGGCCTGCGCCGGCGCCATGTACTCGGTGATCAGCCCGGAGGGCTGCGCGGCGATCCTGTGGAAGGACCAGGCCGCCGCGCCCCGGGCCGCCGCCGCCCTGCAGATCGGCGCCCGCGACCTGCTCGGCAACGGCATCGTCGACGCCGTCGTCCCCGAGCCGGACGGCGGCGCCCACCACGACCCCTCCCAGGCCGCCGAGCTGCTGCGCGCCGCGCTCGGAGAGGCGCTCGCGGAGGTCGCCGGTCTCCCGCCCGCGGAGCTGGTGGCGCTGCGCCGCCGCCGTTTCCGCCGCTACTAACGGTCCGCCGCTGCTGGGGAGTCCCCCGGCCACAAGAGCTTCCCGCCACAGGAACCCCCGCCACAGGAATCCATCGCCACCAGGAGTCCCCGCTACAGGAATCCGCCGTCACCAGGAATCGGCCGTCCGCCGCGCCAGCCCGCGCGGTCAACGAGAGGAAGCCCGTTGTTCTCGACCATCCTGATCGCCAACCGAGGTGAGATCGCGCTCCGCGTCGCCCGCACCTGCCGCGACATGGGCATCCGAACGGTCGCGGTGTGCTCCGACAGCGACCGCGGCACGGCGGTGACGCGGTTCGCCGACGAGTGCGTCCGCATCGGCCCCGCCGCCGCGCGGCACAGCTACCTCAACGCCGCCGCGATCGTCACGGCGGCGCTGCAGACCGGCGCCGACGCGATCCACCCCGGGTACGGGTTCCTGTCGGAGGACCCCGACTTCGCCGAGATCTGCGAGGCGGAGGGGCTGACGTTCATCGGGCCGTCGGCCGAGCTGCTCGGCCGGCTCGGCGACAAGGCGCGGGCCCGGGAGATCGCCAGGGCCGCCGGGCTGCCGGTGCTGCCGGGCAGCCCCGAGTCGCTGACGACGCTGGAGCAGGCCCGCTCCATCGCCGCCGAGGTCGGCTACCCGCTGATCCTGAAGGCGACCGCGGGCGGCGGCGGACGCGGCATGACCGTCGTCCGCAACGCCCGCGAGCTGCCCCGCGCGTGGGCGCAGGCCCGCGCGAGCGCCCAGGCCGTCTTCGGGGACCCGCGCCTCTACCTGGAGCGGTACCTCGAACACGCCCGCCACATCGAGGTCCAGGTGCTCGGGGACGGGCGCGGCGGCGTCGTCCATCTCGGCGAGCGGGACTGCTCGGTGCAGCGGCGCCGGCAGAAGCTCATCGAGGAGACGCCGGCGCCCGGCCTGCCCCGCGAGCTCGCCGACCGCATCTGCGCCGCCGCGGTGCGCGCCGCCGAGCAGGTCGACTACCCCGGCGCCGGCACCTACGAGTTCCTCGTCGACGACGACGGCGGCTTCACGTTCATGGAGGTCAACTGCCGCATTCAGGTCGAGCACCCGGTCACCGAGCTGGTCACCGGCGTCGACCTGGTCCGCGAGCAGCTGCGGGTCGCGGCCGGGGACGGGCTGTCGGTCACCCAGGACGACATCGCGCCGCGCGGCGTGTCGATCGAATGCCGCGTCAACGCCGAGGACCCGCGCCGCGGGTTCATGCCGACGCCCGGAGTCGTCGACGAGTTCCAGCCGCCCGCCGGCCCGTTCGTCCGGGTGGACACCCACGGCCACCCCGGCTTCCGGGTGACGGCCGACTACGACCCGCTGCTGGCGAAGGTCGCGGTCTGGGCGCCCGACCGGCGGCAGGCCATCGAGCGCGCCGGGCGGGCGCTGGAGGAGTTCCGCGTCTCCGGGCGGGGCGTCCGGACGACGCGGGAGTTCCTCGGCGAGGTGCTGGACGACCCCACGTTCCGCGCGGCCAAGCACACCACGAGCCTGGTCGACGAGATGGGCGTCGCCGAGCTGCGCCAGGCCGGCTGACGTCCGGCCGGAGACACGGCACGCGAAAGGGCCGGTGGTGGCCTTCCCTGGGAGGGGCCACCACCGGCCCTTCGCTTCACCGCCCGCTAACGCGCGCAGCGCCCCTGGTAGACGCCGATGTTCGGCGGCGAGGGGATCCGGTTGCCGAACAGGCCGTGGCCGCCGTCGCCGGCGATGTCGACGCCCGCTCCGATGGCCGGGGAACCGCAGCGCAGGCGGTAGCCCCACGGTCCCGAGCCCGGGGCGGTGAACCTCGGGTCCTCGGTGATCGCGTGCTGGTCGCCCGCCGGGATCGCGGTCACGTTCCGGTAGATGTTGTGGTCGTAGATCCCGACGTCGTCCACGATCGACGCGCCGGCGTCACGGCCGGAGAACACGTTGTTGCTGAACTTGATCGGCGTGTGCGGGAGGCTGCGGACCAGCCGCCCCGCGCGCTCGCTGTGAATGACGTTGTTGTAGAACTCGACGTTCTCGATCGGGTTGTCGCAGCCGTTGGACACGATGGGGATGGTGAACGTCCCGATCGCCAGGTCCAGGTCGTTCTCGCTGACGTTGTAGCGGATCTTCGCGCCGTCGCCGGACGTCCCGGCGAACGCGCAGAACAGGATGAACGGACCGTCGTTGTCGTGGCTGTAGTTGTACTGGTAGACGAGGTCGCGGTTGCCGGCGTCGACGCTGAACGCGAACGACGGCGGGTTGCTCGACCCGCCCGTCACCTCGTTGTACTGGACGACAGGGCGGTCGGAGTTGAACGCCAGGATCCCCGCGTGGGCCTGGACCCCGCGAAGCCCGAAGCCGTCGACCTTGTTGTAGGCCGTCACGGAGTCGACGCCGTTGGACACCAGGATCCCGTCGCCGCCGGTGTTCGTGACGCGGTTCCAGGTGACCTGGACGTCCTTCATCGGGACCCAGTGGTTGGTGCCGCCCGGGTACAGGTCGCGTTTCACCCACTGCGACACGGTGCCGATGCCGACGTTGTCGATGTCGCTGATCTGGTTGCGGGTGACGCGGATCCCGTCGAAGCCGGTGGGCGTCACGGACCCGGCGGCCTTGAACACGATGCCGCCGCTGTTCTCCTTCTCCGCCTGGAGGCAGTCGCAGCCCGGAACGTCGTGGATCTTGACGTTGTCGACCACGTAGTGCTCGCCGGTGCCGTAGTCGTCCAGCAGCACGTAGATGCCGATGCGGGGGGCGCCGTCGTCGGGGCCGGGGTTGGTGATCTCCAGTCCGCGGATCTCCCAGCCCTGGACGTCGTGCAGGAACACGACCGCGCGGGCGCCGCCCCCGTTGATCACCGGGCGGGCGCCGGTCCCGTAGGCGTCCAGGGTGATCGGTGAGCGCTCCGTGCCGGAGCCCTTCGGTTCCAGTGTCCCGTTGCAGGTGGTGCCGCGGCGCAGCGAGATGGAGTCGCCGGGCTGGAACGTGACGGTGCCGACCTTGGCGAGGGTCTTCCACGCCTCGCCGGGGCTCGTGCCGGGCGAGGCGTCGTCGCCGGAGCCGCAGTCGACGTAGTACCGCGTCCCGTCGTTCCACCAGCCGTGCTGCTGCTGGGCGGCCGCCGTTCCCGTCAGGGCGAACGTCGCACCGAGAACGGCCGCCATGACGACGGCGGCGGCCCGGGGCGTCCGGCGGACTCTGCTTCGGATCTTCTCGCGAGCGGGGTGTCTGACTCTGCCCATCAATCTTCTCCGTGCCGGTGTGGGTTCCGGATGCTGACCGTGCGAGTGTGGAACCGTCGGCTCGAAGAACACTCGAATCCCGAGACGAATGAACGGGCTTGTGGACCGGGCCAGGCCGGGATTACGTCGGCCACTCCCGGAGCCGCCATGCCGAATCGGCGAACGCCAGCTCCAGCCGGGCACCGAAGAGGAACCGCCGGGCGAGCAGCCGCCGCTCGCCGGGCGTCGCGCCGGCGGCCACCTCGTCGATCATGTCGAGGTAGCCGTCCACGTACTCCTGCAGGTAGTCGCCATCGGGAAGGTACCGCGCGATCCACTCGGCGTAGCGGGAACCTGGGTCGTGGCGTTCCCGCAGGTCGTCGGAGACCAGGAGGTGGAACCAGGTCATCGGCAGCAGCCCGCCGATCCCGCCGGCGAACGGGCCGGCGGGAGCGGCGAGCATGAACGAGGTGTAGGCGTGCACGTCCGGGACGGGACCCGCGGCGGCGGCCGGACGTCCGAGCGACGCCGCGAGCTTGCCCAGCTCCTCGTCCAGGCGGGGCAGCGACCCGAAGGTGGCGCTGGCCGCCGAGGCGAGCAGCGCCCCGTGCGCGTCGGCGTCGGCGATCGCCGCGCACCCCGCCAGCGCCCGCGCGTACGCGGGCACGACGTGGTGCGCGTCCTGTTCGGCGAAGTGCCACAGCGCCGCCGGCGGCAGCGTGCCGCGCCGCAGGCCGGCCCAGAACGGGTGCCCGGTGATCCGGGTCACCACGGGCCGGGCGATGGCCGTCAGCTCCTCGCGCATCATCGGCTCGTGTTCATCGGCTCGCGGTCACCGCGCCACCGCGCCGGCGCCGACGCCGGCCGTCGGGCCCGGCACGTCGGCGTCGGCCATCTGGGCGAGGACGTCCGCGAGGACCAGCTCGGGCTCGGGCAGCCGGTCCGCGGTCCGCCAGGCGACGAACGCGTCCGGCCTGACCAGGACCGCGCCCCGGGGCGACACCCCGAACGCCGACGCCCAGTCCAGGTCCACGTCGGTGTAGTCGCCGCCGTCGCCGATCTGCACCGCCCGCAGCGGGACGCCGGTCCGGGCGGCGATCCGGACCGCCGCCTCGTGCCAGTCGCCGCCGTCCGGCCCGCTCAGCAGCACGAACGAGTCCCAGAACAGGTCGACGGTGGAGATCTGCTTCCCGCCGCGTTCGAGCCAGACGTGCGGCGCCCGCGTCCCCGGCTCCCCGGTCAGGGTGAGCGGCTGCGTGAGCACCGGGCCGCGCTCCGCCGACGCGACGGCCCGGGAGCCGTAGCGGTAGCCGAGCGTGATGACGATGTCGTCCACCATCTGCGCGCGGACCTCGTCGTCGGCGTAGCCGTGCCGGATGCGGTTGCGGACCATCGCCTGCTCGGCCATGGCGCCGCCGACCGCGTGCCGCTCCTCGTGGTAGGTGTCCAGCAGCGCGTCGCCCGCCCAGCCGCCCAGCCGGGCCGCCAGCTTCCACGCGAGGTTGTGCGCGTCGTGGATGCCGGTGTTGGCGCCGAACCCGCCGGCCGGCGGGTGGACGTGCGCGGCGTCCCCGGCAAGGAACACCCGGCCGTCGCGGAACCGCTCCGCGACGAGCTGCGCGCCCTCCCACGGCACCTTCGCCATGATCTCGACGTCCATCTCGGGGAGCCCGGACGCCGCCCGGACGATCTCCACGCAGCGCTCGTCGGTGAAGTCCTCGGGCGTCTCGCCCTTCTCCGGGTGGTAGACGGGCGCGGCCAGCCACGGGTCGCAGCCGTGCAGCCGGGACAGCCCCGTCATCGACCCGCCCGCGGTGGCGTAGCAGAGGATGAACGGACGGTCCGCCAGCGCCGCCTCCAGCTCCGGCGCCCGGAAGTAGATGCTGAGCGCGTTGAACACGGTGCCGCGGCCGGAACGCTCGATCCCGAGGACCCGCCGGACCGTGCTGCCCGCACCGTCCGCGCCGATCAGGTAGCGGGCGCGGACGGTGCGGACCGCACCGGTCGCGGTGTCCTCCACCTGGGCGGTGACGCCGTCGGCGTCCTGTTCGAGGGTCCGCAGCCGGACGCCGAAGCGGATCTCGGCGCCGAACTCCCGGGCCTTGCCCGCGAGCACCACCTCGTAGCGGTCCTGGCCGCAGCCCATGACCCGCTCGGGGCTGATGTCGGGGCCGTCCAGGGACGGGGCCTCCACGACCTCGGCGTCCGCGATCTCGGAGTAGGTGTTGACGCGCAGGATGCCGCCCTCGAAGAAGACGTGCGAGTCGCCGATCTCCAGCGCCCGCACCTCCTCGCCCATCCCGGCGGCGCGGAAGATCTCCATGGTGCGGGCCTGCAGGCCCGGCGCGCGCGGCAGCACGGAGGTGTCGGCGCGCTTCTCCACCAGCAGCGTCCGCACGCCGTACCGGCCGAGGAACGCCGCCGCCGACAGCCCCACCGGCCCGGCACCGACGATCAGCACGGGAACTTCGTCGTCGTAGTCACTCACCGTTGGCGTCCCAGACGTAGAAGGGTTCGGCCATCGCGTCCCGCGGCTCTTTCCAGTTCGGGTCGTACGGCCGGATGTGATGCGACAGCCGTTCGTTGATCTCGCCGTAGAGCGGGTGGCTGCGCGCCTTGTACAGGTTCGGCGCGATGTCCTCGTCCGCCTCGACGAGATGGAAGTACAGGTCGTGGAAACGGAAGAGCGTGCGTCGTGACACGCCGATCATCCGGGGCAGGTCGCTTGCGTCGGAATCCGCGAAGATCCGCGCCACGTCGCCCGCCTCGGCCGGATCCATGTGCGCGACGATCAATGTCCGGTGCACGCCGGCCTCCTCTCGTGGTCCTCGCCATGGTCGGGCGCGGTCCTCCGGTCCCGGTCGAACCCGGCTCGAACCGGGAGTCGCACGGTGGGAGCGGGCCTCCAGCCCGGCGCGAGCGTCCCCGGGCATCGTCGGCGTCGACATCGCTGAGAAGGGCCATGTCCCCCGCGCGAGGAGGGAAAGCCGTGGATCTCGGATTGGCCGGAAAACGCGTCCTGATCACCGGCGGCACCCGCGGTATCGGCCGGGAGACCGCGGTCTCCTTCGCCCGGTCCGGGGCCGCCGTGGTGGCCTGCCACCGCAGTGCCGGCGAGGCCGCGGAGAGCCTCGCCCGCGAGTTGAAGGCGCTCGGCGGCGACCACCGCGTCGTCCAGGCCGACGTGACCGACCCGGACGGCGTCGCCGCGCTTGCGGACGCCTGCCGGGACGTGCTCGGCGGACTGGACGTCGTCGTGAACAACGTCGGCATCGACGCGCGGTCGCCGCTGGAGGAGCTGACCGCCGCGGAGTGGAGCCGCGTCCTGGAGACCAACCTGACGAGCTGCTTCACGGTGACGCAGGCGGCGCTGCCGCTGCTCGCCGACGGTGGCTCGATCGTCAACGTCGGCGCCGTCGCCGGATTCCGCGGGCGGCCGGAGAGCTCCCACTACGGCGCGTCCAAGACGGCGCTCACCGGGCTGACCCGCTCGCTGGCCAAGGAGATCGGGCACCGCCGCATCCGCGTCAACGTGGTCGCGCCCGGCGTGATCGTGACCGAGCCCGGCGGCGGGCCGCCGCCGCCGGTCGCCGACATCATCCGCGGCATGACGGCGCTCGGCGAGCTCGGCTCGAACGCCGACGTCGCCGGCGCGGTGCTGTTCCTGGCGAGCGACATGTCCCGGTACGTCACGGGCGCCACCCTCAACGTGGACGGCGGTATCTGATGGACATCGGGATCGGGCTGCCGACGATGATCCCCGGCACCCCCGGAAGCGCGCTGCTCGGCTGGGCGCGCCGGGCCGAGGACCTCGGGTTCTCCTCGCTGGGCACCCTCGACCGGCTGATGTACGACGGGTACGAGCCGCTGACCACGCTCGCCGCCGCGGCGGGCGCCACCAGCCGCATCAGGCTGGCCACGACCATCCTGATCGCCGCCTACCGCGGCGACCGGGCGCTGCTGATCAAGCAGCTCGCGAGCCTGGACCGGCTGTCGGGCGGGCGGCTCACGATCGGCGTCGCCGCCGGGGGGCGCGCCGACGACTACGACGCCTGCGGGACGCCCTACGCCGGGCGGGGCCGCCGCCTCGACGCGCTCCTCGGCGAGCTGCGCGGCTTCTGCGACGGGACGGGCGAGGGCCCCGTGCCCGGCCCCGTCCCGGCGGGCGGCTGCCCGCCGCTGCTGGTCGGCGGCCATTCCGACGCGGCCATGGAACGCGCCGCCGCCTACGGCGACGGCTGGATCGCGGGCGGCAGCTCCGCCGCCGGCTACGGCGAGCTGGCGGGCCGCGCCCGCAAGGCGTGGGCGTCGGCCGGACGGGACGGCGAGCCGCGGCTCGTCGCCATCGCCTACGTGGCCCTGGGCGCGGGTGCGCGCGAGCGCGCCGAGAGCTACCTGGTCGACTACTACTCCTTCATCGGCTGGAAGGCCGAGATGGCGGTGAAGAGCGTGATCACCGACGAGGGGCGGCTCCGCGACTTCGTCGCCGGCTACCGGGACGTGGGCTGCGACGAGCTGATCCTGTTCCCGTGCGTCGAGGAGCCCGCGCAGGCCGACGTGATCGCCCGCGCCCTCCGAATGTGAGGCCCTCCCCAGGCGCCGCCCGAACGTGACGCACTCCCCGGGCGCCGCCCGGACGTGAGGCCCTCCCCGGGCGCCGCCCGAACGTGACGCGCCGCCCGGACGTGACCGGCCCCCGGCCGCTGCTCAATCGCAACGACCGGGGGCGGTGTCCATGTGATCTTCGCGGCCCTGTGTTCCCTGCGGCTCCGCGTTCCCAGCGGCTATGTGTTCCCAGCGGCTATGTGTTCTTCAGCAGCCCGGCGTCGACCGACAGGTCGGCGCCGGTGACGCTCGGGATCCGTCCGGACGC
This sequence comes from Spirillospora sp. NPDC048819, assembly GCF_040650055.1. Taxonomy (NCBI): domain Bacteria; kingdom Bacillati; phylum Actinomycetota; class Actinomycetes; order Streptosporangiales; family Thermomonosporaceae; genus Spirillospora; species Spirillospora sp. NPDC048819. The sequence goes on along the minus strand of NZ_JBEZGN010000022.1, from coordinate 15,633 downwards.
CAGCAGCACCACCAGCGCCGCGATCTCCGACGGCTCCACCATCGCCCCCGTGGTCAGCCCGGCCCGGCCGGGCACCGCCGCGACGAACTCCTCCGCCGACATCCCCGACTTCTCGACGATCTCCGGCTTGGTCCAGATCCGCGTCCGGACCGGGCCGGGGGAGATCGTGTTGACCCGCACGCCCTTCGGCGAGAACTCCAGCGACAGCGACTTGCCGAGGTTGGACAGCGCGGCCTTCGCCGCCGCGTAGTGCGCGAGCTGCGGGTCCGCGGCACGCGAGTTCGCCGACCCGATGTTGACGAGCGTCCCGCCGCGCTCGACCAGGCTCGGCAGCGCCGCACGGCTCGCCCGGACCGTGCTGAAGAGGTTCAGTTCGAACGACCGCCGCCACACGTCGTCGTCGATGTCGAGGAAGCTCGCCGCCCAGCTGACGCCGCCGCCGACGTTGTTGACGAGGACGTCCAGGCCGCCGAACTCCTCGATCGCCGCCTCCACCAGCAGCCGCGGCCCGTCCTCGGTGGCGAGGTCGACCTCCATCGTGTGCTTGGTGACCGCGCGCAGCTCCGGGCCGACGGTGCGGGCCCCGCCGAACACCTCGGCGCCCGCGTCGGCGAGCGCGCCGGCGACGGCGAGGCCGATCCCCTGGCCCGCCCCCGTGACCACGGCCTTCTTGCCGGCCAGTTCCAGTTCCATGCCGTCTCCTGTTCCCGCGCCGCCGGGCTCAGCCGGGGCCGCGCTTGTCGGTGAGGAATCCTCCGGTCGGTCCGTCCGCCGGGAGCGTCGCCGCGTCGGCGATGAACGGGGCCACGTCCTCGGGCGTCCGCCGCTGGCCCGGCATCATCCGGGTCCTGACCCGTCCCGGGTTCACCGCGTTCACCAGCACGCCGGTCCCCTCGGTCTGCGCGGCCAGCAGCGAGGCGAGCCCGTTGAGCGCGCTCTTGGAGATGGAGTAGCCGGGGGCGCCGCCGAACAGCCTGCCGCCGAACTCCGCGGTGGTGCCGCTGGAGATGATCACCACGCGGCCCCACCCGCGCTCGACCATGCCGGGCACGAACGCCTGCGCGACCCGCCACGTCCCGAGCAGGTTCACCTTCAGCGTCTGGTCGACGAGGTCCACCGGCACCGACAGCGGGTCGGTGCCCGCGTCCAGCAGGACGCCGGCGTTGCACACGAGGACGTCCACCGGGCCGGTGTCGGCGGCGACGCGCTTGGGCGCGTCCGGGTCGGTGACGTCCAGCTCGTGGCCCTCGACGTCCGGACCGAGCCGCGCGGCCGTCTCGCGGGCGTCCCCGGCGGTCCGCGCGGTCACCACCAGGCGCAGGCCGCGGCGGTGCAGCTCGGCGGCGACCGCGCGGCCGATGCCGCGTCCCGCGCCGGTGATCAGGGCGGTGCGCGGCGTCGCGGCCGCGTGCGCGTCATCCATCCGCGCATCGTCGCCGGGCCGGCTCGATCCCCGCTGGAGTCCCGCTCGCGGACGCGCCTCGACGCCACCAGGACGGGACCGCGGGCGGTGCTCCAGCCGCCCTCGACCCGGGCTTCAGGCGCTCGGACGCAAAGTCGGTGGCAAGGCGGAGCGGCACGCGCTCCTAGATCCCCAGCGGAGACACGATGCACCCTCACACCCTCGCGGCGGCGCAGACCGACCCGAACCTGGAACTCACCCTCAAGGTTCTCCCGGCCGTGATCGTCATCCTCATCGTCTCGGCCCTGTGCGGGCGGCTCGCGAACCGGCTCTGGCAGCCGCGCGTGCTGGGCGAGATGATCGCCGGCGTCCTGCTCGGCCCCACCCTGTTCGGCTGGCTCTTCCCCGACGTCCAGGCCAAGATCTTCCCGCCCGAGGTGACCCCCATCCTGTACGTGCTGAGCACGATCGGGCTCACCCTGTACATGTTCCTCGTCGGCGCCGGCATGGAGCACGGCGGCGGCTCCGGGCCCCGGCAGCCCGCCCACCAGCCGGCGATCGTGGCGATCGCGGGAATCCTCCCGGCGCTGCTCCTCGGCATGGGCGCGGGGCTGCTGCTGTGGAGCACGCTGTCCGATCCCGGCATCGACCGGTGGTTCTTCGCCGCCTTCCTCGGCGGCGCGCTGTCGATCACCGCCTTCCCGATGCTGGCGCGCATCCTCTACGAGCGCGGGCTGGAGAACTCGCCGCTGGGCAAGCTGTCGCTGATGGCCGGCGGTGTCGACGACGCGGTGGCCTGGTGCGGCCTGGCGATCCTGACCGCGATCCACCTCGACTCCGGCCCCGGCGGCGCGATCCGCACGATCGGGCTGGCGGCGCTGTTCGTGGCGCTGATGCTGACCGTCGTGTCCCGGGCGCTGGGCGCCCTCGGCCGGCACGTGCTGCGGTCCGGGCACATCAGCAACGGCGCCATGTACCTGGTGATCCTCGTCCCGCTCATCGCCGGCTGGCTCACCGACTGGATCGGCGTCTACTCGGTGTTCGGCGGGTTCATCGCCGGGCTCGCCATGCCGCGCGACGCCGCCTTCCGGCGGATGCTGCACGGCCGGATGATGGACGTGGTCTCCACGCTGCTGCTGCCGATCTTCTTCGCCTTCTCCGGGCTCAACACCCGGCTGGACGGGCTCGGCGGCGCCACGATGCTGCTGGCGTTCGTGACGATCCTGCTGGCCGGGTTCGCCGGCAAGTACTTCGGCTGCTCGCTGGCCATGCGGTCGCTCGGGTTCGGGTGGCGTGAGTCCAACGCGGTCGGCGCCCTGATGAACGCCCGCGGGCTGATGATCCTGATCTTCATCAACATCGGGCTGGCGCAGGGAATGATCGGCCAGCAGGTGTTCTCGATGCTGGTGCTGGTGGCCGTGCTCACCACGGCGGCGGCGCTGCCGCTCTACAAGGCGGCGATGCCGGACCGCCTGGAGAGGGCTCAGCGAAACGAGCCGTCCGGGGAGAAGGAACTCGCGACCGCCGCCTGACGGCCCGCCGATCCGGGACCGGCACACGCCGGCCCCGGATCACGCGGTCACGCGGTCACTCGGTCACACCTGCCGCTGGTAGACGCGGAGCGCCAAGGTCGACAGCCAGAAGCCGGCGACCGCGACCACCAGCAGCCCGAAACCCCGGTCGAGGACATGACTCCACGCGACGTCGTCACGGATCGACTGCCGTCCGACCTGGACGAGCCAGTTCACCGGGTTCACGGTGGCGATGGTGCTCATCCAGCCCGGCATCTCGTGGCGCGGGACGAAGATCTCCGACAGGAACACCAGTGGGAGCACCATGAGCTGGGCGATGCCGACCACCGCCTGGTGGCTGCGGGTGAGCAGACCGAGCACGTTCGATATCGACGCGAACGCGACGGTGCTGAGGGCGATGCAGGCGAAGAACGTCAGCAGGATGGGGACGCCGCCGGGGAACCGCGCCCCGAGGGTCACCCCGATGACCAGGATGACGACGCTCTGCGCGAGCACCACGAGGGCCTGCTGGGCCAGCCGCCCGGCGATCAGCGCCCAGCGCTGGACGGGGGTCACCAGGAACCGGTTCAGCATGCCCTGGTCCATCTCGGTCACGAAGAGCATCCCGCTCCAGCCGCTGGCGAACACGGCGGTCAGCGCGACGATCCCGGGGGTCAGGAAGATGATGTAGGAGCCGTCGACGATCCGGGCCTCCATGACCGGCGCCAGCAGCTGCCCGAACAGCAGCAGCCAGACCACCGGCTGGATCAGGGCGGCCAGGACGTAGGAAGGCTGGCGGACGGTGTTGCGCAGATCGCGGACGGTCATGTGGTAGAGGTGCGTGGGGCCGTCACTCATCGGCTCGGCGCCTCCTGGGCGCTGCGAAGCAGTCGGCCGGCGTGGCGGAGGTAGACGTCCCCGATCGTGGGGGCCGACAGGGTCAGCGACACCACCCGGACGCCGGCCGACTCCAGCGCCGCCACGAGGTACGGGGCGCTGACGGCGCCGCGCTCGACCCTCGCGCTGAGGCCGCAGCCCGCCACGACGATGTTGCCCACCCCCTCGACACCCGCCAACGCCTTGCGCACCTTGCCCTCGCCCGGCGGTTCCACCAGCTCCACCCGCAGCGCGTCCCCGCCCGCCTCGCGTTTGAGCTGGCTCGGCGACCCCATCGCGACGATCTTGCCGCGGTCGAGGATGGCGAGCGTGCTGGCGAGTTCGTCGACCTCTTCCAGATAGTGGGTGGACAGCACGACCGTGATGCCGACGGCGGCCATGCCGAAGATCTCGGCCCACAGGTCGGTGCGGGTCTCCGGATCGAGCCCGGTCGTGGGTTCGTCCAGGAACAGCACGTCCGGCTCGTGCACCAGGCCCAGGGCGACGTCGAGCCGGCGGCGCATGCCCCCGGAGTACGTCCGGGCCGGCCGGTCGGCGAGGTCGGCCAGGGCGAAACGTTCGAGGAGGGAGTCCACCCGGTTCCGCAGGAGCCGCCCGTTCAGCCCGTACAGCCTGCCCTGCAGGGTGAGGGCCTCCCGGCTGGTGGCACACGGGTCGACGCCGCTCTGCTGGGTGACGCAGCCGATCCTGCGCCGCGCCTGCGCCGGTTCCCGGACGACGTCCACACCGGCGACCCGGACGTCGCCGGATCCGGGCCGGGTGAGCGTTGTGAGGATCTTGATAATGGTGGACTTGCCCGCGCCGCTCGGCCCGAGCAGGCCGAACACCGTGCCATTCCGGACCGAGAACGAGATCCCGTCCACGGCGCGGACGCCGTTGGGGTAGGTCTTGGTGAGGTCGGTGACCTCAATGGCCGTGCCGTTAATGGCCGTGCTTCCAAGGGTCGTGCTGTCAAAGGTCATCAGCGCACTCCCACAGGGGTGATCGTCCGGCGATCGTGGCCGGGGGAGGCGATCAGGCGGCGCAGGGGAGCTTCGCCGTTCTCTCGGATCGCCCCCGCCGGCACCGTCAAAGGTCATTGCCCCGGCCGGCACTGGCCGCCGGGGCCGATCGTCAGTGCATGCTCTCCTCCTCGGTGAACCCGCGTTCGGCGATGACCTCGGCGTGCCAGCGCCGCCAGGCGTCAAGGTCCTCGTACGCGCCGCCCTGGAACTCGGTGATGAGCGCCCGCACCCAGCACTGCTCGGCGCGCAGGAGCGCCTCGTGGTACTCGGTCTCGATCATGAACAGCCGGCGCAGCCCGGTCTCGCGCATCCGCTCCATGAACCCCCGCACCTCGGCGAGCCGGCCGTCCAGCGCCTTGATCCGCTCCTCGAGCAGCCGGATCACCTCCTCCGGCAGCAGCACCGGCAGGAGCGACAGCCCCGACTCGAACTCCGGGTACTCCTTGGCGGGGGTGCGCAGGATCTCGCTGAGCCAGTCCTTCAACTCCGCCCGGCCGGACACGGTCAGCGCGTACACGGTGCGTTCCGGGCGCCGCCCCTCCCGGAAGGTGTCCACGGGCTCGATGAAACCGGCGCGGGCCAGCGCGTCGACAACGGTGTAGAGCGATCCGTAATTCATCCGGACGCTCTGCTCCTTGCCGCGGGTCTTGAGCATCCCGGCCAGTTCGTACGGGTGCATGGACCGCTCGAAAAGCGCCGCGAGCACCGCTAATGCCAGCGGATTTGAGACCTTTCGCTTCACCACTGAAAACTCCCCGTGAACGGATACTCCAGCACGAGTATACGGAGCCGGAGATTCAAATACCAGATGACAATCTGTCAGAAACCAGTCAGCACCATCGTCCGCAGACAATGGTGCTGAGACAATGGCGTTGAGCTGCGAATATGTAAAACCGGCCCGGCGGCACGGGAAATGTTGACGCGAAGACGCCGGCGGCCGTCACATGATCAGAACGACGGCCGCGGTGAGGTTGACGGCGAGCGCGGACAGGGCCAGCGCCGAACGCACCGCGTTCCACCGCTGCCAGCGGCTGCGCCGCTCCGGCCAGTCGGCCGGCAGCGACGCCGGGTCCTGCGCCGCCACCCAGTGGTTGATCGGCACGTTCTTGGTGATCGACACCGTGATGACCGACGCCATCACCAGTCCCGCCGCGCCGCCGAGCAGCCGCAGCGCCGTCCCGGGCCCGGCCGCGACCAGCGCCAGGTCCGCCAGCACCGTCAGCAGGATGGTGATCGGCATGAACGGGTCGTAGCGGGTCGCCAGGAACCCGTGGGCGTGCACGTACTGCTCGCCGGGCAGCGCCAGCAGCAGCGGGACGCCTCCCAGCACGGTCGCGCTGAACACCCCCACCGCGATCGCGTTGCCCATCAACGCGACCAGCATCAGGATCTCCGACATCCACGCCTCCTTCCGTCCCTACGCGCTTCCGTCCCTACGCGCTTCCGTCCCTACGCGCTTCCGTCCCTACGCGCTTCCGCCCGGCGGCACACGCGCCCCCTCTCAGGGGACCGCGCGCACGACGAGCGCCGAGTTGAACCCGCCGTATCCCCGCGCCACGACCAGGGCGCACCGCACCGGCGCGGGGCGGGGCCGCCCGATGACCAGGTCCAGCCCGCCCGCCCCCTCCCGGACGCCCACGGTCGGCGGGATCACCGCGTCGCGGACCGACAGCAGCGCCGACACCGCGTCCAGCGCCGCGCCGCCCGCGTACAGGCGTCCGGTCATCGTCTTCGGTGCGGTGACCGGCACGCCCGCCGGGCCGAAGACGCCGTTCAGCGCGTCCGCCTCGATCCGGTCCAGTTCCGGGACGCCCATCGCGTCGGCGAATACGACGTCCACGTCACCGGGCGCGGCGCCCGCGTCGGCGAGCGCGTTCTCGATCGCCCGCCGGAGCGCCGGCGGGCGGCTCGAACCCGGCGGCGGGTCGAACGTGACGCCGTACCCGGCGATCTCGCCGTAGACGCGCGGGGCGCCCCGCCGCGCCGCATGGTCGGCGTCCTCCACGATCAGCAGCGCGCCGCCCTCGCCCGGCAGGTACCCGCAGGCGTCCGGGTCGAAGGGCAGGTAGGCCCGCGCCGGATCGGTCCGGACGCTGAGCCGCCCCGAGCTGAGCTGCGCGACGAGCCCGTACGGGCACAGCGACGCGTCGGCGCCGCCGCTGACCGCGACGCGGGTGCCGTCGCGCAGCAGCCGGCGCGCGTGCGCGAGCGCGTCCAGCCCGCCCGCCTGCTCGGTGGCGATCACGCCGCACGGGCCGCGCATGCCGTGCCGGATGGAGATCTGGCCCGTGGTCGCCGCGTAGAACCACGCGATCGACTGGTAGGCGCCGACGAACCCCGGCCCCCGCCCCCACAGGTTCACCATCTCCCGCTGCCCGAACTCGGTGCCGCCGGACGAGGCGGCGGTGACCACCGCCATCTCGTACTCGGGCAGCTCCGCCGGGTCGACCTCGGCGTCGGCGAGCGCGAGCCGCGCCGCCGCCAGGCCCATGTGGGTCCAGTGGTCGGTCTGCGGGATGGCCCGGCTCGGCACATGGTCGGCCGCCGTGAACCCGCGGACCTCCCCGGCCAGCCGCACCGGGTAGGACGACGGGTCGAACCGGGTGATCGGCCCGAGCCCCCGGCGTCCCTCCAGCGTCGCGGCCCAGAAGTCGTCCGTCCCGAGCCCCAGCGGCGTGATGACGCCGAGGCCCGTGACGACCGGCGCGGCCACGCCCGTCCCCGGACGCTCCATCACCCGGTCCGGCGCGGTCACGGGGTCTCCCCCGGCCGGGCCAGCAGCATCGCGGTCTGGAAACCGCCGAAGCCGCTGCCGACACTGAGCACGACGTCGGTGCGGTGGTCGCGCGCCGTGAGCGGCACGTAGTCCAGGTCGCACTCGGGGTCGGGGGTGTGCAGGTTGGCGGTCGGCGGCACCACGTCGTGCTCGATCGCCAGCGCGCTCGCCGCCACCTCGATGGAGCCGATCGCGCCCAGCGAATGCCCGACCATCGACTTGATCGAGCTGACCGGCACCTCGTAGGCGCGCTGCCCGAGGCTCCGCTTGAACGCCGCGGTCTCGTGGCGGTCGTTCTGCTTGGTGCCCGACCCGTGCGCGTTGATGTAGTCGATGTCGTCCGGCCCGAGCCCCGACTGCCGCAGGGCGACGCTGATCGCCTCGGCCATCTCGCGGCCGTCCGGCTTGAGGCCGGTCATATGGAAGGCGTTGCTCCGGCTCGCGAACCCGGCGATCTCGGCATAGACGTGGGCGCCGCGGGCGCGGGCGGCGGACAGTTCCTCCAGCACGAACACCGCCGAGCCCTCGCCGAGGACGAAACCGTCCCGGTCCCGGTCGAACGGCCGGGACGCGTGCTCGGCGTCGGCGTTGTTCGGCGTCGTCGCCTTGATCGCGTCGAAGCAGCCGGAGGTGATCGGGGAGATCGGCGCGTCCGTCGCCCCGGCGATCATGACGTCGGCGCCGCCCTCCCGGATGAGCTGCGCGCCGTGCGCGACGGCGTCCAGCCCGGACGTGCAGCCGGTGGAGATCAGCGACACCGGGCCCTCGGCGGCGGCGCGCCAGGCCACCTCCACCGCCAGCGTGCTCGGTACCATGTACCCGTACAGCTGGGGGACGCCGTACTCGTGGTCGACCTCCCACTGCCGTCCGCCGTCGCTGAGGACGATGTACTCCTGTTCGAGCCCCATCGTGCAGCCGACCGCGCTGCCGAGGCTCACGCCGACCCGCTCCGGCCGCAGCGCGCCCTTGTCCAGCCCGCTGTCGGCGATGGCCTCGTCGGCGGCGACCGACCCGAGCTGCGCGGCGCGGTCCATCCGCCGGATCTCCTGCGGCGTGAGTCCCTGCGCCGCGGGGTCGAAGTCACATTCGGCGGCAACCCGCGACCGGAACCCGGTCGGGTCGAACAGCGAGATCGTGCGGGTCGCGGTCCGGCCGGCGGTCAGCAGGCCCCAGAAGGCCTTCGTGCCGATCCCGCCCGGGGCCACCACGCCGATCCCGGTGATGACCGCCCTGCGTTCGCTCCTCACGGTCAGCCGACCTTCGGCGCCGACTCGGCGGGATGCGGCAGCGGTTCGGTGTCGACGTGGCCGAGGTCGGGCCGCGGCGCCAGCGGGCTCAGGTGGAACACGACGAACGCCTGCTCGGCGCCGTCGTTCTCCAGCCGGTGCCGGTCGTTGATGGCGACCATGAGCGAGTCGCCGGGGCCGAGCCGGACGGTCTCGTCCTCGACCCTCATCAGCAGCGAGCCGCGGACGACGTACAGGAACTCCTCGGAGTACGGGTGCCGGTGCTCGGAGACGAACTCACCCGGCTCCAGGGTCAGCTCCCCCATGAATCCGGACGTGGACTTGACGGTCTTGGGGCTCAGCAGCACCCGGATGTCCCCGCCGCGGCGGCGGTTGGGCACGACATCAGCGGCGGTGACCTTCTGAGCTCGCGGTGTGGACACGAAACGGCTCCTTAACCAGACGGTCCCGTGACGGGATCACCGCACCAACGGTGACGGCATGCGCTTGACCGGCGATGCAGAAGCGCTGGAAGCCCCGTCCTGGACGACGACGGCCGGCGCCGCGCGGCCCAAGCGGTCTTCGAGCGGCCGGCCGGACACTGCACCGGACGTACCGGAACGGGAGGGCCATGCGAATCCCCGACTCGCGGACACCCGACCCCGTGCTGCCCCGGCGGCTCCGCGCGGCGTTCGGCAGGTTCGCCACGGGCGTCGCCGTCGTGACCGCCGCGACCCCGGACGGGACGCCCGTCGGGATGACGGTGAACTCGTTCACCTCGGTGTCGCTCGATCCCCCGCTCGTGCTGTTCTGCGTCGGCCGCCGGTCCCGCCTGCACCCGGTGTTCGCCGAAGCGGAGGCGTTCGCGGTGAACGTCCTGCGCGAGGGGCAGCTGGCGCTCTGCCGCCGCTTCGCCAGCCCCGGCTTCGACCGTTTCGACACCATCGAGCCGCGGGAGGGCAGCACCGGCGTCCCGCTGCTGCCGAGCGCGCTGGCCGTGTTCGAGTGCGTCGAGCCGCAGACCGTCCCCGCCGGCGACCACGACGTCATCATCGGCCGGGTCGCAGCGCTGGAGACCGCTCCGGACGACCACGCCGAGCCGCTGGTGTTCTTCGGCGGCGGCTACCGCTTCCTCAGCACCGAATTCCAATGGTGGTCCGCCTGGCACTCCTAGCCCGCGGACGGCAGAAAAGGAGAACCCGATGACGAGTCCCGTCCAGGCGCCGCCCTTCGCGCCCGCGAAGGTGTACGCGCTCAGCACCGCGTTCTGGCAGACGAAACTGATCATGACGGCCGGGGAGCTGGAGATCTTCGCGCGGCTCGCCGAGGGACCGGCGACCGTGGAGGGGCTCGCCGAGAAGCTGTCCCTGCACGCGCCCGTGCTGCACGACTTCCTGGACGCCCTGGTCGCGCTGGACCTGCTCGAAAGGGACGGCGGCCGGTACTCCAACAGCCCCGAGGCCGACTACTACCTCGTCCCGGGCAAGCGCTACTACATGGGCCACTACCTCACCTTCGTCGACAAGTTCATGAAGCCGACGTGGGACGGGCTCGGCGAGGTGCTCCGCACGGGCAAGCCCCCGGAGCCGCAGGCACCGCCGCAGGAGGCCGCGCCCGGCAAGGAGGGCGCCGAGTTCTTCGAGCACACCTACGCGAACGTCGACCTCCAGCGCATGTTCATGGAGGCGCAGGACTCGCTCAGCAGCGAGGTCGCCTGGGAGCTGAGCCGGCGGATCGACTGGAGCCGCTGGACGCGGCTCGTCGACCTCGGCGGGGCCCGCGGCAACACCGCCGGGATCCTGCTGCAGGCCCACCCGCACCTCAACGCGACCGTGTTCGACATGCCGCCGATCGAGCCGCTGTTCCACGAGCACATGGAGCGGCTCGGCGTCCAGGACCGGGCGCGGTACCAGGGCGGGGACTGGTTCGAGAACCCGCTGCCCGAAGGCGACGTCCTGCTGTGCGGCCACGCGCTGCACAACTGGACCGCCGAGCAGCGCAAGACCGTGATCGGCAAGGCGTACGAGGCGGTCAAGCCCGGCGGCGTGTTCATGGTCCACGACCTGATGATCGACGCGGACCGCCGCCGGCTGAACCCGCTGATGCTGAGCCTGGCGATGACCCTCAGCGTCGGAGGGTCCGGCTACAAGGCCGGCGAATGCGCCGGCTGGATGGGCGAGGCCGGGTTCACCGGCGTCGAGACCGTCCCGCTGCAGGACTACGACGGCCACACGGTCGTCATCGGGCACAAGCCGGAGTAGCAGCCCGCTCGATCCGGTTCCGCCGACAGGGGCGGGACCGGATCGAGTGCGTTTCGGCTGCGGTCAGACGCGGTCGGCGCGGAGCTGCTCGACCATCGCCCATTCGTCGAAGACGTTCAGGTCGTCGACGACGAGGCCGTCGCGCACCGTCCAGACCTGGACGCCGGACGCGGCCACCGTCCGTCCCGTCGGCGGGATGCCCCGGTACTCGCCCACATGCTCGCCCCGAGCCGTGAAGTGGGTGACGACGAGGTCCCCTTCGGCCACCTGGACGTCGACGTTGATCGTGAGGCCGGCGAAGGCCGAGCGGATCCGGCGGATGCTGTGCCGGGGCCCGTCCGGGCCGACGCGCCGCCCGCGCAGCATGAAGTCAGGCGCGAAGACACTGGAGGCGAGGTCGAGGTCGCCCCGGCACCAGCCCTCCTCAAGCCAGCGCCGGGCAAGCGCCTTGTTCGCCTCCTGGACGTCCACGGCGGTGCCCGCGGTCCCGGTCATCGCGAGCCCACGCCCGGCGGCGGCCCCACCTGCTCCAGCCCCTCGACGTGGTACCGCGTCGCCAGCTCGATCATGTCGGGCGCCGACGGCGGCCCGCCGCCGGCCATGAGTTCGCTCAGCCCCTCGAAGAAGCCCTCCACACCGCCCGGCGTGGCGACGACGAGGAGCTTGCTCGGCCCGTCGGAGATGTTGCGGAACTTGTGCGGCACCCCGCGCGGCCCGTACACCAGCCGCCCCGCCGGCGCCTCGTACTCCTCGTCGCCGAGGACGATCGAGTAGCGGCCCTCGATGACGTAGAACGCCTCGTCCTCGCCCTCGTGGATGTGCAGCGGCGGGCCCCCGCCGGGGGAGGTGGTCACCTCGAAGAACGAGTAGAGGCCGCCGGTGTCCTCGGCGCGGAGCAGGAACCGCCCCTCCTCGCCCAGCCAGCGGACCGGCGCCACCTCATCGCGCGCGACGACTTTTCCGGGGGTGTGAGTCATTACCCCGCCTCCATTCAAAGAATCCTTTCCCATAATCGTCGGACGCCCGCCGAAATTAGTCAACAGTCGAATTCTTCCAGCCATTCACAAGTCATTCTCTAGCCGCCCGCGAGACAATTGTCGCGCCGACCGTGAGGAGCTGGAAATGCCGAACAGCGTCATGACCGACATCGACATCGACGTCCCGCCGGAACGCGTGTGGGAGGTGCTCACCGACCTCGCCGCCTACCCCCGGTGGAATCCCTTCATCGTCCGGGCGGAAGGAACGCCGGCCCCGGGTTCGCGGCTCACCCTGCGCATCAAGTCGTCGGCCGGGTGGAGCGCCACCAACAAGGCCAAGGTCCTGGACGCCGTCCCCGGTGTGGTGCTGCGCTGGTCGGCCCGCCTCATTCCCATTCCGGGCCTGGCCGCCGGACGCCACGAATTCGCGCTCAGCGCCACCGAGACCGGCACCCGCCTCCGCCACTCCGAGCAGTTCTCCGGCATCCTCGTCCCCCTGATCGGCAAGCTGCTCGTCAAGACCGAACGCGACTTCCGGCTCCTGAACGAGGCCCTGAAGAAGGAGAGCGAGAACGCCTGACCCCGTTCTCCCATCAGTGCGCGATACCGCCGATCAGGTCGCGGGCGCCCTTGCGCAGCAGATCACCCGCCACGTACGCGCCCAGATGCTCGCCCTTGTCCGGCGCGGACCACTCGTGCGAGTGCACGAACGTGGACCCGTCACGGGTGAAGACCATCCCGCGCAGGGTCAACTGCCCGTCCCGCTCCAGCCGCGCATGACCCGCGATCGGGCTGTTGCAGTGCCCTTGAAGCCCGTGCAACATCGTGCGCTCCGCGCGCACGCACCGCCGCGTGTCCCCGTCGTCCAGCAGCCGCACCAGCTCCACGATGTCGGGATCGGCACGCCGGCAATCCACCGCCAGCACCCCCGCACCCACCGCCGGAATGATGTCGAGCGCCTCGCCCACCCGATCGATCCCCAGCCGTACCAGGCTCGCCCGCGCCAAGGCGATCGCGTCGAACTCCTCTCCAGAGTCCAACCGCCCGAGCCGGGAGTTGACGTTGCCGCGCAGGTACTCCACCCGCAGATCCGGCCGGATCTGCCCGAGCTGCGCACGCCGCCGCACCGCCGACGTCCCCACCCGCGCCCCAGGCGGCAGATCCGCCAAGCACTGCACCTTGCTCGCCATCGGGAACAGCATCACGTCGGACGTGTCATCACGCTGCACGTACGCGGCGAACACCAGCCCATCGGGGCGCGGCACATCACCGGGCACGTCCTTGAGGCAGTGCACCGCCACATCCACCCGCCCCGTCAACAACGCTGCGCGCCTGCACCATCGCCAGCGGAGACGTACGCGTCCCCAACCGCAACACCCCACCCCCACCCGACCACGAGAACACCGCCTCCACCACACCCGAGCCGGCCTGAACCAGATCCGTCACCGACGACACACCACCCGCACCGCCGGACACTCCCTCACGCCGCACCCTTACCCGCCGTTCACTCGCAGGTGACCCGCCATCTCGTCGTTTCCGCGGGGCATCACGGTCAAGCCCACTCCCGGCGCGGAAACATGCGGTCCTTCAGCAGCAGGTCCAGGGCTTCGGCCGCCGCCTTCACATCCCCGCACGGCGAGATGAAACCACCCCGTCCGTCCCCCGCCTCGAAGTAGCCCCACATCTCACCCGGCAGCGCCCGCACCGTCACCGCGGCCCCGATGTCGTCGGCCGCCCCGCTGGCGTACACCCACAGCAACGGCACCGGGAACCGGAACTCCCGCTTGTCGTACAACCCGACGCACCGCCAGCCCAGCGGCATCAGCGCGACCCGCAGGACCTCCAGTTTCCGCACCGCCGGGTCATGGCCCCGCAACGTCCGAGCCTCCAGGACGAGCCGCCACCGGCCGACCGCCTGAACCAGACCCCGCGCCACCGCACACACCCCTATCGTTCCTGATCCGCTTGCTTCTGCCCTGGTTCGACGCCCGTCCTGTCGCACGCCGATCACGTCAGCCGGCACCGGGCCCACACCCATTTCCCGTGTGGCTCGGTCCGGTACGCGCCGCATTCGGCGGCCAGCATCTCCACGATCGGCAGCCCCCGGCCGCTCAGTCCCTCCGTGTCGTGCTTGCGTACCGGCATGCCATCGCAGGAGTCCCACACCTCCAGCAGCACTCCGCGCGCCTCACGCGTGAACCGCACGCGGATCTCCCGCTCGGAAGGCGCGTGCTGGACCGCGTTCGTCACCAGCTCACTGGCGATCAAGGTCACGTCATCGCGCAGCACCGCCAGCCCCCACGACGCCAGCCGCAGCTCTACCAGCGTCCGGACCTGCCCCGGAGCCGTCCGCGCCGCCAGAAATCCGACGTCCAACATGCCAGCCGTGCTGATGCAGGCCCCCACCGTGTAGCCGCTCATCACGACCACCGGGCCAGTTGCCGCAGCACGAGCACGGCCCGCTCCGCCGCCGCACCCTCGTGCCCTACCTCGCCGAGCACATGACCGCGCTCACCACCCCACCGAAACCGCCGACCATCACACGCGATCACCCGCTCACGACGCGCCCCCAGCGACGCCAAGAGCGTTCCCCCGTGCACCTCCCCCCGGACGCCCTGTTGTGTGAGCTGCGCGGCCAGCGTCTCCAGCGGGTTGGCTCTAACATCTGCCGTTGAACCGGTTTCCTTCGCCGGGCTGTGAACGGCACCCCCCGAGTGGCCGGTTTGGCGGGTCGTGTCTGACATTGCGGGTACGTCTCCCTGGTCGGCAAGCCCTGGACCGAGCATGATTTGTTTCAACAAATCTGCCCGGCTTCATGGTGCCGGTAGGCTGCGTCCCCGTCAATAAGATTCAACAAATCCGCCCGACACGAGGAGATGAGCACGTGGGGTCAGCGCGGTACAACGACATCGCCGACGACTTGCTACGGCGCATTGACGCAGGTGAGTGGCAGTCGGGCGAGACCCTGCCGCCGATGGAGAAGCTTGCGGAGCACTACGAGGTCAGCCGCAACGCCGTAGCCCGCGCAGTAGGCAAGCTGGCGAAGCAAGGTCGTTTGGTCTCAGTGCCTCGCCGGGGGACGGTGGTCCGACCCAAGCACCGCAAGACCGTGATGCGGACCGACCTTGTGAAACGGAACACCAGGCACCAGAGGGACGGAAAGCGGAGCCTGTCAAACTCGTTGAGACAGCTCAGGCTGCGGGTTGTGCCTGCTTGTTCTCCTTGTTCTCGTCCTTGGGCGGTTCGTTGATCCAGGCCTTGTCGGGCAGCTTGGGCGCGATGGGCTTGGTGCGGAACCGTTCGGGGTGGGCGGTGTAGGCGGCGGCCAGGACTTCGCAGCGGCGGTCTCGGATCTTGGTGGCGGTGCCGTCGTGGACCGAGGCCGGGGTGTGCAGCCCGATCCCCGAGTGCCGGTGCTCGTTGTTGTAGTAGGTGAAGAACGCTGCGCAGAATCGTGTCGCCGTCTGGATCGAGGTGAACCGGTCGGGGAAGGCGGGGCAGTACTTCAAGGTCTTGAAGCCGGCCTCGGAGTAGGGGTTGTCGTTGCTCACGTGCGGCCTGGAGTGGCTGCGGGTGATA
>NZ_JBEZGN010000021.1:0-154752 GCF_040650055.1 Spirillospora sp. NPDC048819 | reverse complement strand
GAACTCCGCCAGAACTGGAACGAAGACCGCCGCTGGAACCCCACCTGGACCGACGAACAACGCCGCACCGGCTACGCCGGCTGGAAGAAGGCCGTCGACCGCACTCTCGACTGGGTCGAGCTCGGCTGACGGCCGGTCAACCGAGTCGCGGCGAGCCGTCGTCCTGCGCGACCCCTGGACGACGGCTCGCCGTAACCCGGCGGCGGGACACTTGACCGATCTCTCTTCGGGAGCAAGCAGTGACATCCGTAGCCCTCGGACCGCGGTACCGCCAGGACACCCTGCGCGACCTCGCCGACACCGAGTTCGACGTCCTGGTCGTCGGCGGCGGCATCGTCGGCGCCGGCACGGCCCTCGACGCGATCTCGCGGGGCCTGTCCGTCGCCCTCGTGGAGGCGCGGGACTGGGCGGCCGGGACGTCCAGCCGTTCCAGCAAGCTGATCCACGGCGGGCTCCGCTATCTCGAACAGCGCGACTTCGGGCTCGTCCGGGAGGCGCTGCGGGAGCGGAGCCTGCTCCTGCACCGGCTCGCTCCGCATCTGGTGCGGCCCGTCCAGTTCCTCTACCCGCTGCGGAACCGGGTGTGGGAGCGGGCGTACGTGAGCGCCGGCGTCACCCTGTACGACTCGATGGGCGGTGCCCGCGCGCTCCCCCGGCACCGGCAGCTGACGCGGCGCGGCGCCCTGCGGGAGGCCCCGGCCCTGCGGTCGGACGCGCTGGTGGGCGCGATCCAGTACTACGACGCGCAGGTGGACGACGCCCGCTACACGATGATGGTCGCCCGGACCGCCGCGCAGTACGGCGCGAAGGTCGCCACCCGTGCGGAGATGACCGGGTTCCTGCGCGAGGGCGAGCGGGTGACCGGCGCCCACGTCCTGGACCTGGAGGGCGGACGGGAGATCGCCGTCCGGGCCCGGCGCGTGGTGTGCGCCACCGGTGTGTGGACGGACGGCGCGCAGGCGATGACCGGGTCGCGGGCCTCGTTCGGCGTCCGGGCGTCCAAGGGCGTCCACCTGGTGGTGCCGCGCGACCGGATCCCGATGGACACCGGCCTGATCACGCGGACGTCCAAGAGCGTGCTGTTCATCATCCCGTGGGGCCGGCACTGGCTGGTCGGGACCACCGACACCCCGCACGAGGACGGCCCGGAGGAGCCCGTAGCCGCCCACACCGACGTCGGCTACCTGCTCGACCAGGCGAACGCCGTGCTGCGGACCCCGCTGACGCATGACGACATCGAGGGCGTGTACGCGGGGCTCCGCCCGCTGCTGTCGGGCGAGATGGACGACACGACCCGGCTGTCGCGCGAGCACGCCGTGGCCGAACCGGTTCCGGGAATGGTCGTGGTCACCGGCGGCAAGTTCACCACCTACCGGGTGATGGCGCGGGACGCGGTGGACGTGGTCGCCGAGGGCCTGGACGACGCCGTCCCCCCGTCGGTCACCGGCCGGCTGCCGATCCTCGGCGCGGTCGGGTTCGAGGTGCTGTGGAACGAGCGGCGCCGCCTCGCCGCCGAGTCCGGCCTGCACGTCGCGCGGGTCGAGCACCTGCTGCACCGGTACGGGTCGTGCGCCCGCGAGGTCCTGGACCTGGTCGCGGACGACCCGGTGCTCGGCGCGCCCGTCCCCGGCGCCGAGGACTACCTGTCCGCCGAGGCCGTCTACGCGGTGACGCACGAGGGGGCGCTGCACCTGGAGGACGTGCTGGCCCGGCGCCTGCGCGTCTCGATCGAGGAGTGGGACGGCGGCATCGCCGCCGCGTCCCATGTGGCGGAGCTTCTCGCGCCCCGGCTGGGCTGGGGCCGCGAGGAGGTCGCCGACGAGATCAAGCGGTACGTGCTGCAGATCGCGGCGGAGCGCCGCGGCGGGCCCGCCGTCCCGGAGACGCCCGTCACCGCCGCCTAGGCGAACGTGGCGGTCATCGCGGTGACGCCGCCCGGGGCCTCGATGGACAGGTCCCCGTCCGGGGACCCGGCGGCGACGAACGGCTGCCGCGCGTAGACGGGCCTGCGGGCACGGAACGACAGTTCCGTCACCTTCAGGCCCGCCCGGCGCGGCAGTTCGAGGCACAGGATCGCGAGCAGCGGCCCGTGGACGACGAGGCCGCCGTGCCCTTCCACCTCGGTCGCGTAGGTCTCGTCGTAGTGGATGCGGTGGGCGTTGTAGGTCAGCGCGCTGAACCGGAACAGCAGCACCGGGTCGGCGGCCATGGGCGACGTCCACGGCGCGTCCGCCTCCGGCGCCTGGAACGACACCTCGGGCGGACGGGAGGCGGCGCCGCCGCTCCGGTAGACGAGGTCCTGCTCCTCCACCGCGATCTCCACGCCGCCGCGCAGGAACGTGTGCCGCACGGTGACGAACAGCATCTCGCCGCTTCGCCCGTTCTTCAGGGCGGTGGAGGCCAGTTCGTCGCGCCGGGTGACGGTGTCCCCGGCGCGCAGGGGCTGATGGATGCGGAACCGCCCGCCGGCGAACATCCTGCTCCGGTCGGGGATCGGCGGGAGGAACCGTCCTTCGCGGGGGTGACCGTCCGCGCCCAGCTCGCGCTGCGCGGGCCGTTCGAGGAAGTGGAGCCACTGCCACAGCGGCGGCAGCTCCTCCCCGGGCGGTTCGGCGTCCAGCACACCGGCCAGCGCCATCGACGGCGCCGGGTCGATGACCTCGACCGTCTCCCGTGGTTCCGGCGCCCACCCCGCGATATCGATCATCGCCCCATCCTCCCGGTCAGGCCGGGATGACGGGACAGTGGGTGCCCTTGTAGATCGTGGGGACGCAGCGGTTGCAGTGGATGCACAGGGACGGTGTGGACGGGTCGGCGGCGATGCGGTTCACCAGATCCGGTTCGCGGAGCAGGGCGCGCGCCATGGCGACGAACTGGAAGCCCTCCGCCATGGCCCTGTCCATGGTCTCGCGATCGGTGATGCCGCCCAGCAGGATCAGCGGCAGGTCGAGTTCGGCGCGGAACTTGCGGGCGTGTTCGAGCAGGTAGGCGTCCTGGTAGGGGTAGACGCGCAGGAACCTCTTGCCGAACATGCGGATGCCGGCGCGCATCAGCGGCTTGTAGCTGGCGGCGAACTCCGGGATGGGCATCTCGCCGCGGAACAGGTACATCGGGTTGAGCAGTGAGCTGCCTGCGGTCAGCTCCAGCGCGTCGACCGTGCCGTCCTGCTGGAGGCGGCGGGCGACGTACAGGCTGTCGTCGATCTCCAGGCCGCCGCGGACGCCGTCGCGCATGTTGAGCTTGGCGGTGACGGCGATGCGGTCGCCGACCTCGTCGCGGACGGCGCGGGCGATGCCGAGCGCGACCTTGGCGCGGTTCTCGATCGGCCCGCCGTAGGCGTCCTTGCGCCGGTTGAGGCGGGGGCTGAGGAACGAGCTGGCCAGATAGTTGTGCCCGAAGTGGATCTCGACGGCGTCGAAGCCCGATTCGATCGCCAGGCGGGCGGCCTCGGCGTGCGCGCGGGTGATCCGCTCGATGTCCCCGGCGGTGGCGACCTTGGTGAAACGCATGCCGAGCGGGTTGAAGAACCTCCCGGCCGAGATGGCGGGCAGTTGATTGGAGCCGGCGTCGGCGACGGGCCCGGCGTGGCCGATCTGCGCGGACGCGGCGGCGCCCTCGGCGTGGACGGCGTCGGTGAGCCGCCGCAGGCCGGGGACGGCGTCGGGCCGCATCCAGATCTGGCCCCGCTCGGTGCGTCCCTCCGGGGCGACCGCGCAGTAGGCGACGGTCGTCATGCCCACTCCCCCGGCGGCGGGCCGGCGATGGTACTCGATCAGGTCGTCGGTCACCACCGCGTCCGGCGTCATCCCCTCGAACGTGGCGGCCTTGATCACGCGGTTGCGCAGGGTGAGCGGCCCGAGCCGGGCCGGTTCGAACACGTCCATCGTCAGAGGCGCTCGATGATGGTGACGTTGGCCTGCCCGCCGCCCTCGCACATGGTCTGGAGGCCGTAGCGGCCGCCGGTGCGCTCCAGCTCGTGCAGGAGGGTGGTCATCAGGCGGGCGCCGGTCGCGCCGAGCGGGTGGCCGAGGGCGATGGCGCCGCCGTTGGGGTTGGTCGTCGCCGGGTCGGCGCCGGTCTCCTTCAGCCAGGCGAGCACGACGGACGCGAACGCCTCGTTGATCTCGACGGCGTCGATGTCGCCGATCGTCATGCCGGTCTTCTTCAGCGCGTACGCGGTGGCGGGAATCGGCGCGGACAGCATCCGGATCGGGGACTCGCCGCGCGCGGAGACGTGGTGGATGCGGGCGCGCGGGGTGAGGCCGTGGTCCTTGACGGCCTGCTCGGACGCGATGAGGAGCGCGGCGGCGCCGTCGGAGATCTGGGACGAGACGGCCGCGGTGAGGCGCCCGCCGTCCACGAGGGTCTTCAGGCCCGCCATCTTCTCCAGGGTGGTGTCGCGGCGCGGCCCCTCGTCGGCGGCGACGCCCTCGTAGGGGGCGATCTCGCGCTCGAACCGTCCCCCGTCGATCGCGCGGATGGCCCGCTGGTGCGACTCGTAGGCGAACGCCTCCATCTCCTCGCGGGAGATGTCCCAGTCGCTGGCGATCATCTCGGCGCCGTTGAACTGCGACACCTCGGCGTCGCCGTAGCGGCGCGTCCAGCCCTTGGAGCCGGCGAACGGCCCCTCGGTGAAGCCGAGCGGCGCGGCGGCCGTCATCGCGGACCCGATCGGGATCTGCGACATGTTCTGCACGCCGCCCGCCACGACCAGGTCGGACGTCCCCGACAGGACCGCCTGAGCGGCGAAGTGCACGGCCTGCTGGGACGAGCCGCACTGCCGGTCGACGGTGACGCCGGGGACCTCCTCGGGCAGCCCCGCGGCGAGCCAGCAGGTGCGGGCGATGTCGCCGGCCTGCGGCCCGAGGGTGTCGACGCAGCCGAACACGACGTCCTCGACCGCTGCCGGGTCGGCCTTCGTGCGGTCCATCAGCGCCGTCAGCACGTGCGCGCCGAGGTCGGCGGGGTGCGCGCCGGACAGGCCGCCGCCGCGCCGCCCGACAGGAGCGCGGACCGCGTCGACGATGTATGCCTCGGCCATGGGGTCCTCCTTAGTACGGACCTAGCTGGTACGGACCTGGCTCGCCTGGATCCCTTCGAGGAACATGGCGAGGTACTGCTTGGCGATGTCGTCGGCGGACAGCCGCCCGCCGGGCTGGTACCAGTTGGCGGCGACCCAGACGGTGTCGCGGATGAACCGGTACACGAGGCTCGGGTCGAGGTCGGCGCGGAACGCGCCCTCCTCCACGCCCCTCTCCAGCAGGGACAGCCACATCTCCTCGAACCTGCGCCGCGACTCGTGCAGGTAGTGGAACCGCTCGCTCGTCGCGAGGTGCTTGGACTCGTTCTGGTAGAGGACGACGGCGGGCCGGTGCCGGTCGATCGACCGGAACGACTCGACGACGATGCCCTCCAGGGTGTCGCGCGCGCTGAGCCCGGCCTCCAGGACGCGGTCGTAGGAGGCCCACATCTCGTCCAGGAAGGTCGAGAGGATCTCGTCGGCCATCGCCTCCTTGGAGTCGAAGTGGTAGTACAGGCTGCCGCCGAGGATGCCGGCGGCGTCGGCCACCTTCCGGACGGTGGTGGCCGAGTACCCCTGGGAGGCGAACACCTCCGCGGCCGTGGCGAGCAGCTCGGCCCGCCGCCCCGCGCGGGCGGCGGCGGTTCCCTCGGCGTCGCGCCTTCGTGGACTCATCGTTCTCCCTATGCGTGCTGAGAGGAGACGGAGACGACCTCACCCGTCATGTACGACGAGTAGTCGCTGGCGAGGAAGACGATGACGTTGGCCACCTCCCACGGCTCCGCGTACCGGCCGAACGCCTCGCGGCGCGTCAGCTCGTCCAGCAGTTCCTCGGAGGTCACCTTCACCAGGTGCGGATGCATCGCGAGGGACGGTGAGACCGCGTTGACGCGGACGCCGAAGTCGGCGGCCTCCAGCGCGCTGCAGCGGGTGAGGGCCATGACGCCCGCCTTGGCGGCGGCGTAGTGGGACTGCCCCTTCTGCGCCCGCCAGCCGATCACCGACGCGTTGTTGACGATGACGCCCGAGCCCCGGTCGCGCATGATCCGCAGGGCGGCGCGCGTGCAGCGCATCGTGCCGGTGAGGGTGATGTCGAGGACGCGGCCCCACTGGTCGTCGGTCATGTCGACCAGGTCGGCGGTCCCGCCGAGGCCCGCGTTGTTGACGGCGACGTCGATGCGCCCGAAGCGCTCCACGGCCAGGTCGTAGAGGGCCTGGACCTGCTCCTCCGACGTCACGTCGCACGGCAGCGAGGCGACCCGGTCGGCGCCGAACTCCTTCTCCAGCTCCTGCGCGGACGCGGTCAGGCGCCGCTCGTGGGCGTCGGAGATCAGGACGCGGGCGCCCTCCTCCAGGCAGCGGCGCGCGGTGGCGCCGCCGATCCCGGCCCCGGCCGCCGCGGTGATCACGACGGCGCGGTCGTCGAGCAGCCCGTGCCCGGGTACGTAGGGCGGGGTCATCCGCGTGCCTCCCTGCTTGCGGCCGGTTCCCGGGGGAGCCCGAGCACCCGCTCGGCGATGATGTTGCGCTGGATCTCGTTCGACCCGGCGTAGATCGTGTCGGAGCGTGAGAACAGGAACAGCCGCTGCCAGTCGTTCAGATCGTAGGGTTCGCCGTCCGCGACCATGCCGGCGGCGCCGAGGACGTCCATGGCCAGCTCGCCCAGTTCGCGGTGCCAGGTGCCCCAGACGAGCTTGGAGATGGACGACTCCGGCCCGGGCGCCCCGGCGGCGACGCCCGCCATGGTCCGCACGGCGTTCAGCCGCATGATCTCCAGGCCCATGTACGACCTGGTCAGACGGTCGCGCAGCAGCGGGTCGCCGATGGCGCCGGTGCGGCGTGCCAGTTCGGCGACGCCCTCGAACTCGCGGCGGAACCCGACCTGCTGTCCGAGCGTCGCGACGCCCCGCTCGAACCCGAGCGTGGCCATCGCGATCTTCCAGCCCTCGCCGGGCGCGCCCACGATGTTGCCCGCGTCGGTGCGGGCGCCGTCGAAGAAGACCTCGTTGAACTCCGAGGTTCCGGTGAGCTGCACGATCGGCCGGATGTCCACGCCGTCCTGCTTCATCGGGACGAGCAGGTACGACAGCCCGCGGTGGCGGGAGGATCCGGGCTCGGTGCGGCAGACGAGGAAGCACCAGTCCGATTCGAGGGCCAGCGACGTCCAGACCTTCTGGCCGTTGACCAGCCAGTGATCGCCGCCGATCTCGGCGCGGGTCTGCACGTTGGCGAGATCGGAGCCGGCGTTGGGCTCGGAGTACCCCTGGCACCACAGTTCCTCGACGGCCACGATCGGCGGGAGGAACCGGGCGCGCTGCTCGTCGGTGCCGAACGCGATGATCGTGGGTCCGAGCAGGTTCTCGCCGATGTGGTTGACCCGGGCGGGCCCGTCGGCCAGCGCGTACTCCTCGTGGAAGATCACCTGCTGCTCGACGGTCGCGCCGCGACCGCCGTGCTCCTCGGGCCAGCCGACGCACGTCCAGCCGGCGGCGGCCATGTGCCGCTCCCAGGCCAGCCGCTCCTCGAACGCCTCGTGCTCGCGTCCGGGCCCGCCGAGCCCGCGGGCGTGCGCGAACTCGCCGGACAGGTTGGCCTCGAGCCAGTCGCGGACCTCGGCGCGGAACGCCCGGTCCGCCGGGGACTCGTTCTGGTTCACGCCGCGAACTCTACCAAACAGTTGTTAGAAAGAATCACCCCCCGGGTGCGGGCTCCGCCGCCCGCTCCGCCGCGGGGCCGTCCGCCGGCCCGGGGACGCGCGCCGCCGTCCGCCCGGCCTCGCCCTCCGCAGCGCCGTCCGCGGCGCCCTCCATGGCGCCCTCCGCGGTGCCGTCCGTCGTGCAGGCCGCGGTGGCCGGCACGGGCCGCTTCGGCATGTCCCTCACCGGTTCCCCCGCGGGCCGCAGGGTGCGGTGGAGGAGATCGAAGAGCCTGTCCCAGCGGGCGAGCACCGCGTCCGGATGGAACCGCAGCACCGACGCGCGGGCCTCGGCGCCCACGGCGCGGCGCAGCTCCGGGTCCCCCATCAGGCGGTCCAGCTCAGCGGCGAACGCGGCGACGTCGCCCGGCTCGACGAGCACGCCGCCCCGGCCGTCCTCGATCAGGGTCCGGACGCCCGGCGCGCAGTCGAACGCGACCGTGGGCAGCCCGTACGCCATCGCCTCCAGCACCGACATCGGGAAGCCCTCGGCCCGCGACGGCAGCGCGAAGACCGACGCCTCGACGAGCGCCTCCTCGACATCGGCGACCACGCCCCGGAACTCCACCGAGCCGGACAGCCCCGCGGCGTCCACCCACTCGCGCAGCTGGTTCTCGTCCGGCCCGCCGCCGTAGACGTGCAGCCGCCAGCCGGGACGGCGCGCCGCGACCCGCTCCCACGCCTCCAGCATCATGTCCACGCCCTTCTCGTACGACAGGCGGCCGACGCAGGCGACGACGGGAAGGTCGAGCGTGGGATGGACGCTCGGGGTGACGTGCAGCGCGTTCGGGATGTAGTCCACGTTGGTCATGCCGTCCCTGGCCCAGGCGTCGGCGTCCTCGGCGGTGAGGACCAGCATCCGGTCCACGTCCGCGTAGTGCTCCTTGACCCGCCGGTACCGCGACGACGCGCGGGTGGCCGCGAACGACTCGTGGCTCATGCCCACGACGCGCAGCCCGGACGTGTCGGCCAGCCTCACCCACTCCATCGCCCACACCTGCCCCACGATGACGACCGAGCCCGGCCCGGCCGCGGCGAAGAGCTCCGACAGGCGGGCGGCGCCGCGCCGCTGGGCCATCGCCCGCCACAGGTCCCGCCCGCGTGCGCGCACGTCGATCCGCTGGCGGAGCCTCTTCGGGCGCCACGCCATCGCGGGCGGACGCCACTCCTCGTGCAGCACCTCGACGGCGTAGGAGCCGTCGCGGCCGTGGTGGTACGACTCCGGCCCGCGGGTGATCCCGACGAGCGTGACGCGGTCGCCGCGTCCCGCCATCAGCCGCGCCATGTGGTGCGCCCAGCGCTGCAGTCCGCCCATGCCGTCGGTGTTGTTGCACACGATGAAGACGTCACGCGGTGCGGCCATTCCTGTTCCCCCTGTGGCGTTGCGGGCGTGCGGGCGGGAAGTAGCGGTCCGCCACCGTCCGGGCGGCGGTGCCCCGGTCGTGCTCGCCGAAGCGCGCGGCGAACGCGCGGCGCCGGCCGGCGTGGAGCGGCTCCGCCTCGTCCAGGCCGGCGAGCGCCGCGACGAGCTCCTCCTCGGTGCGGGTGATCGGCCCGGGCGCGTGCGGCGCCAGGTCGAAGTAGCCGGGGGTGAGGTCCTTGCCGTCCGGGAGGTGCAGGATGATCGGCCGGTCGAGCAGCGCGAAGTCGAACATGATCGAGGAGTGATCGGTGATCAGCGCGTCCGCGAGCAGCAGCAGCGGGGTGACGTCGGACACGGCGCCGGCGTCCCGCATGACCGCGCGGGCGCCGGGCGGGAGGTCGGCCCGGCACAGGTAGTGCGGCCGGATGAGCAGCACGAACCGCTCCCCCAGCTCCCGCGCGAACACCTCCGGGTCGATGGGCGGCTCCAGCACGCCGACCGGACGCCCGCCCGGGCCGGTGGCGAAGGTCGGCGCGTACAGGACGGCGCGGCGGCCGTCGTCCAGCCCGAGCGAGTCCCGCAGGTCGGCGACCTCGGCGGCCAGCTCCGGATCGCCGTCCACCCCGTTGACCAGGGGGTCGTTGCGGGGATAGCCGGCCGGGAGCAGCTCGGAGCGGACACCGAGGCCCCGGCACAGGGTCTCCACGTCGTGCCCGGACCGGACGAGGAAGCAGTCGAAGCGCTCCACCATCCGCCGCAGCCGCGCCCGCTCGGCGGCCGGGGCGCTCTTGAGCCGCGGCTGGTCAACGCCCATCAGCTTGAACGCCGACCCGTGCCAGGTCTGGATGTAGGTGGTCTCGCGCCGCTTGCGGAGGCGGTCCGGATAGCCCTGGTTGTCCACCCAGAACTCGGCGCGCGCGAGGGCCAGGAAATAGGCCCACGAGCCGCGCCGGACCAGCCTGGCGTCGCCGGGGAACCCCTTCGGGGACGAGGCGTACGACCACACCGCCCGCACCGGCCGGCCCGACCGGCGCAGCTCCCGGTGGATGTACTTCGGGTTGTCGGAGTACTGCTTGCCCATGTGGCTCTCGAAGACCACCAGGCCCGTCCGGACGGGCAGCCGGCTCAGCACCCGGTTGAAGACGACGATCTTGGTCCCGCGCGAGGTGAGCGTCCGGCGGACGCGCCGGACCAGGCGCCCCGCACGCCGCCGGGCGGCCCGCCCGGCAGGGGACACGGCGGCGCGGCGCACGACCGCGCCGGTGAGCCGCGCCCCCGGGCTCCCCGCCTCCAGGACGAACGCCAGCTGCCCGCGCCCGGACACGCGCGAACGGAGCCGGTCGGCGGCGAGCCGCGTCAGCCGGGGCCGGACGGGCAGCAGGACGCCGTCCAGCGGCGGCGAGCCCCGTCCCGCGCCGGGCCTCGTCACCACGTCCTCGCCGTCCACCCGCAGGCGGAGCCGCACGTCCCACACCGGGTCGATGAACCCGATCGGCCGGATCCGGCTCGCCGGGTCGAACTCGGCCCGCCAGGCGAGCCGGTCGCCCTCATGCCGGACGGCCGCCCGGACACGCGCCCTGCGGGACGGCCTGCGCCGGTCGCAGAACTCCAGCGTGCCGGACAGCTCGGCGTCCGCGGGGATCCGGTTCAGGGGGTTGAGCACGTCCCCGGCCATCCGGACGCGTCCCGCGCGCATCTCCAGCCGCGTCACCGTGTTGCCCGGGCACAGCTCCTTCAGCGGCCGCTGATGAAAGCCGAGGCCGGTGACGTCCAGGATGCGGCGGCCGAGGGTCCTGCGGGGGCGGCCGGCGCCCCAGAAGACCCGTCCGTCCCGCTCCACGAGCCGCGCGCGCAGCTCGGGCCGGCTGCCGGGGACGTACTCGGCGGCGGCGAGCGCCCCCGCGTGGTCTCCCTCACGTGCCAGGTACGCGGCGATCGCGGACAGCGGATTGGCCTCCTCGAACGCCCGGGGGTCCAGCTCGGCCACATAGCCGGCCGCCAGGTCGAGGAACGCCGCCTGGTAGTCCCGGTCGCGGCCGCGCAGCTCCCGCATGTAGAGCAGCAGGTCGTGGTTGATGAACTTGACGTCCTTGGCCCGCCGGAGATCGTGGGCGCCGCGCAGCGCGAACAGCATGTCGATGCGCCGGTGGATCTCCAGCCGGTCGGCGAAGTTGGCCAGCTCGGCGCGCCTGTTGGAGATGGACGGCGCCGCCGCCGGCTCCCGGACCAGCCAGGTGTAGACCCGGTGCGGGATCAGCGCGGTACAGCCCGCCGCCAGGTACGCCTCGGCGGTGAACAGCAGGTCCTCGTAGTACAGCTCCTCGACGAACCGCAGCCCCTGCTCCTCCAGGAAGCCCCGGCGGTAGGCCTTGTTGGTCGACAGCGTGTCGTAGAGGAGATCGGGATTCTCGCTCAGCGACCCGTACACGGCCCGCCGCTCGTAAAGCCGGGGATACCAGGGGCGGACGCGTCCCTTCGCGTCCCGCGGCCGGTCGAGGAGGACCCGGTCGCACCGGCCCGACACGATGTCGGCGCCGGTGTCCTCGGCAGTGCCGAGCAGGTTGAGGCAGGCGTGCCGGTCCAGGAGGTCGTCGCTGTCGAGGAACATCACGTACCGGCCGGTTGAGGCCTCGATGCCGGTGTTGCGCGGGCGGCCGCAGCCCCCGGAGTTCGACGGCAGGTGGACGGCCCTGACCCGCCCCGGATGCGCGGCGGCGAGCCGGTCGGCGGCCTCCGCGGTGCCGTCGGTGCTCGCGTCGTCGACGATGACCGTCTCGACGGACCCCAGCGACTGCCCCAGTGACGACGCGGCGGCCCGCGGCAGCCTCCGCGCGTCGTTGTAGGCGATCACCACTACACTGACATCCGGGCGCATGGGCTTCCTCTTCACGGCTTGGAGTTCCGGGGGACGCCCCCAGGCCTCCGGCAGTGGCGTCCGATCCGGCCTTCTGCTCTCGGGTCCTCCCTTCCATGCGCCGAACGGACGCGCGTGCAGGATTCCTTTCCAGGAACGCCGCGCTAAGGTCCAAGGGCGATCAAAGCCTGTCAACGGTTGGTATTACCCGCCTTCGGCGGAGACATGGGGCAGATCGGCCACGAACGCCAGAAGGCGCCCGGCGGGATGCCGGGCGCCTTCTGATCATCGGCGCGCGAGTGCGCCGATCGCGGGTCTCGGGATGGATCAGGCCGCGTAGTCGGGGTAGCCGTACCCCACGATCAGGGACTTGTCGCGGACCTTCTTCTGCACCGCGTTGTTGGTGTTGCCCTCGATGGTGCTGACGGTGCCGTCGCCGTTGTCCTTGACGACGATGCCCACGTGGTCGATGGCACTGATGCTGGAGCCCTTGTCCCAGTCGAAGAACACGACCGAGCCGGGCTTGGCCTTCTTGCCCCAGCGGCCGGTGTCCTCGAACCAGGAGGCGTGCTGGACGGTGTAGGCGTCCCAGCCCATGTTCTTGACGCCGGTCTGGGCGCCGAGCCACGAGACGAACATGTCGCACCACTGAGCGCCGTTGTAGGCGTCGACCGAGAAGCCGCCGTCGCGCTGGGCGGTGGCCTTGGCGTGCGGGGTCGAGACGTACCACTCGTGGAACTTGGTCTGGCTGTCCCGGCCCTCGCTGATGCCGACCTGCTCCTCGGCCAGGTCGAGCACCTCGGAGGCCTTCACCGCGCGCGGCGGAACCTTGTAGCCCGCCTCGAGGTAGTCGGCGGCGGAGCGCTCGGCGGACTCGTTCGACGAGACGGTGCCCTGTTCGGCGACGGCGGCCGCCGCCTGGGCGGGGGTCTCGGCCACCGCGTCACCGGTGAGGGGGTTGAAGACCGCGAGCCCGACGGCTCCGGCGAGCACCGCGCTGACGGCGACGCCGACGGCCTTGTCCTCGGCCGTGAACCCGTTCAGGGTGGCCGTGATGTTGTTCAGGGAAAGTCGATCAAAGCGACCGGTCATGCAGGGAATCTCCTTGTCTCCCATGACGCCTACCGGGTTAGCTGACGGATTCGGGCATGGAAGTAGCCCTACGGCGCGACTCTCGGGCGCGCCGATTCACCCCTGGAACCTGGGTCCCCGGCTCCGTACCGGTCGAGTGGACCGGGACGGACTCGGCCTCGCACCGCGGAAGCGGTGCTGGATTTTCGGATTGATCTCAGCGACTGATCTCGATGAGGTGGCGCGCATCTGTGGCGCGCATCGCGTGCGGGTTCCGCTCCGCGATCCTCGGCCGTGTACATGGAACGGCCGGTGGCAACGCATGGGGTGCGTTGCGGGATTCGAATCGAAGGTACCAACCTTCTCAAGGAAAGCAAATCACCGACAAAACTCCGTCTTGCCTGCTCAAAGGCCTTCCAAGACACCACCAACAGTGTCAGGGCCGGATGTCTTCCCGATCATTCGGCGACAGCCCCTCAGCCCCTTTCCACAGGGGGCTCCCGCCCACCAGGGAAAAGGTAAAGAACCCGCGGACGGCGACGGCCGGCACACGGCGTCGCGCCACATGCCGGCCGGTCACGGCCCCCTCACGGGAGACCTAAGTCACACGATGATATTTTCGCAGGTCAAAGATGGTTCTCGTCACTCCACGCGCAGTGCGAAGAGGGTGGTGTCGTCCGCCGCCCGGTCATGCTCCATCCGCGCCAGCACCTCGTCCAGCACCGTCTCCGGCCGCGACGAGCAGTCCCGCAGGATGTCGGTGAGGCGGGCGATCCGCTCGTCCAGATCCGCGTCCCTGCGCTCCACCAGGCCGTCGGTGTAGAGGAAGAGCATGTCGCCGGGGTCGAGGCGGGTGGTCATCATCGTGTACTCCCAGCCCGGCATCGCGCCGAGCATCGGGTCGCGGAAGACCTCCAGCGGCGCCGCCCGCCCGTCCCGGATCAGGATCGGCGGCGGATGCCCCGCGCACGTCCACTCCATGACGCGGCGCGCCGGGTCGAAATGGCCGACGACGGCGGTCCCCGTCGCCGGCGGATCCATGGTGCTCACCAGCTCGTTCAGCCACCCCACCAGCCGTCCCGCCGGCTCCCCCGTGCAGGCGAGGCCCAGCAGCCCGTTACGGCTGCGCGCCATCGCCGCGGCCGCGGGCAGCCCGTGCCCGGCCGCGTCGCCGATGGCGAACAACGCCCGCCCGTCCGGCAGCACGCGGGTCGCGTACCAGTCCCCGCCGATGCGGGCGGTGCTCTCCGCCGCCAGGCTCCGGATCGAGCTGACCAGGCCGGGCAGCCGCTCCGACTCGTCCTCGTCCGGCAGGATCGCACGGCGCAGCGTCACCGCCACCCGCCGCTCCTGCGCCATCCGCTCCTGCTGCTTCAGCATCTGCCGCCGCGTCTCCGCCAGCGCCCGCTCCACCCCGCGCCGCCGCGTGATGTCCTGCGAGACGATGTTGATCGAGACCGGCAGCCCGGAGTCGCCCAGTACCGGCTCGGCGAAGATCCACAGGTGCCGCGGCGTCCCGTCCTGGCCGATCACACGGTGCTCGGCCTCCACCGGCTCCCGCCGCGAGAACATCGTCTGCACGGCCTCCTCGACCAGCGGGAGATCGTCCTCCGCCACGACCTTCGGAAGATCCTGCGGCATCGGCGGAACCTGGTCGGAGGTGAGCCCGTAATTGGCGAGCATCTGCGGCGTCCAGTCCGCGTCCCCGGTCGCCAGGTCCCACTCGCCGAACCCCATCAGGGCGAGCCGCTCGACCCGCTCCAGCCGCCGCACCGTCCGGTCCTCGGCGTAGTGGTACCGCCACGTCGTGCAGAGGCCGGTCGGCACCCGGACGCACCGCACGCTCACCCGGGACGAGCGGGACAGGCCGCCCTGGGCGGTGGAGTAAAGGAAAGAGGAACGTTCCAATCGATTGCCGGACTCCAGCACCTCCACGTAATCGTCGAAGAGCCCGCTCAGCACCGCGCCCGGCTCCGTCTGCAGCAGCCGCAGCCCCTGCAACTCCTCCCTGCCGCGCCCGAACATGTCCCGGGCGACGCCGTTGAGGTCGGCGAAGAGGAAGTCCGTCACATTGCCGTCCGCCCCCCTGACCGGGATCAGATGGGCCGACGAGTCGAGCGTCGCGTCCAGCACCGCCCGCGCCATCGGATCGTCCGGCACCCCGGCGAGCATCTCGGCGTCTCCCGCGGTGTCCTCGGCCGTCACCCGGCGCAGGACCTCCTCGGCCTCCGACAGCACCGCCTGCCGCTCCGCCGTGCCTCCCTCGGCGCGAGGCGCGCGGCGTCCGGCCAACACGGCCCCCACCTGCCCGGCGCCGCCGTCCTTCACCAGCAGGGACGCCGCCTCGGACAGCTCCATGTCCAGGTCCCGGGCGAGCCAGATCAGATGCTGCAGGGCCTCCCCCGTAGGAATCCCGAGCCGCCGCGCCAGCACGACCCGCGCCTCGGACAGCACCGCGCGGTCATGCGCGGCGTCCCGCAGGTCGTCCACGTCCGCAGCGTGCACCCCGGGCTGCCCGAAGGCGCCCTCCGCTTCCGCCAACCCTGACCCCCGTTCGGCGTCACATGCCCTGGGAGAAAAAAGCTACATACGTCAGCGAAGGACTATTCGCCCAGAACCGAGTAAACAGTCCAGATCTTTGCCCGGGTTTTCCGTTGCCACCGCTCGCCCACCGCTTCCGGTGACCCTTCAGGGAGACAACCGTTCCCCGCCATGTGACCCAGGTCACCCTGCCCGGTACACCTGCTCCGTCAGCACCGTGATCCGCGCCGCCGCCGTCCGGAACGACGTCCCCGCCGGATGCAGCGTCAGCACCACCACGATCTTCCGCTCCCCCACCAGCCCGGTCGTGTGCAGCACCGGCCGCCCGAGCCCGAGATCCGGCCGCCACGCCGCCGGCCGCGCCCCCCGGCACGGCCCCGCCGGAGCGTCCCCGAACCCCGACCACCCCTGCTTCACGGCCCACGGACGCTCCAGCGCCCGCGGAATCCCGAACGTCTGATCGAACCCGTCCGTCCCGCACCGCGTCGACTTCCGCAACTGCTCCAGCACGAACTCCCGGTGCGCCTCCGGCGCCTCCTCCAGCAGATACCGGTACGTCCGCACCACATCCCGCGCACTGAGCGCCGTGTACCCCCAGAACCCGGGCTTGTCCGCGGGCGGCGGCGCCGTCTCCCGCAACCCCACCCGCGGCACCATCCGCTCGATGATCTCCTTCTGCCCGCCCCGCCGCCACAACTCGGTCGCCGCCCCGTCGTCGCTCGACCTCAGCATGCCCCTCATCAACGCGCGGTCATCCGCCGAGACCCGATGCTCGCGCATGTAGTCCAGCGCCATCAGGATCTTCACCAGCGAGGCCGACCGAAACGTCTGCTGCGGCCGCCGCTCCACCACCACGCGCCCGGCCACCCGATCGAACACCACAAAGGACGCCCGAACCCCCTCCGGCACCCGCACAACGGCCCGAGAAGCCTCCGGCGTCTCCGACGCCGACCTCCCGGCCTCAGGACTCTCACTCACCGCCCGAGCCCCTCCCCCGCCCCCGCACCCGCACACCAGCCCCAGGCAGACGAGCCCGGCCAGCCCTGCCCGCAAAGACACCATCAGGCCTGCCTACCAGAGATCCGCGGGCCCGTATCTCAGTACGCACGACCCCGCAGACTGCGCTACAGTAATCAAGCCCGCTCAAGCGGGCACCGGGACGTGGCGCAGTTTGGCAGCGCACTTGACTGGGGGTCAAGGGGTCGTGGGTTCAAATCCCGCCGTCCCGACACAGAAACACCAGCTCAGAGGCCGTTTCCTCCACCCGGAGGACCGGCCTCTTGATCGTTTGTTAGCCGTTCGTTAGTGAACTCGGCCGCCCCTCGCGGCACTCGACCGGTTCACACGGGACCAGGAAGACCGGGCATCCGCCCGCTCCGGCCCACCGGATGTTCACACGTCCCGCCGTCGGTCCGTCTGCCCCTCGGCGACCCGCGATCGATCCCGAGTCCTCTCGATCACCCGCACGGGCGGCCCCGCGGGTCGGCGCCGCGAGGTCATCTCACGGCGGCCGGGTCCTTCATGGAACCCGGCCGCCTCCCCTGGGCTACTTCCGGCCCTGCCCCCGCGCCGAGGCGCCCGTTTACGCGTCGATCAGCAACGAAGCCTCGCGGCACCCCGATTCCCTGGCCTGCTTACGGCGTGTGCCGACAGAGGGCAAACAACAGAAGCCCCGGTCCCTCGCGGGCCGGGGCTTCCTCGGTGTCATGTCCGGGCGTTAGCGCTTCAGAGTCGCCAGGAGGCTCGCGAATTCGTCGCGGCGCAGGGTGAGCTTGGCGCCGGCCGGGTCTTTGCTGTCGCGGATGCCCACGGCCTCGCCGAGGTCGGCCAGTTCGACGCAGTTGTCTCCGGCCTCACCGCTGCACGACGACTTGCGCCAGGTCACGTCCATCGCTCTTTCACAACCTTCCGCATCAGCTCGACCGACGCCTTCGGCGAAAGCGCCTCCGCCTGAAGCCTACTGAAGATCTCACTGACGATCGTGAGGTCTTTCGGCTCCAAAGTCGTCTCGCCGCCGATACTGCTCTCGATGTACGCCACCTCGCTGCGGTCGGGTTGCGTGGCGATGGTGAAGGCGGCCCGGGCATCCCGCTGGTAGCCAATCGGAGCGATCTGAATCGTGACGTTCTCACGCTCCGACATCTCGATCAGATGCTCCAACTGCTCGCGCATGATCTCTGGCGACCCGACCTCGCGGAGAAGGACGGACTCGTCCAGCACAACGAACACGGTGGGGGCATTCGGCTTGGTGAGGGTGCTCTGACGCCGCAGCCGGTCGAGGACGGCTTCATCGTTGCCGAGGATCACTCTCGCGTACGGCTCGGTCTGGAGGAGCCCGTAGACAATCCTGGTCTCGAACGCGCGCAGCGAGTCAGCGGACGCCTCGGCTCGCGGGAAGTCTGCGAAGAACTTCGGGTAGCTGCTGGAACGCAGGACTTCGTCCCATTCATCGACCAGGGCGGTACCCGAGTCCAGCGCCTTGTCCAGTCGTTCGGCGAAGTCCCTGCGGCACTTGGTGCGTCCGGACTCGACCTGCGAGATGTAGCTGCGGGTGACTGCTGCCCGTGCTGCGAGTTCCGTCCGATTGAGCCCTGCTTCTTCTCGGAGGCGCGTGACCTCTGCGCCGAAGGAGACGGTCTTCGATGTCGGTTTGCGTGCGGCCACTGCTTCGCCTCCACGTGAGCGAGGGGAACCCACCTACCAGCGATCGTCAGCGCCACGTGTGTGCTGGGGCGCTTCGGTGGTAACGCTACGCGGCGGAGTTCAGTCTGTGCGGTGAGTTACCGAAAACCGTCCTGGCAGCGAAGGTCGTGCCGATGTACGCAGCACCGCAAGCTCCTGAAGTCCCGACGCTCGTCCTCGATTCCACCGATCAGGCACCACGCCTTGCGCGCCGGTTCCTCGCCGAACAGTTCGCCGGCTGGGGCATCACCGACGACTACACAGGCCGCCTCGTGGTCTGCGAGCTGACCACGAACGCCTACAGGCACGGCGAAGGCCCGATCGTCGTCCGGCTCTTCCTCGACCCGGACGATGGGCAACCAGTGATCGAGGTATCGGATACCGGTACGGGCCATCCCACCGTCCAGCCCCAGAACGACGCCGCCACCTCCGGCCGCGGTCTGCAGCTCATGGCGGAGCTCGTGCACGAGTGGGGAGTCAAACGCCTCGCCGGAGACCGCAAGGTCGTCTGGGCCAAGCTGCCCTGATCATGCGAGATGGAAGGCAAAGAGCGCTGGGACCACGCTCCGGTGACGAGACGATGCGAGTCACGTTGCTGCTACTGCAGTACCTCTTCCCGGAATGGTCGATCACGCTGGATCGAGAAGGGATCTGGAGGGCGACGAGGCGCGTCCTGATCTCGGCGTCCGACCTGGACGGATTTCTGGACCTGCTCCACACCGCCGACCCGGAAGCCTGCGAGCGCGCCATCCTCCAGCTCCGAGAGCCCGGATGAGCGACAGGCGAGAAGCAGCCCCTCCCTGAGATGAGGCTGGCAGGCGTCGCGATCGAGAGCCGTTCGATCACGGCCGTCGTCGACCGGGGCGGACTGGGCCCGTAGGAGCCGACGGCGCTGTTCTGCTCTGTGCATTCTGCGGCAGCGGAGCCCACGCATTCGGGAAGGCGGCCATGGCCAGGCGCGCTTGTGCGTTCGGGCCGGCCGGCGTGGGTGCGGGGGCATGGCCTGCTGGTCGTGCTTGTCGCGTGTGCGCGGCGGCCCTTCGAGCGGCGTCGGCCTGGGCGTGACGTCCCTGAAGGTGGCGCAGCTGAGCGAGGGTATCGAGCAGGGTGATGAAGTTGGCGATGAGCAGCATCATCGACACCACCGTTCGGTCCTTCGCTGTGCCAGTGAGCGCGAGCAGGCGGGCTGTGGTGCGCAGCGCGTTGCCCGCCGGAGTCGGAAAGGGGATGCGGCCGTGGGAGGCGCGGGCCGCGCGGTCGTAGGCATCGGCGGCACGGTGGAGGTGACGGTTGCCGGTGGCTCGGGCTGCGACGTGGAGGGCATCAGAGGCTGCCCAGCAGGCGTCCTGTGCGGCATGCGGGTTGGTGACAAGGTGCCGCCGGATCTCGGCGGTGGCGAAGGCGGCGGCGCGGGATGCGTCGTCGTAGAACGCCTGGCGCTCCTCCGGCGTCAGCTCATCGTGGTCGGCGGTCGGCTCGCGGTGCGCGAGAGGCGTGGCCCAGCGCTGGCGGAGACGGGATAGTGATAGGTCATCGGCGAGACGGCTGCCGGGATACCACGTGGGCTCTTCGCCATCGTGTTCAGGGGCGAAAGCGATGGCGTAGCCGGTGATCTGCCCGTGAACGATCTGGCTGTAGCGCAGCTTGACCAGAAGCTCCTCGCCCCGGAGCCGGTCGAGGAACTCGTTGGTCGTCGCCGACTCGTCCACCGCGCGGCGGACGACCGTCCGCAGCACGGCCCGTCTCGTCCGCTCGGACAGATGCCGTCCATCCAGCGGTCGGAACGGGGACGAAGCGCGGACGGACCCGTCCGCGCCCGTCCACCGGCGGCGAAGCTTGGGCAGAGTGAGGTCGGCAGCGAGCTTCCCGCCGCCGTACCAAACGGGACGTCCATCGCCGTTCAGATCGTCGGGGAGGGCGACGGCGTAGCCGGTCATCTCGCCGGCCGTCCGCTCGCTGAAACGCCAGCGGATCAGGACACCCTCGTCACGCAGCCGCCGGAAGAACTCCGTTTCACTGCTGGCTCCGGCCGCCGCCGTCTGGACTGTGCGCCGCAGAAGCGTGCGGGACGGTAGCGGCCGGCCGTGTCGGGCGGCTTTCTCGATCTCGCCCCGGCTCGGCCGCCGCGCCGCCGTCCGGTCCGCCGGAGCCGTCCGCCGCAACCCGTACCGCTGCTCGACCGCGCGGCAAGCGTCCCGGACGCGGTAGCCGTCGTTCCACACATCGGGCCGACCGCCGTCCTGGCGCGCCAAAGTCGCCACGATGTGGACATGGTCGGCGGCATGCCGGACGGCCACCCACCGGACCGCACCGAAGTCCCCGTCCGGAGCGAGCCCGACCCGGTCCATCACCTCATGAGCGATCCGGGCCCACTGCTGATCGGACATGACCAGGTCCTCGGGCGCCGCCCGCAATGGAAGATGCCACACCGGTTGCCGATAGTTCCGCTCCCCCAGCAGCGCCAACGGCTGCGTGAGCAGCGCGTCCAAACGCCGAAAATCCCGGCTCCCATCCGCCCGCACACCCGGTTCCAGCTCCGGCGCGCTCCGGAAGCCCGCCACCATATGGGGATCGCGATGCTCCTCGTGCCGGCCAGGACCGTACAGGTAGCGCAGCAGCCCCTGGACACGTTCTCCGCGACGGATCTTCCCGATCAACCACGACCCCCGGCCGACCGGTCACGGGAGCCGATGCCGCAACTCCTGAGCCAGCTCATCGAGTCGGTCAATGCTGCGCGCCGCCGCCTGCACGTACCAGCGAAGCTGCTCGACCAGCTCACCGGAATTCAACGCCGCAACGGCCTGATTGAGATTCACGCCGATTCGCTGCACCTGCCCGGCGGCGAACAACACCGCCGCCAACGCCTCCCGCAGCACCGCGTACTCCGAAACCACTCGCCCCTGCGCCGCCGCCAAACTCGCCTGCGCAGCGAACGCCCCCAACGCCAGCCCCTCGTTCGCCGCCGCAGCCGCCAAAACCGCATACTCCTGCTCCGACAGCGCGATCCTCACCGACCGACTCCGCTGCTGCGACCGAACCGAACGCCGCCTCCGCGGTACCCCCGAACCCGACACCGACTTGCCTACCTCGACCGTATGCCTCACCCCTCCGGGATCGCGCCCGATCCCCTCTGCCCGTGGCTGGACCACGCCCGGTCCAGCCCCACAAATGAACGTTGCCTATTACTTGCTCCGCCACGGCGAAGCCCCGAGACCTGCTGGCGCTCCGCCCCGTCCTGACAATCGAAAACGTTGATACGGCGAACGGACGTCTAAAAACACTGAACATCATCCTGGACGAGCCCCCCGGGCCAACGCCAGTTCGGCGCTCGGCGTGGCGCACCTTGCCAACGGTCTCTCCAGGTCGCCACCGACGAGTGCGAGCACAAGACCAGAGCGTCACTGAGCCTCAGCGATACACCATCCACGGCTTCCCCTGCGTCGCGGCAGCCTGCTCCGGTCAGTGATCTCCCGGATCCGGTCGCGGGCGTGCCGCATGGCCCTGTCGGTGGGCCAGCGCGCGAGGAACACAAAGCCACGTCTGCCGTTGACGCCTCGGGATCTGACGAGCCGGTGATGAAAGCCCAGAAAATCCAGGGAGTCGCGAACACCACGTGTTCGGACACCCGGTCGCGTTCGCGGCGGTCGGGGCCGGCGGCCTGCTCGCGGGGCAGATACGGGCGGGCGCCGACCAGGGCGTGTCCGGCGGCGGTGGCGAAACTGCAGTACACGACGTTGATGGCGTTGGAGACCCGGCCCGCGCAGCCGACGTACTGGCGTTTGACGCCAACGGTGTCGGTGCCCTTCTTCTCCTGCCCGGACTCGTCCAGGATCACGACCGCGTCGCCGTCGTCCAGCCGCTGGCACACCAGTGTCCGGACGGCGACCATCGCGCCCATCGTGTCCCATTTGGCGCCGCCCAGCAGGTGCTGCATCCTGCCGGGCGTGGTGTCCCCGGCGTGTTCGGCGATGCTCCAGCAGTTCTTGCGCGGCAGATCGCTCATCAACGCGCGTACATATTTGCGGGCTTGGGCGCGGGGTTCCCACCTGCGAAAACACCTGGCCATGTCCGCCATCAGGTCATCAAGATGGCCATCGACCGCCTCAGCCTCTACCATGGCGGCGGCAGCCGCCCCCAGATCATTGATCGTCACACATCAAGATCACCGGGCGGCTGTCTCACGTTACAGCGCCTGCCGGTCCACACAGATCACGATCTCGGACTGCCGTACTATGCTCCGCGACGAGCAGCCCTACCAACCCGCCCAAAAAATCACCGCTCAGGCGGCCCAAGCCGCTTTCGAATCCCATTGGGACACCCCCGAGCCTAATCGAGTTGTGCCACACCGGCCCGCTGCAACTCCCGAAGTATTTTGAGTTCGTCCACAAAACGTGTCCGGTGCCTCCCCGTCGCAAGGATCACGTCAGGCCATCCATTGTCCAGCAACATGCCAATTTTCACCCCGATAACGCTTTCCATGACACCTTGAATGGTGCGCCACTCCCCAAGAAGCGCCTGCTCGAATGTCATAACGATCTGAGTCTCAGGGTTTCTACGAATCACTTGGGAGGGGATCCCACGTATACTGACCTCCCCCTGCACTTCGGATATATCGAGAGCCCAGTCGCCCGCTTTTATCAGGTTCTGATAAAAGGAAGTGTTCGCTTCTCGATAGGCTTCTTTCGTCGAATTAGGGGCGGAGTCGAGCAGATCACCGAGCACGTTGGTCACATGGAACGTCCCGCGAAACGTGACGTGGCAAAAGACACAGCCAGCTATCACGAAAAGTTGTCGATCACTAAGCATTCGAACACCGTCGACCGTCGAATCTTCGATCAGTGCTCCCTGTACCGCCATCTGGTCAATAACATTGTTGACCAGTGTGAGCCTAGTGAAACGAGGCCGCTGGCGCGGGTCTCCAGGTAGATCGATTCTGCAGCCGGTGATCTCACACTCCTCGATCAACATCCCTTCGATGGATGTTCCTGCACCTGCGCGCTGGCCGACGATGACCTGGCCGCGCCGAACGATCATGGCAATACCTTTATCACTAGGGAAACTTCGGCTCCACGTGGGCCGTCCGCGGCAACCGTCCGCTACCGAAGGGTACCTGACGATAGTCGATGTAGTAGCGAGGATCGACGTAAGGCCGGTTTATATGACGAAAGAATGCGCTTGACGAGTTGGTCGTGACTTCGTACATGAGGAGGTTTCTAAGGCCGACGAAGTCCGGCATCGACTTTCCACCGACAGCCAGGAAGTTGTTGGCAATGTCCGGATGCTCGGCTGCGGCCCGCTCTACGGCCTTGCCGAAGTTGACACGCCCGAGCCATGCCTTGTCCTTTGCCAGTGCTGCCGCAATCTCTTCTTCGCTGAGCCTCCGCTACGAACGCCACGGCCACCT
The DNA here is from genome assembly GCF_040650055.1 of Spirillospora sp. NPDC048819. Lineage (NCBI taxonomy): Bacteria > Bacillati > Actinomycetota > Actinomycetes > Streptosporangiales > Thermomonosporaceae > Spirillospora > Spirillospora sp. NPDC048819. Next base: position 131,122 of record NZ_JBEZGN010000021.1, on the reverse strand, counting down.
GTTCAACGCCTTCCTCGTCCTGGCAGCCGCCATCACCTGTACAAGAAACTCGCCAAACAGCCCACATGAGACACGCTCTTTTTCATCTCTCTGGCTCCCGAGATCAGTAAGCGACTGGGGCAGATTAACAAAGCGCTTTCCACAAAGCAGCAACTGCGCCTGCGGATGGCGATTCACACCGGAGACCTCATCCATGATGATCATCGTGTGGTCGGTCCCGACTTGAACCTCCTCTTCCGCCTGCTCGATGCTCCTGCCCTCCGAGCGCGTTTCGAACAGGGCGACTTCGCCCTGATTGTGTCCGAGGGTGTGTACGAACGCGTGATCGAGTGGGACATCGGGATGATCGAGCGTAAAGATTTCGAGCCTCTTCCCATCGAGCGCACGAAGCCTGAACGGTCTGGGCTCAACGAGGAGGGAGAAAAACCGATTTGCGTTGCCTATGCGTCGCTGCCTCCTCAGCCGAATTCTCGGGTCAGCGATCGTTCGGCGCCGAACGAAGGGCCGGACGTCCATGCCCAACTCGAACAACTGGTGAAACGGATGCAGGACCTCTTGCGCGAGGACGACCTGAGCTAATCCCGACTCTCGGGTAGGGCCGATTCCCGAAGTGTGGAAACCAACCACTGAGGGCCGCCTGGGTCAGCGACGAACTTGCACCCTGATCTGTACGCCACCCACGAAGGCGGCACCCGCGCCGGCCATGCCTAGAGGGGCGGGAGCCTGGTCGGCGCGGCGGGGCCCGACGCCCAAGGCGACGCGGTGGCTGGAGGCGACCGCAGGACATGGCTCGCGCCGCGTTGTTCCAATTCTTGATGCGGGTCCGTGCTTTGCCTGTAGACCTCGTCACCGGTGGCCCTGCACTTGCCGGAAGCTTCATCCGTGCAGGCCAGGCGAAAGACCGCCGCCAAGCAACCCGCGAGATCACCAACGGTCCATGGCGGCTCGTTGTCGGCTCGGCGGTTTCGAAACGGATCGGCATGCAGTGACATTGAACAGCAGGGAAATCGGGCGAGATGCGGACGGTTCGGCATGCAATGCCAGTGTGCAACCCGTTCCGACACGACAATTTCGGACTTTTAATCCGTAGGCTGTGGGTTCGAGTCCCACGCGACCCACCACCCCTCACCAGGGCAAACACAAATTTCGCCCGGTATGCCGCCCGCCGGTTCTGCCCGGGTTCGTCCCTCCGTCTGCTCGCCGTCTGATCGGCGGCTCGATCCGGGCCTCCATCGATCCTGGTCAGGCCTCGAATCTCCCCCCCCGTCGTCACCGGCTGTGGCGCTGTTACTGCAGTCAGTACACCCACTTGGTCATCGTTCAGATCGACCGGCTTGACCCGTCGGCGAATCATTGACACCGACACTCGACCGAGTGCCACTCGACAGCGCCGCCGCGGCGGCGGTCAGCACGTCCTCGTCCCGCTGCTCGCCGGGGTGCCGACGAGCAGTGGCCCGCGCTCCGGGCACGCGATCGACTCGGCGTAGAGACGGCGGTCGGCCGGTGGCAGATCCCTCGGAGGCACTGCGGAGGGTGATGAAACCCGCCGGGACGGACGAGCTGTCCAGCCGCGTCTCCGTCACCCCATTCACCGACGCCGCAACCGGCGCCTCGGCGACGTCAGTCCCGGGCTCGTCTGGCGTCGTGGACGACGCTCGCGAGTTTCGTCATGAGGAGCAGGACGGCCAGCGCGATCACGCAGAACAGCACGAGGAGGGGCGCAACGCCGAGCCGCAGGGCACCGGACGTCACCACCGCTGCGACCGCCACGAGCCCGAGGTATTGAAGGCCCGGCGACCCGGTCGAGACGGCCCGGCCCTGAGGACCGGAGCCGTCCAGGTCGGTGTTCACTGCGGACCCGCGAGTTGGGCGATGTCCTCGCTGGCGATCTGGTGGAGCCGGTCGGCCAGATCGGCCAGCGCCCGGCTCACCGCGAGCTCGTCGCCGATCTCCGGGACCTTGCGGTCAACAGGGTTGCGGCGTGCGCGGCCATGTCCAGTGGTCTTCTTCTCACTGCCGCTGAGAAGGACGGCGCGCGCGGCGGTGTCCGTGCCGTCTTCGGCGATGTAGAGCTCCACGCCCCATTCCTTGGCCTTCATGGCGGGCCTCCCTCAATGGCGGTTCATCTTCATCGTCCGAGGGCGACCGAGAGCCCGGAAGGGCCGGAAGTCCCACTCGCAAAAGGCGAATGATCTGCGATGACAATGTCGACGGATGCATGTCGGATGGCGGCGCGTCCCCAGACGTCTCCCACCTGGCCAGCGGCTAAAAGTTCGTCGCCCACGGCGAGCTCGGCTTCCTGGCCGCCGCGGCTCTGGCCTGCGTCCTAGCCAGGGTGTTCCCCGGCCGCCGCGCCGCCAGAGATCGGCATTATCCGCGCCGTCACCACCGAATGACCGCCCGCGCGGCGCCGACGGCATCGAGGGGTGACAGCGACACTATGGACACTGGCGTGGAGAACCCCACGGCGAGGCCCGTCCCATGTGGAGGTCTGGTGGTCGATCGGCGTGTGCGGCCGCTCAAACAGCGGCCCCTCCGGCCCGGCGAACCGGGAGGCGAAGAGCAGCTCGCACCCGAGCACATGATGCATCCCCGTCCGGCGGAACCGTACTGGGCCGACACCGACGGCCCGGTGGACAGCGGCATCTACGTGGAGGGCGTCCGCCGCCGGTCCCCGGCGAGCCTGACCGACACCTACCGCGAACTGGCGGCGATGGGCGACGGGGCCATGGCCTGGATCGGGCTCGACCGCCCGTCGCAGGCCCAGCTGTGGTCGCTGGCCGAGCGGTTCGGCCTGCACGAGCTGGCGATCGAGGACGCGATCGTGGCGCACCAGCGTCCCAAGCTGGAACGGTACGGTAACAACCTGTTCGTGGTGCTGCGCACCGCCCGGTACCTGGACCGGACCGAGGAGGTCGACTTCGGAGAGGTGCACGCGTTCATCGGCGAGAACTTCGTGCTGACGGTGCGGCACGGCGAGTCGCCCGACCTTGCCTCCGTGCGCAGGGAGTTGGAAGCCGAGCCCGAACTGCTGGCCCTGGGGCCCCAGGCCGTGCTGTACGCGATCCTCGACGCGGCCGTGGACGGCTACGCACCCGTCATCGCCGGACTGCAGAACGCGATCGACGAGATCGAGACCGAGGTCTTCGACGGCGAGCCTGCCGTGTCCCGGCGCATCTACGAACTCTCCCGCGAGGTCATCGAGTTCCACCGCGCCGCCCGGCCGCTGATCCCGATGCTGGCCGAGGTGTCGGCCGAGTTCGTGAAGCGCGGCATCGACGAGGAGATACACCGGTACCTGCGCGACATCCATGACCACGCCACCATCGTGGTGGAACGCGTGGACGGCTTCCGGCAGAACCTCCAGAACATCTTGACGGTCAACGCCGCCCTCGTCGGCCAGGCGCAGAACGAGGAGATGAGACGCCTGTCCGAAGCGGGATACGCGCAGAACGAGCAGGTCAAGAGGATCTCCGGGTGGGCGGCCATCCTGTTCGCGCCGACCCTGGTTGGCACGATCTACGGGATGAATTTCCGCCACATGCCCGAACTGCACTGGCTGCTCGGCTACCCGTTCGCGCTGGCGCTCATGGCCATCGTCTGCGGCGTCCTGTATGCGGTGTTCAAGCACCGCGACTGGCTCTGACGGCGTCGGACGTCGCGCGCTGCCCTGGCCGAGCGCGGCGGCAGACGCTGGAAGAACCACGAAGGACGGTGAATAACGGTGCGACGCATCACTGTGCCTCGCGGGCCGGGCGACCTGCCCATCACGCATCGGTGACGGCTACGAGGCCGACTTCGGTCGCAGGATACGGGTTATGCGGTTGCAGTCCCAGCTGCACTTTCCACATCGCCTCTGCCAAGGCGTGGAACTGGTAGAGCAGGCGGCGCAGCACGGGAAGATCTCCGGCGTCCGCCGTTACCGTGGCATGTTCGGCGACGATCGCGAGCCGGTTGAAGCGGCGGGCTAGAAAATGCGCCAGAGCCTCACGGCGAACGCTACGACCGGCGGCGCTGCCGGCTCTGGGACGACGCGTGGGCGGACTTCGACAGTCGGCGTATGGGCCCCTGACGCCGCCGCCCACTGACGCCCAGCTTCAGGGGCATGTCCGCTGATGACCGGTGGCATCGGGGGACGTGCTAGTCGTCCGGGTCTTGGGGCGCGTGGACGACCGCTACCGGACAGGTCGCGTGCTGGACGAGGGCATGGCTGACCGATCCGAGCAGCAGGCCGCGAAAGCCGCCCAGTCCCCGCGAGCCGACGACGAGTAGACGCGCGCCTTGTGAGGCGTCCAGCAGGACTCCTCGCGGTGGCCCGAGCACGACCTCGGCCCGCACTTCCACCCCCGGGTGGAGTTCGCGCATGGGAAGCATCAACTGGTCCAGCCGTTCCCTGGCCGCCTTCCGTATTCCGGCCTCGTCCGCCAGCGGCGGAAGGCCCTTCACAGGGACCGACTCCCATGCCGCCACCGCATGCACGGACGAATCGTGCAGTTCGGCCTCGGCGAACGCCATCGCCAGTGCTGCCCGCGACGCCGGTGAACCGTCCACGCCGACCACAACGCGCCCCGGCTCGACCTCCGGGCGCCGCCCCGGGTCACCGCGGGCGATCACCACCGGGCACTGAGCGTGTGCGACCACCTGAGCGCTGACCGATCCCAGCACCATGCCAGCGAACCCGCCGAGGCCCCGTGGTCCCAGCACGAGCAAGGCGGCGCTCTGCCCCGCCTCGATCAACTCGGCGGCCGGCCGTCCGCATTCGAGCACGCCCCGCACCGGCAGGTCGGGAGCCTGCTTGCGGACGTGCTCGACACCGCCGTCCAGGGTCTCCTGCGCCACGGCCCGCAGATCCACCACGGGCATGGCCACCGGGCTCCCGATGAATGCCTCCCACGCGTGGATGACGGTCAGCGGCAGACCGCGGCTCTGGGCCTCGCCGACGGCCCAATCCAAGGCCCGAATCCCGTTCTGCGATCCGTCGTAACCGGCAACGACACCGGTGATGGCCTCTGCGTCCATGCCTTCCCCCATTCTCAGCTTCTCCAGCGGCTTCGCGCATCACCAGCCTTGCTCGCGAGCGGCCCCGCCCAAGAGGGGCATCAGTCCACAACGGGAGGGACCTTCGACCCTCGGGCGGCACCGAAGGCAGCAGGCCCCAGTTGGAATGGCCGCAAGCAGGAACGCGCAGCCTCGCCGAACCTGTGCACCGACTCAGGACGGAACGGCTGTGCGTCGGATGACAAATGACATGGCGCCCATCGCCCCGCCTTGACAGGCCCACCCCCAAGAGACGCCTTTGTCCCCCGCATGAACGACGGTCCTCCCTTCGGAACCGACCGCTCGGCCGCCAGCGACCATGCCGCCACCTCCGCCAAGCCGCTCGTTTGCGGCCGCGGGCCACATGATGCGGGGCGGGCCGACAACGGCCTCCTGGTCGCCGGCTTTGGGGCGGTCGACCTCGCTGGGGTCGGTGAGTCACGGCGTGATCCATCACGCCCGCTGGCCCCGTCGCCGCCGTGCGCCCGTATGAGTGACAACGGACCCGACGCGCCGGGCACCGCATGCCCGAATCGGGTCCGGTGGGGCCCGCAGGAGAGGACCTTGGTCCGCTGACCGGGGGACGGACGCCCGGCGCCCAGCCTGAGGGCGTGGTGATCAGCTGAGAACGCGGCGGTGACGCCGTCGATGAGAGGAGGCGCTGATGACTGCGCAACCGGCTCGCCGCAGACTGGGGCTGTGGATGACCACCGCCCTGGTGGTGGGCAACATGATCGGATCCGGCGTGTTCCTGCTGCCCAGTTCGCTGGCCGCGTACGGGCCGATCAGCCTGGTCGCCTGGGTGTTCACCGCGGCGGGAGCGATCCTGCTGGCGCTGGTGTTCGCCCGGCTCGCCCGCGCCTACCCCAAGACGGGCGGCCCGTACGCCTACGCGCGCAAAGCGTTCGGCGACTTCGTCGGGTTCCAGACCGCGTGGGGCTACTGGATCGCGATATGGGCTGGAAACGCGGCCATCGCGGTCGCGTTCGTCGGTTATCTGGCGCACTTCTGGGACGCGCTGGGTGAGGACAAGGTCCTCGCGGCGGGGGTCGGCCTGGCGGCGATCTGGCTGCTGACCGCGGTCAACGCCTACGGAATCCGCCAGGGCGGCGCCGTCCAGGTCGCCACCACGATCATCAAGCTGGTGCCTCTCCTGCTGATCGCGGTCGGCGGGATCTTCTTCGTCAAGTCCGGAAACTTCGGTGAGTTCAATGCCAGCGGCCAGGGCGCGTTCGGCGCGGTGACCGCCGTGGCCGCGCTGACGTTGTGGTCGTTCATCGGGCTGGAGTCGGCCACCGTCCCCGCCGAGGACGTGGAGAACCCGGAGAAGAACATCCCGCGCGCCACCGTCGCCGGAACGGCCGTGACCGCGCTCATCTACATTCTCGGCACCGTCGCGGTCCTCGGACTGGTGCCCGCCGCCGCACTGGCCACCTCGACCGCGCCGTTCGCCGACGCCGCCGACGCCGCGTTCGGCGGATGGGCCGCCGACCTGGTCGCGGCGGGCGCGGTGATCAGCGCGTTCGGCGCGCTCAACGGATGGATCCTGCTGCAGGGCCAGATTCCGTTGGCCGCCGCGCGGGACGGGCTGTTCCCCCGTGTGTTCGCCCGCACCGGACGGGACGGGACTCCCATCGTCGGGCTGGTGGTCTCCAGCGTCCTGGTCACCGGGCTGATGGTCATGAACTACAACGCCGGCCTGGTCGAGCAGTTCACCTTCATCATCCTGCTGGCCACGCTCACCACCGTGATTCCCTACGCCTACGCGACCGCCGCCGACCTGGTGCTGCTGGCCACCGACCGGGCCGCGTTCTCCGGCGGGCGCCTGGCCCGTGACGCCGTCATCGCGCTGCTGGCCTTCGGGTACTCGGTGTGGGCCATCGCCGGCGCCGGCTACGAGGTCGTCTACAAGGGCACGCTGCTGATCTTCGCCGGGATGCCCGTCTACGCCTGGCTGAAGTATCGCGACCAGCGCACCGCCGTCCGGGCCAGCCAGACCGGCGAGCCCGAACCACCTGCCCAAGCCGCCTAAGGGAAAGGCACCCCGTGTTCACCGTTTCCTCCGAGGTCGGGCAGCTGCGGCAGGTACTGCTGCACCGCCCCGACCTGGAACTGCTCCGCCTCACCCCCGCCAACAAGGACGACCTGCTCTTCGACGAGGTGCTGTGGGCCAAGCGCGCCCGCCAGGAACACGACGTGTTCGCCGACACCCTGCGGGAACGCGGCGTCCAGGTGCACTACCTGGCCGACCTACTCGCCGAGACCCTCAAGATCGACGATGCCCGCGCCCGAGTCCTCGACCAGACCGCATCCGACATCGCACTCGGTCCGACGGCGGCCGGACCGGTCCGCGACGTGCTGGAGGACATGGACCCCGCCGCGCTCACCGGGCACCTGATCGGCGGGCTCACCAAAGCCGAACTCGGCCTACCCGCCCACAGCCTTTTGCTGTCGTCCCTGGGCGACGGCGACTTCGTGCTGCCGCCGCTGCCCAATCACCTGTTCACCCGCGACCCGTCCGCATGGATCCACGACGGCATCACCCTTCACCCGATGGCCAAACCCGCGCGGCGCCGCGAAACCCTCCACTTGGCCGCGATTTACCGGCACCACCCGATGTTCACCGAGCAGACCGTCCCCGTCTGGTACCCGGGCGCGGACTTCACCCTTCCCTCCTTGGAAGGTGGCGACATCCACGTCCTCGGCAACGGCGCCGTCCTGGTCGGGATGAGCGAGCGCACCACCCCGCAGGCCATCGAACTGCTCGCCCAGCGGCTGTTCACCGCCGGCAGAGCACGCCATGTGATCGCCGCGCAACTGCCCAAGCGGCGGGCGTTCATGCACCTGGACACCGTCATGACAATGGTCGGCCCCGACACCTTCACCGCCTATCCAGAGCTGCCGCCGCTGCGGTCCCACACCCTGTCGCCCGGCCACGCCCACGGCCGCGAGGTGCTGGTGCACGAGAACGAGGCACTGTTCCCGGCGATCGCACGTGCGCTGGGCCTGTCCCGCGTCCACGTGCTGACCGCGCAGCAGGACGTCCGAGCCGCAGAACGCGAGCAGTGGGACGACGGCAACAACGTCCTGGCCATCGCACCCGGAGTCGTCATCGCCTACGAACGCAACGTCACCACGAACACCATGCTCCGCCACCACGACATCGAGGTCATCACCATCCCCGGCAGCGAACTCGGCCGCGGCCGCGGCGGTCCCCGATGCATGAGCTGCCCCCTTGAGCGCGACGAGGTGACCCCATGAAAGACCTCCTTCACATCACCGATCTGTTTACCGAACGGCTTAAGGGGCACCGATGAGGATCGTCGCGGCCCTGGGAGGCAACGCGCTGCTCCGCCGGGGCGACCCGCTCGACGCGTCCGTCCAGATCGGGCACATCCGTGAGGCCGTGCGCGGCCTGGCCGCCGCAGCGACCGGGAATGAACTGATCATCACCCACGGCAACGGGCCCCAGGTCGGGATGCTGGCCGTGGAGAGCGCCACCGACCCGGCACTGTCCGCGCCTTACCCCCTCGACGTCCTCGGCGCCCAGACCCAGGGCATGATCGGCTACTGGCTGGCCCGGGAACTGCGGCGGGCCATGCCCGGTCGTGAGGTCGTCGCCGTGCTCACCGAGACCGTCATCGCCCCGGACGACCCAGCGTTCGCCCACCCCACGAAGTTCGTCGGCCACACCTACTCGGCCCCCGAGGCGCAACGGCTGCGGGCCGAACACGGTTGGGCCGTGCGGCAGGACGGGGCTGCCTGGCGCAGGGTCGTCCCGTCACCTGCCCCCCGCGAGATCGTCGAACTCCCCACCATCGCCCGGCTCGTCGACGAAGGCTGCCTGGTCATCGCCGCCGGCGGTGGCGGCATCCCGGTCGACCCGGATCATCAGGGAGTCGAGGCAGTGGTGGACAAGGACCTCACCGCGGCACTGCTCGCCCAACGACTCAAAGCCGACACGCTGCTGCTCCTCACCGACGTCCCGGCCGTTATGCACGAGCACGGGACGGTGAACGCCCGCCCCATCCGCCAGATCACTCCTCGGGCGCTGCGTGCGATGGAACTGCCGAACGGCTCCATGGGCCCCAAGGCCGAGGCCGCCTGCCGCTTCGCCGAGCACCGTCAAGGCGCCGTCGCGATCATCGGCTCACTCACCGACATCACCGCGCTCCTGTCCGGCACCGCGGGCACTCGAATCGAGAACGAGAACGAGAACGAGGACTTCCGTGCCTGACCAAACCTCCTCCTGCTGGGAAGACCTCCATCCGAGGCCTGCGTTTCTCCGCCCGGAAAGGGGGTCGGGATCGCGCCTCCACGGGGTAGCACCGAGCACGAACGGAGGGCCATGAGCGACGAACTCCAATACCTTGATCCGGCCACCTGCCTCACGCTCGTCCAGCAGGTGGCCGTCGGCCGGATCGCGTGGGCCCAGGACGACGGGACTGTGACCGTCCTGCCGGTCAACTTCGTCATGGACGGCGAAGCTCTCGTCTTCACCACTGCTCCGGGCGCCAAGCTCGACGCGGTCCATGTCGGACGACCGCTCACCTTCGAGGCCGGCGACCTCGAACCGGCGCTTGGAGATCGTCATGTCTCCTCGATCATTTCCTCGACCGGGCGACGGACGGTTCCCAGTTCCTCCCATGAGGGACGCCCAGGCGCAGCAGCATCTGCGGGTGAGCGTCGTTGCAGAAGTGGGCGCTGATGAACGCATGCGGCTCGGGCACTTCGAGTGCCTGGGTGTGGAAGGCTGCTGCCAGGTCGCGTTCTGTGGCCCTCAGGAGTACACGCTGCATTGCCTGCCCTGTGCGCAGCCAATCGGGGTGCGCATCGCCGTCTGTGACCAGCACCAACGTCAGCCCGGCCTGGGCCGTCCCAACGTCTTGCGAGCTCGGCGCACCCCATCCGTGGCCACGGGCGAAGTCCCGGGCCGGGAAGTGCGGCGTGGTCTGCGGGATTTGTTGCGGGTAGGCGCGTTCCTGGACGCCGTCCGTCCGGGACGTGCGGGGCGAGGGCGCCCAGCGGGCGATCTCCGCCGCATGTGACCCCGTGCGCTGCTGGACGTGCTCGGCCACCGTGGTCAGAGCCGCCAAGGCCCCCTTGACGTCCGCGTCCATAGCCTCGACCAACCGGGCCCCTTCGCGCTCGGCGTCGTGGCGTATGGCCGCCAGGACCCCCGCGGGCACCCGTTCCGGGCGGAACCCGCCCCGGTGGGTACGGCGCCGCCGGATCTGCACGTGCTCACGCAGGATCTGCTAGTCCGGGCGCTCCCCCGACTCCAGGTCGACGTCGGCCAGAAGGTGCGGGCGATCAGGATCGGGGAGCAGCCGGACGCGTGGCGTGTACCCGAGCGCGCGCAGCGAGCTCCTCAGGTTGTAGAGCGCCGCACCACAGCTGATCAGCATCTCGCGGCCGTCCGGATCCGCCACGTCGAGACGGCGGTCGGTGTCCGCGCGAAGGGTGATCCGGGCCCCCGTGCAAGCCGAACCGCCATGGCTGGGTGTTGTGCACCGAAGGCGCCCACAGCGCGTCCTCGACGGCCTTGCGGGCATCGGCCGACACTTGGATGACCACCGGGCGCACACATGGAGGATCCATAGATGAAGCGGGGAGGAGTACTGCGCCGCTTCAGACGGCGTCGCATAGTGCACGGTGCGTGGTCGCCCACTTCTCCCTACCGCTCTATCGGGCTTCTCCCGCTCACCAACAGTGAGCATCCGCGGAGCTCCGTGCTTCCAGGGCCGAAAGTCCCTCTTCGCCACACGGCAGCGTGGACTCACCGCGACGAAGGTCCCTGACGCCGCCCACTCCGCTCGGCGGAGCCTGGAAGTAGCGGCCAAGTCGGCCCTGGACAGCCCAGGGCCGATGCCCTCCGACCGAATGGGAGACGAGATGACCATCCCAGTAGGGATCAATGGATTCGGGCGCATCGGGCGCAACTACCTGCGCCTGGCGCTGGACCGCGGCCAGGAGGTCGCCGCGATCAATGACATCACCGACACCGCCACGCTCGCGCACCTGCTTATGTACGACTCCACCTACGGGCGGCTCCGCAGGACGGTGGAACACGACGACTCGGCACTGATCGTCGATGGCCGCCGCATTCCGGTCACCGCCCATCGTGAGCCGGCCGACCTCGACTGGGGCGCGGCCGGCGCCGAGATCGTGATCGAATCCACCGGCAGGTTCCGGCGGCGCGAGGATGCCGCCGCGCATCTGAAGTCCGGCGCCCGCAAGGTGATCCTCTCGGCCCCCGGCAAGGACGTGGACGCCACGATCGTGATGGGCGTCAACGAGCACGTCTACGATTCGGACCGACACGCCGTCGTCTCCAACGCCTCGTGCACGACCAACTGTGTCGCCCCCATGGCGAAAGTCCTCCACGACGCGTTCGGGGTGGTCAGGGGCTACATGACGACCGTCCACGGCTACACCAACGACCAGAACCTTCTCGACTCACCGCACAAGGATCTGCGCCGCGCGCGTGCCGCGGCCGTGAACATGATTCCGACCAGCACGGGCGCCGCCCGCTCCGTCGGCGCGGTCATCCCCGAGTTGGCGGGGCGGTTCGACGGCATGGCCCTGCGCGTCCCCGTCGAGGACGGATCCCTTGTCGATCTTGCCTGCCTCCTCGATCGGCCGGTGACCGCCGAGGAGATCAACGAGGCGTTCACCCAGGCCGCCGACGGCCCATTCGCCGGGATCATCCGGTACAACACCCACCCGATCGTGTCCCGCGACATGATCGGCGACCCGGCCTCCTGCGTCTTCGACGCCCCGCTGACCCAATCCAGCGGTGAACTCGTGAAGGTTTTCGGCTGGTACGACAACGAATGGGGCTACACCTGCCGCCTTGCCGATCTCGTCGACCACGTCGCCGCCCGTCTGTGACGATGCCTGCACCGTCGTCGTCACCGAATCGGTACCTGTCCGCGTCCCGGGGCGCACGACGGTCCCGGTTCGGTCGCCCAGGGGTGTCCGCTCCGGCTCAGTGCAGAGCGGGTGCCCGCGGCGATCTCCAGGTTTCCGCGTGCCGAGACCACGACCGTCGCCACAGCCGCGCCCGGCGGGCTGATCACACCGTCGGCATGCACGGTGGCATTGAGCGCGGGATCGAGCTCGGTGCCCAGGTAGGCGAGGTCGGCGGTCATCGCGGCCGCGCAGGCACGCAGCCTGTGCTGGTAGACGCCCAGCGCCGAGGCCGCGGCCTCGCCACCGGACGCGGTGCGGGCTCGCAGCCTGGGCGGGACCTTCGTCCATTGCGCACGTGACGCGAGAAGTATTCCCCTGGTAGGGGAGGACGAGCATGCGAGCACTGCGGCTGCGGGAGTGGAAGTCCGATCCGGTACTAGTCGATGTCTCCGAACCCGAACCCGGGCCCGGGCAGGTCGTCATCCGCGTCGGCGGCGCGGGAGCATGCCACTCGGACCTGCATCTGCTGCGCGACTTCGAAGGCGGGCAACTCCCCTGGGCACCGCCGTTCACCGGCGATCCCGTCGTCCGGCACCATCTTCGCCGCCCCTCAGGCGCTGCGCTCGTGCTCGTGTCCCGCCTCGCGGCGTTGCACGTCGTCCATGTCCACGGCTCGGGCCTCCTCGATCAGCTTCTCCAGTTCCGGCTCGCGCAGTGCACCGGGCTGGGCGTACAGCACGACCCTGTCACGGATGATCACAAGGGTCGGGATGGAAGGAGATCTGGAATGCAGCGGCCAGTTCCTGCTGGGCTTCGGTATCGACCTTGCCGAACACGATGTCGGCGTGCTTCTCGGAGACCCGCTCGTACACAGGGGGCGAAGAAACGGCAGGGCCCGCACCAGCCGGCCCAGAAGTCGATGAGGACCATGTCGTCGCCTCCGAGGACGTCCTCGAAGTTCTCGCGCGTCGACGTGCGCGCCACGCTGCAGGAGAAGATCGGCGAGACGATTGAGGACTACCTCATCCTCGGCGCCTGTAACCCGCCGCTCGCCCACCGCGCCCTGAAGGCCGACCGTCGGATCGGTCTCCTGCTGCCCTGCAACGTCGTGGTCCGGTCCGAGGGTGACGACACCGTCGTCGAAGCGCTGGACCCTCAAGTCATGGCCATGGTGAGCGAGCACCCGGGCCTCCGGCCGGTCGCCGACGAAGCTGCCGGGAGGCTCACCGCGGCGCTGGACTCGCTGCGGAGCTGAGCAGGCCGATCATCACTGCACCGGTTCCGGAGGGATCGGGCGCTCCGCTCCCCGCCCGGTCGGTGGCCTGTGCCGCCTCATGTGCGTCAGGAATGCGGCGGTCGCGGCCACCGCAGCAATCCCTAGGGCCGCCCAGCCGCCGGGAGTGCCGAACACGGCGTGGCGCATCGTGGCCGGCGCCTCCTGGATCACCACGAATACGGCCATCACCAGGACGAACCATCCGAAGGCCTGCCGGAGCCGCTCCGGATCGATGCGCCCGGCCAGCCCTGAACCGGCGAGGCCACCGAGTACCGCCGCGCCGGTCACCGCGAGGGTCAGCGGCCAGTCGATGTGGATACCGGCGAGGTGTCCGGCCAGTCCGGCGAAGGACTTCATCGCGATGACCAGCAGCGAGGTCCCGACCGCCACGGGCATGGGAAGTCCGCCGAGCAGGACGAGAGCGGGAACGACGAGGAAGCCGCCGCCCGCCCCGACCAGCCCGGTGACGAGCCCCACGGTCACTCCTTCGGCCAGGATCCGGAGTAGGGGGCGATCCACGTGCCCGCCCGTGGGTGCGGGACGGCTGCGCAGCATCGCGACCGCGGTCACGGCCATCATCACCGCGAAGGCGGCCAGCAGTACGCCGCCCGGGATGAAGGCGGCCAGCCGTCCGCCCGCGTAGGCGCCCGCCATGCCGGCGCCGCCGAACAGGAGCCCGGTGCGCCAGCGGACGCGGCCGGTCCGGGCGTGCGGCAGGACGCCCGCCACTGAGGTCGCTCCCACCACGAACAGCGACATCGCGATCGCCTGCTTCACCTCAACTCCGGCCACGTAGACCAGGATCGGCACGGTGAGGATGGAGCCCCCGCCGCCGAGCAGACCGAGTGAGATACCGATGGCGAGCGAGGCGAGCAGGGTCATCGCGAGCGTCATCACGGCCGCCGATCCCCCAGTAGCGCGACCATGCTCTCGGCGGCGCAGGCCGGCGCGCGGTTGAAGGGCAGCTTGGCCAGCAGCATGCCCATCATGCAGGTGTTGGTCAGGGCCGCGACCGTCAGGCCGGCACCGATCGCGGCGGCCAGCCATTCCAGGCCCGGCACGACGAGTCCGCCGACGACACCGGTCAGCACCAGGAGCCCGGCGACCAGGCGCACCTGGCGTTCCAGGTCCCAGCGGGACCCGTTCCGGTTGAGCGGCGCACCGGCCGCTTCCCAGGCGACGATTCCGCCCTCCAGGATGTGCACCTTGGTCATGCCGGCCTCGACGAGCGCCCGCTCGGCCTGGCTCGCGCGGGCGCCGGTCCGGCAGATGAGAACGACGTCGTCCATGGAGCCGCGCAGCTCGGCGCGGTGTTCCCGCAGCGTGTCGAGAGGGACGTTGTAGGACCCGGGGATGTGCGCCGCGGCGAACTCGGCGGGGGTGCGCACGTCCAGCAGGCGCGGCGCGTCGGGGGCGGCGACGCGGTCGCGTAGGGACGCCGCGTCGATCTTCGAGCACATGGGCGACATATCGGTCTGCTTTCGTCGGTTGGGGGCCGGTTCCGGGCCCGGGTGCGGGCAGGGACCCGGAACGGAGATCGGCGATTCGGGCGGTCCAGGTGTCAGGCGGCGGACGCGACGACCGGCAGGCCGGCGCGGACGCCGGCGTCGTACTCGTCGTCGACGGCGACCACGCGCCGCCCGGCGGCGGCCAGGAACGAGGCGGCGATGGCGGCGCGGTAGCCGGCCTGGCAGTGGACCCACACTTCGCCGCCGGGCACCTCGTCCATGCGCTGCGACAGGTCTTGCAGCGGGATGTGCAGGGCGCCGTCGATGTGCGAGTCGTCCCACTCGTGGGAACGGCGCACGTCCAGCACCACGACCGGCCGGTGGTGCCGCACGGCGGCCAGCTCACCGAACGACGCCCTCGGGAAGGAGGCCAGGGGCTCCCCGCCCGCCCAGCGTTCTGGGCCGCCGGTGGCCGACGCGGCAGGCCGGTCAATGCCGATGCGAACCAGCTCACGCTGGGCGGCCGCGACGTCCTCGGGCGTCTGGCCCAGCAGGGTCAGCGGTGTGCCCCACGGGACGAGCCAGCCGAGGTAGGTCGCGAAGCCGCCGTCCAGCCCGAAGTTGAGCGTTCCCGCCATGTGCCCGGCCGCGAACGCCGTGCGGGTCCGCAGGTCGACGACCCACTCCCCGGCCTCGATGCGGCGGCGCAGCTCGGCGGCGTCCGCGCGACGCGGTTCCGACAGGTCGGGCGCTTCGAGTCCCGCGCTGTTGGCCGGGCCCATGTGGGCGTAGTAGGCCGGCCAGGCGTCCAACCCGGCCAGCAGCGTCTCCACGTAGTCCTTCTCGTCCAGGGTGAGCGCGGGATTGGTGCGCTTCTCCTGCCCGATCGTCGATGCTTCGGCCCCCGACTGGGTGGCCGAGCAGAAGCTGCCGAACCCGTGGGTGGGGAAGACCTCGGCGTCGTCGGGGAGCTCACGGATCAGCCGGTGCGCCGACCCGTACTGGGCGGTCACCAGGTCGTGGGTGTGGGCCGGTCCGAGCAGGTCGGGCCGTCCGGTGGATCCGTACAGGAGCGACCCGCCGGTGAACACCGCGGGCACCCGGCCCTGAGCCTCCAGGACGTAGGCCAGATGCGTGAACGTGTGGCCGGGGGTCGCCAGGACCCGCACGCGCATCCACGCACCGACGTCGACGATGTCCCCGTCGGACACCGCGTCATGCTCGAAGGTCACGGGGTCAGCGGCGTTGACGTGGTACGCGGCTCCCGTCGCCTGGGCCAGTGCCCGGCCACCGGTCACATAGTCGTTGTGGATGTGGGTCTCGAAGACGTCGAGGATCACCGCGTGCCGCTCCTCTGCCAGGGCGAGCACGCGGTCGATGTCACGCTGCGGATCGACTACGAACGCGACCTCGCCGTCAGTGACGAAGTAGCTGCGGTCCCCCAGGGTGGGGGTGTCGATGGGAACGATCTCGATCATCGGACTACCTCTCTCCAACTCGTCAGGCGGCGTTCTCACAGAGCCCTCCATATACCCCCCGGGGTATATGTCCTCAGATTAACCGAAGTTCGAGACGCCATGCAAATACCCCCAGGGGTATAGACTCAGGCATGCGGGGCGGGCTCGGCACCGACCCAGGCCGATCCGATCGCGGGGCGCCATGCCCTGGTGGGCATGAGGAGGGCGACATGAAATTCGGAGGCGGACTCGCTGGCCGATGTCCTCGTACGCTTGCGGCGTGCGCAGGGACAACTCGGCGGCGTCATCCAGATGATCGAGAACGAGCGGGACTGCAAGGACGTCATCGCCCAGCTGGCGGCAGTGTCGCGGGCACTGGACCGCGCCGGATTCAAGATCATCGCGACCGGCCTGGAGAAGTGCGTCATGGAGGACACGGACCCCGAACAGGCTCAACTGGACCTTGACCAGTTGGAGAAGCTGTTCCTGGGCCTCGCCTGACCTGGCTGCGGACACCGCTGCGATCCAGCGGCCATGCGAAGGACGGCGGCCTGCGGCACATGCGACGGGCTCGCCGCCTGTCCACCCCAGGGGACGGGCGGGCCCGACCGTCAGCCGCGGTCCATCCCCGCAGGGGTGGTCACGCCCGACCGCGTACGACGGCGACGGGGCAGTGCGCGTGGTGCAGGAGCGCTTGGCAGACCGAGCCGAGGAGGAGGCCGGCGAAACCGCCGCGGCCGCGTGCCCCCGCGACCACGAGCCGGGCGTCGCCGCTGGCTTCGATGAGCGCCGGACGGGTGCGGGCTTGCACCAGCCTGGTGCGCACGGTGACGTCGGGATACTTCTCAGGCCAGCCCGCCAACGCTTCGGCCAGGACGCGTTCTTCCTCGTCACGCAGCATGCCGATGTCGTACACCAGCGGCAGCGGATCACCCGGGCCGGTGGGGACAGGCCCGGTCCATGTGTTCCAGGCATGCAGGGCGATCAGTTCGGCGCCGCGCATCGAGGCCTCGGCGAAGGCGAAGGCGACGGCCGCTTCGCCGGCGGCCGAGCCGTCGACGGCGAGCACGATCGGTCCGCTGGGATCCGGTTCACCGCGGACCACCAGCACCGGGCAGCGGGCGTGAGCGGCCAGATGCACCGCCGTCGAGCCGACCAGCAGACCACTGAAACCGCCCAGCCCCCGGCTGCCGACCACCACCAGCACGGCCTCACGCGACTCCTCCTCCAGTACGGTGACCGCCGCACCAGTCACCACCCGGGAGGTGATGGGCAATTCCGGAGCCACCGACCGTGCCCGCTCGACCGCCTGGCTCACGAGACGATCGGCCATGTTGCGGAACCCGCCGGTCGGCGGGCCGAGCGGCGAGGGGCCCAGCGGCACCCGCAAAAGCGGCCAGACGAAGGCATGCACCACGCGCAGCGGCACACCACGCGACTGCGCCTCACGGGCTGCGGTCTGCACAGCGGTCAGGCTCGACTCGAAGCCGTCCACTCCAACTACGACCGGGCTGTTCATCGGCCCTCCTCGAGATCTCATCCGTGTTCTACCTGCGAAGACCGCCCGTCCCGCACCGGCCGCGAACGCCGATGCCCCGTCGAGCAGATGGGATCCTGCGATCAGGCGATGGTGACGGCGGTGTCGAGGTAGACGTCCTGGATTGCGTGTATGAGCGCCACCCCTTCCTGCCGCGGGCGCTGGAACGACTTGCGTCCGACGATCAGGCCCATGCCGCCGGCCCGCTTGTTGACGACCGCGGTACGGACGGCCTTGGCCATGTCGCCTCCGCCAGCCGAGGCCCCACCGGAGTTGATCAGCCCGACCCGTCCCATGTAGCAGTTGGCGACCTGCCAGCGAGTGAGGTCGATGGGATGGTCGCTGGTCAGCTCGTCGTACACCCGGTCGTCGGACTTGCCGAAGCCCAGCGCGCGGAAACCGCCGTTGTTCTCTGGCTGCTTCTGCTTCACGATGTCCGCTTCGACGGTGGCGGCCAGGTGGTTCGCCTGACCGGTCAGGTCGGCGCTGACGTGGTAGTCGATCCCGTCCTTTTTGAAGGCGGGGTTGCGCAGGTAGGCCCACAGGACGGTGAACATGCCCAGCTCGTGGGCGCGCGCGAACGCCTCGCGGACTTCCTGGAGTTGCCGCATGCTCTCCGGTGCACCGAAGTAGACGGTGGCGCCGACGGCGACGGCGCCCAGGTCGAACGCCTGCTTGACCGAGGCGAACATGACCTGGTCGTAGGTGTTGGGGTAACTCAGCAGCTGGTTGTGGTTGATTTTGGCGATGAACGGGATCCGGTGCGCGTACCGTCGTGAGGTCACGCCCAGCACGCCGACAGTGCTCGCGATCGCGTTGCAACCTGCCTCGACCGCCAGTTCGCACAGGTTTACGGGGTCGAAGTAGGCCGGGTTCGGGGCGAAGGACGCGGCTGCGGAATGCTCGACCCCCTGGTCCACCGGAAGGATCGACAGGTACCCGGTGCCGGCGAGGCGGCCGGTGTCGAACACGTGCTGCAGATTGCGCAGGACGGCGGGAGACCGGTCACTCGACGCAAGGACCCGGTCGACGAAGTCGGGCCCAGGGAGCTGCAACCGGTCTCGTGAGATTGCTCCGCACTCGTGGGCGAGGAGGGACTGCGCCTCGTCGCCCAGCATCTCCTTGGTTTCCATGAATCCAGCGTCTCCCCGCGTCCGGCGACCTTCCCAGGGGCCAAGGTCCTGCGTTCACCCACGTGGCCACGGCCTGCGGACTCCCTGCGACGCGGCACCGGAGGTTCCGGAACCGCCGGTGCTGCATGATGAAGTGCGCGGGCTCACCGAAGAGCCGGGCGGTGACGCAGTCGAGCAGGACCGGCCTTTCCCCGTCCCGGTACGGTGCGGGCCCTTGGTCCCGAGTTCTGGGTAATGACGGCCCTGCCGCCCTGGAGCGGCACGGGAAACACTGAGGACATGGCTTCCAGGATTCCGCACGAGCGCATCGCTCGGCTCACAGGTAAGACCAAGTCGATGGCGCAGCCGGAAGAGCGCCGCACTCCTGCCCCGCCTCGGGTGCCGGATCTGGCGGACCGGGCGTGCTGCTGCCCGGCCAAGCCTGCCGTGGTCGCGGTCCTGCCGATCAACGGTCATGACCGTCAGGCCGTGGACATTCATCTGTGCCTCCACCACTACCGGCTGTCGAGCACGGCCTTGACCGAGGCGGACGCGGTCGTGTTCGACGGCTCGGGCATGCCGGTCGAAGACCCCGACCCGAACAAGCTGTTGCAGGCAGCCGGCTGACGCCGGGCCCTGCGGACCTAGGCCTCTGCTGGACAGGGCAATTCGGCCCTGATGGCGCGCCTGACGCGGGGCGAGCCTGGAGGTGCCGCGGGAGGTGCGCGATGAAACAGACCTTCAGACTGGGAACGATCCGGGGAATCCCGTTCGGGATACACTGGTCGGTTCTGGTGATCATGGTGCTGATCACCGACATCCTGGCCCGGTCGGTGCTCCCCGCGGCCGATCCGGCGGCGTCCACCGGGACGCGCTGGGCGGTGGCGGCGGTGGCCGCGGCTCTGTTCCTGGCCTCACTCGCCGCGCACGAGCTCGCACACGCGTTCGTCGCCCGGCGGCACGGCGTAAGGGTCGGCTCCGTCACACTGTGGATGCTGGGCGGCGTCGCGGAGCTGGCCGACGAACCGCCCAACGCGCGCGCAGACCTGCGCATCGCCGGCGTCGGCCCGCTGACCAGCGCGGCGGCGGCAGCGGCCTTCGCCGGGTTCGCCGCGACCGGCGCCGCGCTCGGCGTCCCGGCGACCGTCATCGCGTCACTGAGCTGGATCGCGGCGACCAACGGGCTCATCGCCGTGTTCAACCTGCTGCCGGGCGCTCCCTTGGACGGCGGCCGTATCCTGCGCGCGGTGCTGTGGCGCAGGCACGGGGATAAGGCCGGCGCGAACCGTACCGCCGCCCGCGCCGGGAGGATGCTGGGCGGGGCCATGATCGTCGGCGGGCTGGTGGTCGTTCTCCTGGTGAGCTTCCTCAGCGGGCTCTGGCTTGCTCTGGTCGGATGGTTCATCGCCGGTTCCGCGCGGGCCGAGGAGCGCTGGACGGATCTGCGCGAGGCCGCCGAAGGTCTGCGGGCCACCGACATCATGGCGCCGCATCCCGACCACGGCTGGTCCTGGCAGCACGCGGGCACGTTCATCGAGGGCGTCGCGCTGCGGTCACGGCAGTCTGTCTTCCTGGTCGTGAACGTGACCGGCGATCCGATCGGCGCCGTCACGGTGGAGCGGCTGGCGCTCGTACAGCCCCGAGACGCCCGCGTTCGGCTCGGGGATCTCAGCGTCCCGCTGCCTTCGGAGCGCGTCGTCGGCCCGGACGTCCCCGTCATCACGCTGTTTCACTTGCCCCCCGTTGTGGGTGACCTCGTCGCGGTCGTGGCCTCTGACCATCGGCTGCTGGGCATCATCACCACCGGCGACATTCAGCGGATGCTACGGCGCAACCGGCTCCGGGCCGGAACGCCCACCACCGCCTGAGCCCGCCGATCACCAGGTGCGATCGGGTGGACCCCGGAACACATCGCCTTGCGGATGAACATGCGGACCACGCTCGCACGCCACGGCCACGAGATGCTCCACGACAGGCCTACGCGTTGACGGGCCCATGCGCGACGAGGGGCACGAGCCCTTCAGCGTTCGGCCGGGGGACCTTCGTCCACTGCCCTGGCCGACCGCGGCGGGGGACGCTGAAGTCCCCATCAAGGACGGTGAATCAAGATGCGGCGCATCGCAGCGCTCTCCACGGCTGTCTTGCTCCCCACGGCGCTGGTGACGGCGACCGCGCCCGCCGTGGCGCACACCGTCGCTACGACACGCGGCGCGGCGGCCGTGGACGTGCCCACCTACACCCCCGGCGCGGCCGGCTGGCCGAGCGGCAATGGCTTCGACGTCGCCTACCGAGCCTCCACGGAGAACGTGCTGTACCGGCGGTTCGTTGACGGTGCCTGGTCCAGCCCGCTCAATGTGGCCGGGCGCCTGATCGGCGGCCCGGCCGTCGCCTTCGCCGGCGGCAGTCCGCACGTGTACGGACGCGGCGTGGACGGGCACCTGTGGGAGCGGATCCGGGTGAACGGAACCTGGCAGCCCTGGACCAAGGTCGACGACCTGGTCATCACGGCTGCACCCGCGGCGGCCGGGCACGCTGGCGGTCGCGTCGAGGTGTTCGTCCGCGACGCCTCCGACCGGCTTCAGACCAAGACCTATTCCCCCGGGACCGGCTGGAGCGGCTGGACCGCCCTCGGCCTGACCGCCCGCTCGGCACCCGCGGTCGCCGTGACCGGCACCGACACCTTCGCCGGCGGCAAGACCGTGTCGGTCGGCCGCGGCCGCGACGGCGCGCTATGGAGCCGCGCCATTACCGGCACCACCTGGACCACCGACCAGCAAGCCTGGATCCCCGGACCACCCGCCGCCGTGCCGTCCACGCTCCGCGGCAAGAACTTCACCAAGGTCCCCACCACGGCGAAGGTGGCCGCGTTGACCTTCGACGGCGCCTGGGACGCCTCCGGCGTCGCCTCGATCCGCACCACCCTCCAGCGCGAGAACGTGCCCGCCACCTTCTCCCCGGTCGGCGACTTCGCCCGCGGCTTTCCCATCTACTCCAACCTGCTGGCCGGGTCGGGCTTCCGCATCGGGAACCGCAGCAACACCCACCCCGACTTCACCAAGATCAGCGACGCGACGGCTAGGACGCAGGTCACCGCCGCCAAGGTCACCGCTCGCGTGCTGGCCGCCAAGACGCCCGGGATGATCGTCCTGATGCACGTCGGCGCCAATCCCGACGACGGCACCACCCTGGACGCCGACGCGCTCCCCGCGATCATCACCGGGCTCCGTGACGCCGGCTACTCCCTCACCACCCTCGACGCCCTGAGGTGAACGCATGACCACGCGGGTGGCCGAAGACGGCCTCGCCGGCTCATCGGAGACCAACGGTGGCGGGGTAGGGCGGGGACGTGCCCGGACGTGGTTCGGCCGCGTCCTGGCCCTGCTGGTGGTCGCCGCGATCTTCGGCAAGATCCTGCCCGGTTTCGTCGACCTGGAGAAGGTCGCCGAGATCCTGCGAACACGGGTGAGCGCGCCCGAGCTCGTCCTGCTGTCGGCGCTCACGGCGCTGTCGGTGCTCGCGTCGGCCGCCGGTCTCAGCGCGGCGCTTCCGGGCCTGAGGATCGTCCCCGCGTCGGTCATCAACGTGGTGACCACCGCGGTCTCCTACGCCCTGCCGGGCGGAGGCGCCGCCGGGGCGGCCCTGAACGTCGCGATGTCCCGGGAACTCGGCTTCCGGGCGGTCCCGATCGCGTTGCAGGTGCTGGTGACCGGCCTCTGGAACGTCGTCACACGGCTGACCCTGCCGCTGCTCGCGCTGGGCCTGCTCGCCCTGGTATCCGACGTTCCTCCGGGGATCCGCGGGGCTGGAGTCCTGGGGCTGGGCCTGGCCGTCGTGCTCGTCACACTTACGGGCGTCATGCTCTGGAGCGATCGCGCGGCATCCACCGTCGTGGCCTCCGGATACCGCGCGGCCCGTCCCATCCTGCGGCTGCTGCACCGCGAAGTGGACGACCATGCCGCTGATGTGGCGCGGTTCCAGGGCGAGGCCCGGGAGCTGATTCGCGGCCGGTGGCCGGCACTGACACTGTCCGCCATCGCTTACCACGCCTGCGTTTTCGCGGTGCTCTACCTGTCATTGCAGGCCGCGGGCACCACCCGGGTGGGCGTCCTGGAGGCCTTCGCCGTGTACACGGTGGCGCGGCAGGTGACGGTCATCCCGCTCACCCCGGGCAGCGCGGGCGTGCTCGAACTGGCGCTGATCGGCGGGCTGAACCTCACCGGGGCGGACCTGCCCGCAGCCGCGGCCGGCGTTCTGCTGTTCCGGTTCTTCACCTACCTGGTCTACCTGCCGGCGGGCGGGGTGCTGTGGTCGTGGTGGCGATGGGTTCGCCCGGCCACCGCCGCGAAGCCCCGCCGGACCGCGTCCCGCCACCCGATGGACGCGGTCCGGCTGGCGCTCGCGCTGACCTTCCTGGCGGTGCTGGTCGCGTCGAGCCGGGGCGTCCCCGGCTGGGACATCGACCTTTTCCGGTTGGTGAACGACCTTCCCGACGCGATCGAGCCGCCGGTATGGCTGGTCATGCAGGCCGGCTGGTTCGGCGCCACCGCAGCCGCGATGGTGGCCGCCGCCGCATTCCGCCGGTTCCGCCTGGCCGTCACGCTGGGCGGGAGCGGGATGCTCGCGTGGATCCTGGCCAAGATCCTCAAGGACGTGGCCGGGCGACCGCGGCCCGCCGCGCTGCTGGACGATGTCGCGCTCCGGGCCGACGCGACGCCCTTGGGCACGGGTTTCGTCGCCGGGCACACGGCCGTGGCGGCCGCGCTGGTCACGGTCGCCAGTGCGTATCTTCCGCGTCCGTACCGGCGCCTCCTGTGGCTCGTGGTCGCGGCCGTGGGCGCCGCCAGGGTCTATGTGGGGGCGCACTTCCCGCTGGACGCGCTCGGCGGGGCGGCCCTGGGCTGGGCGGTGGGTGCGGCGGCGCTTCTCATCGCCGGGACGCCGGGGCACCGTCCCCGGCTCGCGGCGGTACGGGAGATGCTCGCCGGCCACGGATCGACGGTGACGGACGTCCAGGAGGTGCAGGGCGATCTTCGGCATGCGGTGCCCTTCGCCGTGACCACCTCCACCGGACGGCTCTTCGTCAAGGTGATGGGCCGTGACCAGCGCGACGCAGACACACTGCACCGGCTGGGCCGCTTGTGGCGCCGCAGGCCGGGCGAACCTCCGTTCGCCACCGCAAAGCACCTGGCCGAACACGAGGGGTACCTGCTCATGCGCGCCCGGCGGGCCGGTGCCCGCGTCCCGGCCATCCGGTTCGTGACCGAGTCCGGCCCCGGCGGCTGGGCACTGGTGATGGACCATGTCGATGGCGCCCGTCCTCTCACCGCGACCGAGGAGCTCACTCGGGACACGCTGGACGATCTGTGGCGGCAGTACGCCGCGCTGCGCGCAGACCGCATCGCGCACCGCGACCTCACGCCGGAGAACATCCTGATCGACGAGCGGGGACGTCCCTGGATCGTCGGCTGGGGACGCGCGGAGACCGACACGGCACCGGAAGTGCTGAACGACGACGCAACCCGTCTGCTCGCCATGACCACTGCGGCCACCACACACAAGCAGGCGCTGGCGGCGGCGCGGCGCGTCATCGGCACGGCTGAGTCGGCCAGGCTCGCCGCCCGGTCCAGGAACCACGTGAAGCGGGCGTCTCCGCGGATCCTCCGCAAGCGACGGCCCGAACGTCCCGGCCTGCGGGAATCCCGGTTCGCGCTGTTCCCGCCGAAGTCGCCCGCCACGGCACGGCATCCGGCCGATGTGATCCGTGTCCTGGCCGGACTCGGTGTCTGCTCGTCCCTGGCGATCTTCGCCGCGGACGGGCTCCTGCTGGGCACGGAGGCCGGCGTCTTCCGTCTCGTCAACCACCTGCCCGGCTGGCTGTTCCGGCCGGTCGACATCGTGATGCAGACCGGTGCCCTCGGCGCGGTCGCGGCGACGGCGGCGGCCGCCCTGGCCGCCCGCCGGGTCCGGCTCGCCGCCGACCTGGCCCTCGGAGGCACCGCCGCCTGGCTGCTCGCCAAACTGATCAAGGATCTCGCCGACCGCGGCCGGCCTGGGGCGCTGCTGTCGGAGGTCGTGCTTCGCGGCGCGCACGAAGGCGGCCTCGGGTTCGTCTCCGGCCACGCCGCCGTCGCCGCCGCCCTGGCCACGGTCGCCGCCGCGCACGTCCGCCGCCCGGTCCGGTGGATGCTGTGGACCGTCGCGGTCGCCGTGGCGGTAGGCCGCGTCTACGTAGGCGCCCACTTCCCCTTGGACGTCGTCGCGGGGGCCGCGCTCGGGTGGGCGATCGGCGGTGCCGTCCACCTCGTACGCGGCACACCGAACCACATCCCGCCGCCGGCACGGGTCGCCACCGGACTCGCCCGCTGCGGCCTGGCGGAAGCCGACGTCAAACCGCTCAAGGCAGACGCGCGCGGTTCGGTCCCGTTCACCGCCGTCACCGCCGATGGCCGCACCGCCTTCGTCAAGGCGCTCGGCCGCGACCAGCGGGACGCGGACCTGCTGTTCAAAGCGGCCCGCTTCCTGCTGTACCGCGAGGTCGAGGACGAGACGCCGATGGCGAGCCCCAAGCGGCAGGTGGAGCACGAGGCGTACATGCTGATGCGCGCCGCCGCGACTGGCGCACGTGTCCCCGCCGTCATCGGCGTGGCGCCCGCCGGGCCCGGTACCTGGATCCTCGTCGAGGAGGCCATCGAGACCGACGGCCGCGCCGTCCAGTCGCTGGACGACACCTGCCTGCGCCGCCTGTGGTCGGAGGTCGCATTACTCCACGCGGCGCGCATCGCCCACCGCGACCTGCGATTGGCGAACGTCCTCGTCGGTACGGACGGCCGTCCCGTGCTCGTCGACTTCGGTTTCGCCGAGGACGCCGCCGGCGACGGCCGACGGGCCCAGGACGTGGCCGAACTCCTTGTCTCCACGGCCCTCGTCACCGGCCCGCAACGGTCCGTCCAGGCCGCGGTCAACGTGCTCGGGCTCTCCGCCACCGGGGCCGCCGCACCCTACTTGCAGCCCCTCGCTCTGGCGGGTTCCACACGGACGATGCTGCGAGAACACCCGCTCCTCCTCGATGAACTGCGCATGGTGCTGACCGGTGCGGGCGCCACCCGCGTCGCTCCTCGGCCGCTGTCGCGAATCCCGTCCCGGCCCTGGTTCCTGCTGCTGCTCGTCCTCGCCGGATACGTCACCTACCACGCGCTCATCGGAATCACGGGCCTGCGCTCCCCGATGACGGTCCTCGCCGGCGCCCAAACACGCTGGCTCCTAGCGGCCACGTTGCTGGTGGCGGCCTCCTACGCCGCGGGCGCGCTCTCTTTGATGGGCGCCTCCCTGCACGACCTGGCCTTCGGACGCACCTACGTGCGCCAGGTCGCCGCGTCCTACGCCTCCCGCCAGCATCCGACCGGCCGGGGCGGCGACGCCGTTCTGGGCGCCTACCTTCGCGACCATGGGGCCGGACCACACGAAGCCACCCAGACCGTCGCGCTCACGAGACTGACCGGGGCGCTCGTCCATCTGATAGCACTGGTTCTGGCGCTGGTGTCCGCCGCCGCACAAGGGTGGGGATCGCCGCGCTCGCCGGCGTGGTCCGGGCCCCTGATCCTCACCGTTTCGGCAGTCGTGCTTCTCGGCACGGCCCTCCTGTGGCGCCGCCGGGCGGAGGTCATCCCGCCGCTGAAGGCCGCCGCGGCGGGACTGTCCCAGCGGTTGCGCAGACCCAAGCGCCTCATCGCGCTCCTCGCCGGCAACTCCCTGGTCACCACCTGCTCGGCGCTGACCTTCCTGGCCGTGGGCCACGCGATGAACGTGCCGCTCTCCCCGGCCACCTTGGCCTCGATATATCTCCTGCTGATCCCCCTGCGCCTTCTCGGTCCCCTCCCGGGCGGCCTGGGCATCGTCGAGCCCCTCTTCGCGCTGGCCCTGGTCGCCCTCGGGACCGGCCCGACCGAAGCGGTCGTGACCGTCCTGCTCTACAGGATCCTCAGCTTCTGGCTCCCGATCCTGCCCGGCGCCCTGATCTTCCACGCCCCTCGCGGCCACATCCGTCGTCACCGGCCGCTCAATCGCCGGTGAGGTCCCGGCGCTCGAAGAGCCAGTGCCCGGCCATGGTTAGCAGCGCCGCCACGGCGATCATGTTGACTGCGGCGACGATATCGAACGGTTCCGCCGGGACGTTCGCGAGGTGGTGGAACGGGGAGACGGCGAGAACCGGATCACGCCAGTTCAGCGCGGGCCCGATCGGGTTTCTGTACGGGTGAAGATCATCCAGCCAGCCGAACGGGGTGAGCCAGCGCAGCCACCCGCGTGAGTCGGCGCTGTTGGCGGCCATTCTGACCAGGAACAGGACCCCGAAGACGGCGGCCGAAGCCATGGTCACGAGGCGCCGCACCTGAAAGATCTGCGCGGGCACCGCCGTGACCGCCGCGAACGTCGCGGCGAAGCCGGCGAGCCCGAGCCCGAACAGCGCCGAGCCCGCCGCACCCGTCCCCATCAGCGCCAAAGGGACGGCCGCCGCGGCCCCCGCCACGACCGCCGCGCCCGCAAGGACGCCCGACTGCACCAGCACGACACGGGACGGACGTACCGGCGCCACCAGGACGAGTTCGGCGCGGCCGGACTCCTCCTCTCCGCGCAGTAAACGGCCCGCCGCCAGCATCGCCCAGATGCCGGCGACCGCGGCCAGCATCCAGCCGGCGTCCCAGACGACGAAACCGCCGGGCGTCTCGACGGCGTGCGGGACGCCCTGCAGCATCCGCACGGCGGGGTCTTCCGACAGCGCCGCGAGCTTCTGCCGCGAGGCGGCGTCGGGATAGGTCCGCTGGTAGGTGACGACCTCAACCGTGACGTAGACGGCGATGGCGATGGCGAGCCAGCCCACCCCGCGCCGGATCAGCCGGGCGGTCAACCACGCGACCCGTGCGTCCGCAGGACGGTGCTCTTCCGTGCGCGGTCGCGCAACGGCCCGGCGCACAGGCATGGCCCTGCTCATCTCTCCGCCTCGTAGTAGCTCAGGAAGATCTCTTCGAGGGTCGGCTCGTGACTGCGGAGCCGGACCAGAGGGCAGGCGCTCAACCGGGACAGTGCGGGAGACGGCGATCCGGTGATCGACACCCGCACACCGCCGTCGATGGGCTCCACGCCGGTCACACCCGGCACCCCGGCGAGATCGGGGGGGCGGGCCGTCCACGATCGCCTCCAGCACCGTCCCGCCCAGCCCGCGCAGTTCGTCCAGTGCGGCAACCTCGACCAGCCGCCTTCCCGGAGGATCGCCACGCGGTGGCAAAGGTCCTGGACCTCGTCCAGGATGTGGGAGGAGAGGAAGATCGTCTGTCCGCGGCCGGCGGCCTCCTTGGCCAGCGTCTGGAACTCGGCCTCCAGAGCGGGTCGAGTCCCGAGGTCGGCTCGTCCAGCAGCAGCACATCCGGCCGGGTCATCAGCGCCGCGATCAGAGCGAGCTTCTGCCGGTTGCCCTTGGAGTAGGAGCGGGCCGGCAGCCCGGGATCGAACCGCAGCC
Source organism: Spirillospora sp. NPDC048819 (assembly GCF_040650055.1). NCBI lineage: Bacteria > Bacillati > Actinomycetota > Actinomycetes > Streptosporangiales > Thermomonosporaceae > Spirillospora > Spirillospora sp. NPDC048819. Next base: position 102,829 of record NZ_JBEZGN010000021.1, on the reverse strand, counting down.
GCTCGACGAGCTCGTCGCGGAACGGCACGTCGGCACGCCCGGACAGGTTCCCCAGATAGGTCAGTGTCTCCAGCCCGGTCAGCTGCGGCCACACCGCCACATCCCCGGCGACGTAGCCGACGTGGCGGTGTGCGCGCTCGACGTCCCGACGGGGACATCCGTGATCCACGCCTTGCCGGACGTCGGCCGGGCGAGGCCGAGCAGCAGCCGGATCGTCGTCGACTTTCCCGCTCCGTTCGGCCCGAGGAAGCCGAAGATCTCTCCACGGCCGACCTCCAGGTCCAGGCCGTCCACGGCGAGCACCCTTCCGAAACGCTTGGTCAGGCTTTCGGTCCGTATCGCCGACGCAACCATCGCGCACCTCCTCACAGGTCCGCTCCCGACGTTAAGCAGGAGATCAGCACACGGATGCGGCCGAAAGTCCCTACGTCGTTCGCCGGTCGGCACTGGGCAATGCAAGAGCGGCGGGGCTGAACCCAGACCGGCGATGTACGCACACCGGTGGGACGTTGGCGGGTTACAGCCGGGACGAACGTCCCTACTGGCGATCGGGACGACCACAGAGCCTTGAGATACGCAAGAGCCCACGGGGAGGAACCGTCATGGGCGCCACCCGGCAGAACGAGTTCGATCAGCTCAGATTCTCGATCAAGAACAATGACGGAGGCGGTCCGCCACGTGCGATCGTCTCCGGCGAGCTGGACATCGCGTCGGCCGCCGCGTTCGGCGGCGAGCTGGCCGTACTGATCAATGAGCGGGGTCCGGACGTCGTGATCGACGTCTCGGCCCTGACCTTCTGCGACGCACGCGGCCTGGCGGCGTTCGTCGCCGCCGACAAGCTGGCCCGCCGCCACGGCGGTGCGGTGACGCTGACCGGTGTCCGTCCGCAGATGGCGAAGATCCTGCGGATCAGCGGTCTCCACCGCAGGTTCCCCTCCGCGCGACCGCCGGCTGAACGACCTTTCGTCGGCGGTCGGCTTCGGCCGGTGAGGTAGGCCCATCTTCGCGTCCGGAGGTGAGGACATGACGATCCTGGTCGGATACGCGACCGCGCATGGGTCCACCCGCAGCATCGCCGAGCGGATCGGCGCGGTGCTGGCCGAACACGGCATCGGCGCCGACGTCCGCCCCATGGACGAGGTGAAGGACGCCGCCGGATACGAGGGATTCGTGCTCGGCAGCGCCGTCCACAGCCACGCATGGCTGGCCGAGGCAGGCGACTTCGTCGCAGGCCAGCACGGCGTTCTGGCCGGTCGCCCGGTATGGCTGTTCAGCGTGGGGATGCCCGCCGCACTCCGCGGCCCTTGGCGCGGTTTCGGCCCCAAGGAGGAGACCGTGCTGGCGGACCAGCTTCATGCGAGGGTCGACGCCCGCGAACACCGGCTCTTCTCGGGTGTCTTCCAGCGCGAGCACGTGTCCTTCGCCGGACACCTGGTCTGCAGGGCGCTGGGAGTGCGCTACGGCGACTACCGGAACTGGGCGGAGATCGAGGCCTGGGCTTCGACCGTCGCCGACGAACTTTCACCCAGCGGGTCAACCCCCCTGGCGAGGCCGGCCGTCTGAGTCGCTGCGCCGGTCCCGCGCCGCTCGCGGGGACCTTTGTCCCCCGGTCGCGGGGCGAACGCCGCTGGGACGGCGATCCGCGCCGGGGTTGCCTCGAAGCGAGACCTCACGCAGGGGGTGCATGATGCAGCGGATGAACGCGCTGGACGCGGGGATGTTCTTCGCCGAGAACGACACCACACCGCTTCAGATCGGGACGGTGACCGTTTTCGAGGGTCCCGCACCCGACTACCCGGACCTCGTGCGGGAGATCTTCGACAGGCTCCGGCTCGCGCCGCGCTGCCGGCAGCGTGTGCGGACCGTCCCGTTCCACCTCGCGCACCCGGTCTGGGTGGACGATCAGCACTTCGCGATGAACGACCACGTCCTGCATGCGGCCGCTCCGCCTCCCGGCGGGCCGGAGGAGTTGTGCGAGCTGGCGGGCCGCATCCTGGGCCCGCCGCTGAACCTCGCCCGTTCGCCGTGGGAGGTGTGGCTTGTCGACGGGCTGGAGGGCGGCCGCTGGGCGATGATCTCGAAGGTGCACCACTGCATGGTGGACGGGCTGGCCGGCATCGACCTGCTGGCCGTGCTCCTGGACACCGATCCCGGCTGGACGCCCGCGGAGCCCCGGGTGTGGACGCCCGAACCCGAACCGCCCGCCGCCACCGTCCTGCGCGACGGCATCGCGGACACGCTGAAGGCCTTCGGACGGCAAGCCAGTCGACTGTTCCTGCCCGCCCTGCGCGACACGGTCACCGCTGTGGGCGCGGTGCCCGGCTACGCGACGCGGCTCATGGGCTCCGGCGCGTCCTCGCTCAACGGCCCGACAGGACAACGCCGGCGCTGGACCCGGACGTACGCCGGGATGGACGAAATCGACCGGATCAGGCGCACATTCGGAGGGTCGGTCAACGACGTGGCCTTGGCCGCCGCGGCCCGCGGGTTCCGCGACCTTCTGGAGACTCGCGGCGTCATGGACGAGGACTCGATCGTCCGGGCGATGGTGCCGGTCTCCGTCCGGTCGGCCGGCGAGCGCGGGGTTCCGTCGAACCGGGTCTCGGCGGTGCCGGTGGACCTGCCGTGCGGAGAATCCGACCCGCTCCGGCGCCTGCACCTCATCCGGGAGCAGATGGACGGCTTGAAGAGCCGTAACCGGGCCGCCGGCCTGGACGCCTTCGTCAAGCTCGCCGGCGCCGCACCCGGCCTGCTGGCCGCGGCCGCCCACACCGCGCTGAGGTTGCGCCAGCCGCTGATCCACACGATCGTCACCAATGTCCCGGGCCCGCCGTTCCCGCTGTACGTGATGGGACGCAGGATGCTGGAGATCGATCCCTACATACCGATCACTGCCGGACTGCGCATCTCGATCGGCATCGTGTCCTATGACGGCGCCTTGTGGTTCGGGCTCACCGGCGACCACGACGCCGTCCCCGACCTGGAGACCCTTTGCACGGGGATCCGCGACGGCATCGACGAACTCCTCAAGGAAGCCGCACCTGCCGCACCGCCCACCACCTGAACCAGCGGGGGCGCCGCCTCCGGCCAAAGGACCGAACGGCCCGGCCGGACGGCGGCGGGGTCGCGATCGCAACCGGCGCGGAGACCGAGCCCGGTGAGGTCCACTGGCCGGTCGGTGCCGCGGAGACTCTGGTGACGCCGCTGACGCGCAAGCTCGCCGAGTTCAGCAAGATCCTGACCGTCGGCATCCTCGCGCTGGCCGCGGTCGTCTTCGCCGTGGGTGGCCGGCCTCGTGGTGGCCGCGGACAAGCGGCTGCGACGGCAACGGCCATGACACGACGGGAAGAAGGTGCGGCAGTGACCGCCCGACAGAACCACACGATCACCACGAGAGGCACACCTCGGTGCCCCGCCCATCGCGCATGACCGTCGTTATCCGCGACGACCACAAGGCGCGCAGAGGGTACGAGGTGACCGCACCCGCCCGGCTGATGCGCACCTGGCGTTTGCTCACCGCCGTGAACGAGGAACTGCACGTCGACGGCGCCGGTGACGCAGGCGCCCGCCGGGCGGCCAGGATGTTCAACCTCCTGCGGCAGGAGGTGGTCCACTCGATCTCGCCGTCCCTGGCCGAGGAGATGCACGAGCTGCTCCCATCACTCGACGGGTACCGGGCAGGGCGCGTGCCGTACCCACCGCGTGACTGACCGATCCGAGTCCGTGCTCTGGCCCGCCGCGATCAGCCTGGCGGCCGCCTGTCCACGCTCCAGTACCCCCGCACCGGCACGTCGGGGGCCTCCTTGCGGACAGCCGTCATAGCCGACAACGACACAAGTGATCGGTCTGCGTTCATGTCTTCTCCACCTCGTCCTAGCGTTCTCCACCGGTTCGTTCACCATCAGCCTTGACTCCACAGCCGCCTCCCGACGAGGGGCATCGGTCCAGAACAAAAGGGGCCTTCGGCTTCAGAGAGCACGGGGACGTCCGGCAGCGCGGGCAGGCGCCTGGGCCTGGGGCGGGCCGTACGGCGACGGGCGGCGTGACGAAAGTCCCTACGCGCCGCGTGGTCGGGCAACTGACGCTGGAATCGGCACCGTGTCCGTCATCGGGCGGCACACCGACCCAAAGGAGCTTCGCGATGGCGAAGCAGATCACCATCACCGGCCCCCCTGTTCTGGCGTTGGAGCACCGTGTCGCGGTCCTGGAGCAGCAGGTCGCCGCGCTGACCGAGGCGGCCCGCCTGCTGGCAGCCGCCCTGGAGGGCACCCCCCTGGACGCCCCCGGCGACGGCACGACGCCGACGGCGCGCCGGGCGCATGAGCTGCTCCTCCTGCCGCCGCTGGCGTCCGATGCCCCTCACTGACACCCCTCAGAGGAGAAGCACATGTCCACGCAACGAACGACGGTCCTCGTCGGAGTCGACGGGTCCGCCTCGTCCGGACGCGCCATCGGCTGGGCCGCGGATGAGGCCGCACTCTCTGGCAAGACCCTGCGCATCCTCCACGTCGTGGAGACCCCCGCCCTGGACATCCCGGGACACACCACCGACGGCATCGCCGAGGCGCTCGTGGAGTCGGGAGACCAGATCTTGCGAGACGGGCGGGCCCTCGCCCTGCAGCGGCGGTCGGAGCTTCGCGTAGAGACCATGCTCGTCCATGACCGGAGTGTGGCGGCGGGCTTGCGGCGGTACGCCGACGAGGCCGGTGAGGTCGTGGTCGGCCATCGCGGGCGGGGCGGGTTCGCCTCGCTGCTGCTGGGCTCCACGGGGCTGCGCCTGGCCGGGCATTTCCCCGGCCCGGTGGTTGTGGTCCGTGGACCGGTCGACGGCACTCCGGGCGAGGTCGTGGTGGGCATGGACCTGGTCGAGGACCCGGCGCCGGCGCTCGACCACGCCTTCGCCGTCGCCTCCGCCCGTGATGCCCGGCTGCGTGTCCTGTACGCGTGGCCTCCCTCGCCCCTGGCCATCGAGACGCGAGTGGAGTGGCCGATCGCGGCCGACATGTTCCGAAGCCGCATGGCCGAGTCCCTGGCGCCGTGGCGGGAGCGGTACCCGGGCGTCAAGATCGTCGAGGACGTCGTCATCGGCCATCCGGTCGAGAAGCTCGCCCTGGCCTCACAGAGCGCCGACCTGGTCGTCGTGGGGTCCCGGGGACGATCGATCCCGCTCGGGTCGGTGAGCCACGGCGTGATCCACCATGCCCGCTGCCCCGTCGCCGTCGTCCGCCCCTACGACTGACGCCGCGCGCGCCGGGCCGAGGAACGACGGCCGGTGCGGAACGGGACCTTTGTCCACCGATCCGGAGGCCGAAGCCCGGCGCCCGGCCCGGGTCCGCAGTGATCAGGTCGAAGGGCGGCGATCGAGCCGCCGAGGAGAAGGAGGCGCAACATGAGCGCTCAACCGGCCCGCCGGAGGTTGGGGCTGTGGATGGCCACGGCCCTGGTGGTGGGCAACATGATCGGGTCGGGCGTGTTCCTGCTGCCCAGCGCGCTGGCCGCGTTCGGGCCGATCAGCCTCGTCGCCTGGGTGTTCACCGCGGCCGGGGCGATCCTGCTGGCTCTGGTGTTCGCCCGCCTGGCCCGCGCTTACCCCCGCACGGGCGGCCCCTACGCCTACGCGCGGCGGGCTTTCGGCGACTTCGTCGGATTCCAGACCGCGACGCCTACGCCTCCCTCGCCGAACTGGTCCTGCTGGCCACCGACCCGCCCCGGCCAACAAGGACGACCTGCTTTTCGACGAGGTGCTGTGGGCCAGACGCGCCCGCTGGGAACACGACGTGTTCGCCGACACCCTCCGCGAACGCGGCGTCCACGTCCACTACCTCGCCGACCTGCTCGCCGAGACTCTCAAGATCGACCGAGCCCGCGCACAGATCCTCGACCACACCGCTTCCCAGACCGCCCTTGGCCCCACCCTGGCCGCACCCGTCCGTTCCGAGCTGGACGACATGGATTCGACCACGCTCACCCGCCACCTCATCGGCGGGCTCACCAAGGCCGAACTCGGCCTGCCCGCCCACAGCCTGCTGCTGTCCTCGCTGGACGGCGGCGACTTCGTCCTGCCGCCACTGCCCAACCACCTGTTCACCCGCGACCCATCCGCCTGGATCCACAAGGGCGTCACCCTGCATCCGATGGCCAAACCCGCGCGACGCCGCGAAACCGAGCCATCTACCGGCACCACCCGCTGTTCACCGGCCAGAACATCCCGGTCTGGTATCCCGGCGGCGACTTCCCGCTGCCCACCCTCGAAGGCGGCGACATCCACGTCCTCAGTGACGGCCTGATCTTGGCGGGGATGACCGAACGCACCACCCCGCAGGCCATCGAGTTGCTCGCCCAGCGGTTGTTCACCGCCGGCGCGGCACAGCGCGTCATCGCCGTCCAGCTCCCCCGGCGGCGCGCCTTCATGCACCTGGACACCGTCCTGACGATGGTCGACCACGACAGCTTCACCGTCTACCCCGAACTGCCGCCGTTGCGGTCCTACACCCTCACTCCTGGCCACGACCACGGCCGTGAGGTTCGCGTTGACGAGAACCAGGCGTTGTTCCCCGCGATCGCCCGCGCCCTCGGACTACCCCGCGTGCACGTCCTGACCGCCGAACAGGACATCCGCGCCGCCGAACGCGAGCAATGGGACGACGGCAACAACGTCCTGGCCGTCGAACCCGGCGTCGTCATCGCCTACGAACGCAACGTCACCACCAACACCATGCTCCGCCACCACGGCATCGAAGTCATCACCATTCCCGGCGGAGAGCTCGGACGCGGCCGGGGCGGTCCCCGCTGCATGAGCTGCCCCCTCCAACGCGACGAGGTGATCCCTTGAAAACCTGCTGCACACCGGCGACCTGATCTCACCGTCCAGAAGCATCTCGGGTATCCGCAACGCCCGCAGCAATTGAAGGAGGCGGCCGATCCAAAGGCGCTCAGGTCAGGCCGCCAACCGGCCGCCAGCTGCCTGCCGCCCAGGCCGTCCTCGTCGATGGGCGTAGGGGGCGCTGGTGAAATGGGGTTATGGACACCGAACTGCAACCGCTCGACCCCGACACCTGCCTGGACCTGCTACGTAGCGTCACGGTCGGACGGATCGCATGGGCCGAGGACGACGGGACCGTCACCCTCCTGCCGGTCAACTTCGTCATGGACGGCGACACGCTCGTCTTCGCCACCGCGCCCGGCGCCAAGCTCGACGCGGTCCGGGGCGGCCGCCCGCTCACGTTCGAGGCCGACGACCTCGAACCGGCCCTGCGCACCGCCTGGAGCGTCCTGGTGACCGGATCGTCCGAGGTCGTCACCGGCCCGGCCGAGACCGCGCGGCTCCAGAGGCTCCCTCTTTCGCCGTGGATCCGCTCGGCCGGGGTGTTCTTCGTGCGGTTGACCCCGCGTACGATCACCGGCCGGCGCATCCCTCTCCACCCTGGCGGCGTGACCACCGAGTATGTCGACCCGCCAGGCGGCCGCGACTGACCCGATGCCCCCAACCCCGCTCAGCCGGAGCAGAGCCTCATCCGGGCAGCCCTGAGGTTCCGGAGGACAGTTCGGCCAGCCGTGTCTGGGTGGCCTCCAGACGGTCGACGACCAGTTCGGCGAAACGACGTGTCAGCACGTAGCCGAGTGACGGGTCGACCGCGCAGAGCGTCCGGACCAGCCGCCCGTCGAACTCGATCGCCCGGACCGGCGTGGTCGCAACGCCTCCGAACCTCCACTGGTACGGGCGGAACAACCACGACCATCCCAGCACCGAGCCTGGGCCGAACGTCTCGATGACCACTGAACTCTGGCCGGACATGTGCAGTTCCAGGGCCACGGTCCCGTCCTGGACGAGCCAGAAGCGTTCCGCCGGCTCCTCCTCGATGAAGATGCGCCGCCCCGCCGGGAAGTCGGTGAACCGGGCCGCCTTCGCGAGCTTGCTCAGGTCGGCTTTCCTCATGCCGCTCAAGAACGGCATACGCGCGAGATCCGCGGCGCTCACGCTACTCACCTGACTCACACCCCTTCCAACGACCGTGCTCCCACAACTGAGCCGACGGCTCGCCGACCCGGCGCGCACGCGACTCGACCCAGCGACCACGACGACGGTTTCAGCCGGTCATCCGGCTGGGTTCGGGACGACGGCGACCGTGCACGGGACGTGCGTCAGCAGCGCGTCGCTCGTCGCCCCAAGGGTCAGCCTCTCGACGACGCCGGTGCCGCGGGCGCCCACCACCATCAAGGTGGCGTCCTGAGCGGCCTCGAACAGCGCCTCGCGCGGCGACTTCAGCACCAGCGAGGTCATGGCCTGAACGTGGGGATACTTCACCAGCCACGGCGCGACCGCCCGCTCCAGCACGGCCCCGCAGACATGGCGCAGCCTGTCCTCATCACCGAACAGGGAGAGGTCCCCGTCGGGAGCCGCTCCGGGTTCCCAGCAGCCGTACACCGCCCGCAGCCGCCAGCCGCGCAGGGCCGCCTCCTCGAAGGCAAGGGCCAGGGCCGCGTCGGCGCCCGCCGAGCCGTCCACGCCCACGACGATGAGACCGTCTCGCGTGGCGGCCGACCGCACGACCATGGCCGGACGGTCCGTTCTGGCCGGCACCTGAAGCGCCGCCGACCCCACAGGCATCTCGTCGGGAGCGTGGGAGCCGACCACGATCATGTCGGCGTCCCGTCCCTGGTGCACCAGCGCGGCATAGGCGCTGCCACTCTCCAGCCGCTTGCGCACCTTCAGGCCGGGGGCCAGGTCCCGCGCCAGCGCCACACCGTGGTCGAGCAGGTGCTCGGCCATCCGTTGGACGATGGCCGCGCCCTCGTGGTCTATGTGGCTGACGGGGAAGGGCCAGCGCCAGACATGGCACACCGTCAATGGCAGCCGCCTCAGCCGGGCCTCTTCGATCGCCCACCGCAGAGCCCTCTCGCTCTCAATGGTTCCGTCGTAACCGACGACCACATGGCTCATGACGTCCTCCTCTTGTGGTCACGCTTCCATCCCATCGCCCAGGGGAGCCGGCCCACAGGGCCGAACGGCCCCTGAGCGAGGGACCTCCGCCGCGGATCAAGCGGCTGCGACCTGTGGTTCCAGGTGCACGCCGATGCGTGGCGGGTCGAGGATGGAGTTGTGGACCGTGCAGCCCGCGACGGCCGCGCGCAGTCCCGCAGCGTCCTCGTCCGACAGCCGGATGGGGGGACGCAGCTGCAGCTCGACATGCGACACCCGGGCCGGGACGCCCGCGCTCATGGTGAAGCCGGCGGTGACCTCCAACCCGTGCGCGGGAAGACTGCGCCGCACCAGGTACCGCCGTGCGTAGTGCGCCGCGCAGGCGGCCAGAGACGCCACGAACAATTCGACCGGTGTCGGCCCGGCGTCCATCCCACCCGCCGAATACGGCTGGTCCGCATGGATCACGTGGTCCCGGACGAGCACGGCGAAGGCGTCGCCTTCGCGGTGAAGGACCGTTATCTCACCCATCGGTTCACCCCTTCTGCCTTCGGGTTTCCGTCCTATTTTCAGTGTCGGCGACACCGTTTCCGCAGGTAAGAGCCAAAGGTCCCCTAACAGAAGGCGAGGCGTCACCATGCGGAGGACGCTCCACTCGCGAGCTTGCGCGACAGTCCGCGATCGGGCCGAAGGTCCCGGCCGGGAGGGACGCTCGGCACTCCCCCGCCGACGGCCCGGGCGGGATGGTGGAGGTGACTCAAGGAGGTCACCGATGTGGGTCTTGCCCGAACACCGCTCCGTCGCCGTCGGCGTCGACGGATCCCCCAACTCGATGGCCGCGCTGCGCCGCGCCGCCCGCGAGGCCCTCGACCGCCACGCGCGGCTGGACGTCGTCCGCGTCCTCAAGCCGGGCGACGCCCCTGCGGCCGGCCCACTGCGAACCGCCGCTGAGTGGCTGCGGCTGCGCCGCCTGGTCGCCCACGCGATACCGCGCACCCAGCACCTCACCACCCGCCTACGCGTCATCCACGGTGAACCGGGCACGACACTGGCCAAGGCCGCCGCGCACGCCGAACTGCTCGTGATCGGCGCCCGGGCGCACTCCGAGCACGGCAACCCGCTCGGCGGCGACACCGTTCCAGTGGTGCGCGAGCACGCACGATGCGGCGTCGTGATCTGCGCGGACCACACCGCCGCGTCCAGCGAGAACCACTGACCCCGTCGCAGGTCCGGGAGGAAAGCCATGCAACGCCTGACGGTCGAAGACGTCATGACCAGGAACGTCGTGACGGTGACCGAGGACACTCCGTTCGCCGAGATCGCCGCGGCGATGGTGGAACACCGCATCAGCGCGATCCCCGTCGTGGACGGCGGCGGCCGGCTCACCGGCATCGTCACCGAGGCCGACCTTCTGCGTAAGCAGGAGTACAAGGGCGACGCCGGGCCGCGACGGCACCGGCTGCGGCGGCACGCCCAGGTCGAGGCCAAGGCCGGGGCCGTCGACGCCCTCGGGCTCATGAGCGCCCCGGCCATCACCGTTGCGCCGCACACCGCCATCGCCGAAGCCGCCCGGTTGTCGAACGCCCACGGCTTCAAGGCCATGCCCGTCGTCACGAAAAGCGGCCGTCTGGCCGGCATTGTGGCCCGCTGCGACCTGCTACGCGTGTTCCACCGCTCCGACGCCGACATCCGAGACGAGATCATCCGAGACGTCTTGATCAGCAAGCTCTGGCAGGACCCCGCTGAACTGCACGTCCGCGTCCAAGCAGGCGTCGTCCACCTCACCGGGCGTGTCGAGCAGAAGAGCCTCATCCCGATCGTCGCGCGGTTGACCGCCGCCACCGAGGGCGTCGTCGACGTCGTCCACGACATCGGATACGACTACGACGACACCCACCCCACCCACCCCACCCACTACCCGAGAGCGTGAAGCCAGTGGACAGCGCCGCCGTCGCCGAGACCCACATCGGCGTGGTCTTCTTCATCGGTGACCGTGCCTACAAGCTCAAGAAGCCGGTGGACCTGGGGTTCCTGGACTTCAGCACGCGTGAGCTGCGCGAACAGGCCTGCCACCAGGAGGTCCGGCTGAACCGGCGGTTCGCCCCCGACGTGTATCTGGGCGTCGCCGATGTGCACGGACCCGACGGCGGCGTCTGCGACCACCTCGTGGTGATGCGTCGCATGCCCGCCGACCGGCGCCTGTCCACCCTGGTCGAGAACGGCGCACCGGTCGAGGACGCGCTCCGCGACGTCGCCCGGACCCTGGCCGCCTGGCATGCCCGGGCACCGCGGAGCCCCGACATCTCCGCCCAGGAGACCCGCGACGCCGTTCAGGGCCGCTGGCGCGACAGCTTTGACCAGGTGAGACCCTTTCACGGCCGCGTCCTTGACTCCGAGGCCGCCGCAGAGACCGAAGACCTCGCGATCGAGTTCCTCGCCGGACGCAAGCCGCTGTTCGACACGCGCATCGCCGACGGCCGCGTGATCGACGGCCACGGCGACCTGCTCGCCGGCGACATCTTCTGCCTGGACGACGGCCCGCGCATCCTGGACTGCCTGGAGTTCGACGACAGACTCCGCCGGCTGGACGGCCTCGACGACGCCTCGTTCCTGGCCATGGACCTCGAACGCCTCGGCGCTCCGGGTCTGGCCGAACGTTTCACGACTTGGTATGCCGAGTTCGCCGCCGACCCGGCCCCGCCGTCACTGCGCCACCACTACGTCGCCTACCGGGCATTCGTCCGCGCCAAGGTCGCCTGCCTGCGCCACGCACAGGGCAACCCGGACGCCGCCGCCGACGCACGCGCCTACAGCACCATCGCGCTCCGCCATCTGCGCGCCGGGCAGGTCAACCTGATCCTGGTGGGAGGACTGCCCGCCACCGGCAAGACGTCTCTGGCCGGCGCGCTGGCCGACAAACTGGGCTGCTCGCTGCTCAGCAGCGACCGGATCCGCAAGGAACTCGCCGGGCTCGCTCCACTCGACTCCGCCGCCGCCCCCTACGGCACCGGCATCTACACCCCTGAATGGGACCAGCGCACCTACCGCGAACTCGCCGACCGCGCCGTGAAACTGCTCCGGCTGGGTGAAACGGTCATCGTGGACGCCTCGTGGACCTCCAAGGAGCACCGCAATCTCCTGGCCGCGACGGCCGACCAGGAACACGCGCGTCTGTCGTCCCTGCGGTGCGAGGCCCCCGGAACGCTCACCGCCGAGCGGATCCGGACCCGTGCGCGCGGCGCCTCCGACGCCGATGCCGACATCGCCGCCGCCATGCGCGCGAACGCGGCACCGTGGCCCGAAGCGACCACGATCGACACCAGCGCAGCCCTGGCCGACGCCGTCGAACAGGGACTCACCGCCGTCCGCCCCCACGGCCCCGAACACGTCTGGCCCCGCCGCCCGTTCCTCTCCCCCGACTGACGAACACGCGGCTCCCTGCGAGCATGACGCAGTGCCGAGAAGCGGTCCCGATGCCGCCGTGCAGCCCAGCCGGCGGCATCCACACGTGATGGACCATCGACTTCTGGTCGCGCAGAGCGGCGGCCAGGAGTTCTTGTGCATGCAGCGGATGGCCAGCCCCGAGCATTAGCTTGGGGCTGGCCTGGCGGATCAGCACCGAGCTGGAATGGGAGCAGTACTGCACACCATCGCCGAGACCGGCCGGTAGTTGCCGCAGGCCCGCTATGGCGCGCCGCGCCTGCCGATACGAAGAACAGGCCATCCACCCGCGGATGAACGCGTTGAGCTTGTCGATCCTGCAGGGCATCGACACGCTCCACCTCAGGCTGGTCAGCTCCCGGATACGGCCCTTGAGGCGTTCGACCGCCTTCGGATCGACCCGGATGCCCACCCCGGAGCGGGTGAAGTCGAATCCAAAGCCCGGCAGCGTCGCCTCACGCGCGTGCCAGACCGAGGACTTCGCCCGGTTCACCTTGAGTTTCAACCGCCCTCGACCACGGCCGTGACCGAATCGAGGACCCGGTGAGCGGCTCGCCTGCTGCGCACGAAGACACGGATGTCATCGGCGTAATGCGCGAACCGGTGACCGCGCGCCCATCGACCATCACCCCGGCTTCCAGCGCCCGGATGAGCTTGAGGACCCTGCGGTCAGTGACCTTGCGCGCCACCCACGCCATGAGCACGTAGAAGTCGACCCGATCGAAGAACCGTTCAAGATCGACATCCACGACCCGGCGGTGCCCGTCGGCGATGGCCCGCCGCGCGACCTTGACCGCCTGATGAGCGGACCGGGCCCGGACGGAACCCGAACGACGAACCCGAAACCCCGGATCGAAGATCGGCGTGAGCACCTGCGCGATGGCCTGCTGGACCAGCCGGTCCAGCACAGTGGGCACCCCCAGCATGCGTTCACCACGCCCCCGGGCTTGGGGATCACCACCCGGCGGACCGGCGACGGCCGGTACGTACCCGCGTCCAAAGCCTCCCGGACACCCGCCCAATGCTCCCGCAGCCACGGACGAAGTTCGTCCGCGGTCATGCCGTCCACACCAGGCGCTCCCTTGTCGGCCTCGAAACGCCTCAACGCCCCGGACAGGTTGGCCGGTGACAGCATCCGCTCCCACAACGACTCCTCCAGCTCCGAGATCACGGTGTCCTCAAGGCGCGCCGACCTGCCGCTACGCTCCGCACCGGTACTCACCGGTACTCACCGGGATTCACCGGGATTCACCGGCCCCTCCCAGCGGCGGGCTCGCCTCACGCGGGATGGCTGCGATCAAAGCGACCGGCACGAGCAACCCGATTCTTCCGCTCCACTCGACGTTCGGCCTTTCCCGGCTGATTGTCCGTTCCCCTCACCGGTACCACGGCCTCTGCTGACTTCTGCCAGGTCAGGCCCCGACCTCACAGCCCGGACCCGTCGGCGCGGCGACAACGACAGCACAACCGACTGACGGCGGCCATGGAAGGCTGGCTCTGACCCACTTTGCGTGATGGGGCGAGCCGGAGGGTCACGATTTGGGTGTTCTCGTCGGTAGTGGGGATCTTGATCGTGAGCATGGCCGGTGTCGATCACGGAGCTGCTGACGGTCCTGTTTCCTCATCTCGCTGGTGTGTGCGTCGAGCGTGTGTCACTGGTGGGTCGATCCATACGGATACGCGCCAGGACGCAGACCCCCGAGGCAACCTGCCCGGGGTGCGGGTCCAGAGCGACAAGCGTGCACAGCTACTACGGACGGCGGCTCTCCGATTCGCCGGTCGCGGGTCAGGAGACGCAGCTCCACCTGCAGGTTCGCCGGTTCTTCTGTCGTAACGACGAGTGCGGAAAGAAGACGTTCGCCGAGCAGGTGCCGGGGCTGACCGTGCGGCACGGCCGTCGCAGCACCGGGCTGCGTGAGGCGTTGCGGCAGATCGCGCTGGCGCTGGGCGGTCGGGCGGGCGAGCGCCTGGCAGGACGCCTGGCCGCTGCAGTGGGTCGATCGACCCTATTACGCCTGATCAGAGGCATGGCCGACCCGCAGCCACCGACACCGCGCGTGCTGGGGGTCGATGATTTCGCCTGGCGCCGGGGCGCGGCCTACGGAACTGTATTGGTCGATGTGGAGACCCGCCGTCCGGTCGATCTTCTGCCGGACCGGTCCGCCGAATCGGTCGCTGCCTGGCTGGACGCCCATCCTGGCGTCGAGGTGATCTGCCGGGACCGGGCCGGCTGCTACGCCGAGGGCACGCGGCGCGGCGCGCCGCTGGCGATCCAGGTTGCTGATCGCTGGCACCTGCTTCACAACCTGACCGCCGCCGTCGAACGTGTCGTTGCCCGTCACCGCGGCAGCCTGCGCGAACCTGACAAGGAACCGGACCCGCCGGTCGCCGGCTCCGGTGAAGGGGAACAGAGCCCGGGAGCCGCCCGAACTCGTGCCCGTCATGCCGAGGTCCACCAGGCGGTGCGGCGCGGCCTGACCATCACCGAGATCAGCCGGGACCTGCGTCTGGATCGTAAGACGATACGTCGATACGTCAACGCGACCACCGCCGAGGAACTGCTGGGCGAGGGCCGCAGTCCCCGAAAAGCCCTTCTCGACCAGCATCTTCCCTACCTGCACCAGCGTTGGGACGAAGGCTGTCGCAGCACCAACCAGCTGCTGGAGGAACTGCGCACTCGCGGCTATCGCGGCAGCATGCGGACCCTACGTCGGGTCACCGCTCAGCTGCGTACGCACACCGCTCGCCTGACCCCGCCGCCGGCACCGAAGGTCCGCGAGGTCACCGGCTGGATCGTCACGCCTCCCGACAAGCTCACCGACAACGACCGTGAAACGTTGCAGAAGATCAGCGATCGGTGCCCGGAGATCGCCGTCGCCACCGAGCTCACCCAGCAGTTCGCCGAGATGCTCGTTCAGCTCCGCGGCAAGGACCTCGACGAGTGGGCCAACTGGGCGGAAACCAGCCCCGTCCGCGAGCTGCGCGGCTTCGCCGCAGGCCTGCGCCGCGACTGGGAGGCCGTCAAAGCCGGGCTCACCCTTCCTTACAGCTCAGGACCGGTCGAAGGCAACGTCAACCGGATCATTATGTGGAATCTGATCTGTCAAGCCAGCCGGTGCTTGACCAGCATGTTGGTCCACTCGCGTTGCTCGGCGGTGTCGGGGACGGGGAGTCCTCTGGCGCGATGGATGTGGTTCCAGGCCGAATCTGGGTGGGTGGCGTTGAGGATCAGGAGGGATGCGGCGAGCAGGGAGGCGCGCCCGATGCCGAAGCGGCAGTGGGTGACGATGTGTGCGCCGCTCTGCAACTGCTGGGCGAGCTGCTGCAGGGCGGGTAGAACGGCCGCGAGGTCGGGGACATCGCGGTCGGGGATGGAGATCGCCACGAAGCGCAGACCTGCTTGCTGGGCGGTCAGGGGCTCGGCGGTGAGGCCGGTCTCATCGAGTTCGGTCGGCGTGAGGGCGCAGACCAGAACATCGACGCCTTCGGTTTTCAGAGCGGTCATCTCGTCGTCCAGCCAGTCTCCGCCTCGGGGTTTGGCCATGGTGCTCAGCCGTCCAGGGCCGCGGCGGTCGATGGTGTAGAGGATGGGGCGCATGTCAGCAGCACTTTCGTTCGGGTCGGCCGGTGGGCGACTCGACGATCAGCGGCAGTGATCTGCCGGGTTCGGCGCGAAGCTCGCGGGGAGTCGGGCCGACGGGAGTGGCGACGTCTGCGAGGCGTTCAAGGAGCTGGTCGAGGGCGGTTTGGCCGTCGTCAACGGCGGCGCGTTCGTCGTCGGTGAGCGGGATGCTCACCAGCATGCGCTGCAGGTTGTCCTTGGCCTCAAGCAGTTGGGCCTTCGTCGAGTCCTTGGGAGTATAGAAGTCGCACTTGGCGCAGGCCATCCGGTGCTGGCACTGCTCGAAGAAGGTGTAGGAGCACAGGCCGTGGCCGAGGTCGTAGTACTGCCACGGCTCCCCAGCTGTTGCCTGGCCGGAGGTGACGGCGTCCCGGTCGAGGAGGACCTCGATGGTGCGGACGTTGCGGGCGAAATACCCGGCGTCGTCGTAGGCCTTGTTCAGCGTCGTGGGGGTGATCTTGGCGTAGAAGGTCGTGGACTGAGGCGAGCGGTGTCCGAGCCAGGCTTGCAGCTCGAACAGCGTCATTGGTTCCTTGGCGTTGTAGAGCTGGGAGGCGATGGTGGAGCGGGCCCGGTGGCTGGTGATGTTCCCGCGAACGTCGGCGGCCGGGACACCGGCCTTGCGGCAGAGCAGCGGGATGACGGTGCCGTTGATGTAGGTCGACGGGACACGTCGGGCCCGGAAGGCGAACAAGAAGTCCACTTGCTCGCCGGTCCGGCGGTCGACCATCTGCGGCTGGGTTGGTCGAACCGCCTGCCATGCCTCGATAGCCTCGCCCATGAGCGCGTCGACGGGCTTGGTGAACGCGGTGCCGGTCTTGTGGGTGGGGACATCCAGCAGGCAGACCGCGTCGCGGGCCAAGACCTCGGTGTCGTCGCCGCTGATGGTCTGCCCGTCGTGCTGCCAGCGGATGCAGCCCGCCCGCAGGCGGGTGATCTCGTTGCTGCGCTGGCCGCTGAACAGCCAGGTCAGCGTTACCGCGCGGACCAGCTCCACCGGGTAGAAGAATCCGGCGCGGGTCAGTGGAAGGTCGGTGGCTTCAAGGTTCAGTCCGGCCCACAGGAGCTTCGCCCAGATGTCGTCGGCTATCACCCTCGGGTGGGGCCCGAGCAGGGCGCCGATGCTGCGCGGGGTGGCCAGGGCGCGCTCGGGAGCGAACCGGCGGGGCAGCCACTCCCACTCCTGGCAGTCCCGGAAGAACGTTCGAGCCGCGGCGATCCGGCCGGCCTTCGTCGGCGCCTGAAGAGGTTGGCCGATCCGGTCCTTGAGACCGACGGTCCGCTGGGTGTAGTCGCCGACGTTCATCCGGTCCAACGCCCCGATCCAGGCCGCGCAGGTCTGCCGGGTCCAGCTGGCCGGATCGGCCGCCTCAGGCTGCTCGGCGGCGGCCCACCGCCCGATGTTGAGCAGGTTGGCCCGGACGTTGCCGCGGGTCTTGGGCGTCAGGGTCGAGGTGGCGTGCCAGCGGTCCACCCAGTCCGTCCAGACCGCTGGGGCGCCCCCTGCTCGAGGCGTTTTGCTTCCGCCATTGGCCAAGACGGGCGGTTCACAGAAGCCCAGAGCGGCCACCGCGCGTTGAACGGCGTGCAGGGTGTTGAGACGCAGATCGCCCAGCAGCCGCTCGCTGCGGATCCGATCGAACAACTCGGTCCCGAGATTCTCGGTGTGTGGGCTGCGGTTGAGTAGGAACAGCTGGCAGACCACCATCGGCAGGAGTTGGTCGTCCCCGCGGCCGAGCCGGTAGCCCCACTGGTCCAGGACGGCCCGGATAGCTTCGATCTCGCCGTTCACCCGGTCACGTCCGAAGATCCGCCAGGCCAGTGTGAGGCGTTGGAAGCCGCCCAGCCGATGGAACTCGTTGAACCCACCAAGGAGATAGGCGAGCGAGGACACATAGGGGCGGACCGCGTCATCGGCCCAGGTAGGGGCCGAGCGACGGAATCCTGCCTGATCCTCGCCGATCACCTCCGCCCATTCCTGCATGCTCCAGCCCCAGTACGAGCGTCCAACCTGGGCGCAGCGCAGCAGGATCACCGCCGTCGCATCGGCCATCGCCCGTCTGCGGTGGCTGGTGGGCGGCGAGTCCAGGCTGGCGTTGGCCGCCTCCAACGGGCGCAGCAGCCGCCTGATCACCGCCCACCCCGGAGCGGCGGGATCGTGACGGTGAAGCCGCCGCAGGTTCTCCACTCCGAGCTCGTTGATGGCTTCGGCCTCGACGACCCGGACAAGAGCCAGGGTGTCGTAGCGATCAGCGATGATCGGCCAGCACCACCGCCCCTCACCAGCAGCTTCAAGATCCTCCAACCTCGTGGCGGTCATCGGGCCGTCTCCGCTGCGATCGTGCTGGAGGCGGTGAGCATCCGTACTCGCCAAGCGTGGATGTGCTCCATGCCGGTGGCGAGCTTGTCGGCCAGGTCCCGGCCAGACAGATGAATGTAGGCGAGGGTGGACTCGGTGCTCCGATGGCCGGCGAACGTCGCGATCGCGTGCAGCTCCCACCCCATCCGGGCCAGATCGGTCAGGCACAGATGCCGGGTGGTGTGCGTGGAGAACTGAGGAACCCCAGCGTCCAACGCGACCTTGCGGACCACTTTCGACCAGGTCCACAAGCTCAGCGGCTGGGCGTGGTTGCGCCGCGACTCCGACAGGAACAACGGCCCCCGGGCCCCGGCTGATTGACGCCCGATGAGCCAGATACCCCGACAACAGCACCCCGGTCGCCGCCGAGTACGGCACCACCCGTTCCAGCCGGTTCTTGGTGGTCTCGGCCCGCACCCGCAACGTCCGCAGTGCCGGATCCAGATCATCGGTGCGCAGCGAGCACAACTCCTCTCGGCGCAACGCCGCGTCATAGGCCAGCGCGAGCATCACCCGGTTACGGATCGTCTCGTCGCGGGCGACGTCCAGGACGTCCGCCCACTGCCGCTCACTGGGGATCCACGGCAGCTTGGTCAGCCGCGGTACCAGGCCTCGCTGCTGACCGCCGAACCTCCTGCCCGGCGTGTACCTACCGCGCCCGACCGGGTTGGACTCCCGCAGGCCCTCCTCGATCAAGAAGTCGTAGAACAGCCGAACCGGCACCAGCCGTTGCTGGATCGTGGCGTTCGACAGCCCAGCACCCGAATCCAGCGACACCACATTCGCCCCACGCCGACTCGGCCGCGAGGTCAACTCCCGCACGAACACCGCGACATGCGACCGGCCCGCTCCGACGGGGTCGACGCCCTCGCGGTCGCACACCTCCAAATACTCGGCCAGCCCACGCGCGTACGCATCAACAGTCCGCGGCGCCCGCCCCAGATCAATCCAGATGTGCAGCCACTCGGCCGCCCGCCCATGCCGCCCCAGAACCGGCCACTTCTCCTCCAGCACCACCGCGCCCAACACTGCCCCTCAAGTCCGTGGGTGAGACCGAAGAGACCATGATCGTCTCCACGGCTGATTCCACGTAACTTGTAAGATGATCAAGCGGCAGATGTACGGCCGCGCCGACCACGACTTGCTCCGCAAGCGCGTCCTGCTGATGGACTAACGAGATCACGCAAAGTGGGTCAGAGCCAGAGCTGAGTGGCCATTGACAACCGACACCCCGGCAGATCTCCCCAGGTAAGAACGATCACCTTCCCCCTGCGCCCGCCGCGTCTACGCAACGACCCTGCCGACGGTGACGGCTTCACCTTCCATGGCAGGCCCACCCAGATCGCCGCGCCTCACACACGGTTCGTGTCCCTCGGTGCAGAATTTCGCCTCGGGCTTCCTCCAGACCCCGCCGCACGACGACGCCCTTGTCTCCGGCTCGGTATTAGCACCACCTCTTCCTCCAAGGGACTTTCACCCCCAAGCAATCGCCCATGCCGGGCGCACCATGGATAAGGACGCCCACCGGCTGGTGGGCGTCCTTATCGAGTCCGCGGTAGGTCACTTGAGGGCGGGGAGGCGCTTGACCAGGTGGGTGTTGCCCCACCAGCGGCCCAGCCCCAGGGTGTCGCCGGCGCTGACCAGGGCCAGCCCGACGATCAAGATCGCGTAGATCAGGTGGTCGTCCATGAAGAGGTTGTTCTCCGGGGGAAGAACCGCCGTCCACATCATCACCAGCAGCACCGCGCCCGCCGCCGCGGCGATCCGCATCCCGATCCCCAGCAGCAGCGCGGCGCCGATACCGGCCAGACCCAGCATGAACAGCCAGTCCGCCCAGACCGCTCCGGCGATGTCGTTGTAGAACCCGGCGAACGGGCCCTTGGGGCTGTTGGCCAGGAACCCCTCGGTGGGGCTACCGCCATCGACCCACGCCTTGCCGGCGGGGGTCGCATGCCCGAACCCGAACACCTTGTCCAGGAACGCCCACGCGAACACCCACCCCAGCGCCAGCCGCGCCGCCGCCCACACATACCGCGCCGCAGACGACTCGGTCAGCGGCACCGGCCGCACCACCCGAATCAACGTGTCCCGCCCAACATGGGTCTTGTGCTCGGAGACGGTCATCGCCTCTCACCTTCCATCGCATCGCCGGTCGCTTCACCTACGACTAAACCCCCACTCCCACCGCCGCCGTAGGACCGTTCGGCGCACGATCAACGGGACCAAAGTCCCCGCATCCGGCGATATGACGGGCCCGCTGGCCGCGAGCCGAGTGGGGCCTCCGCCTTTGGGTCCGTATGAGGCAGGGGACGGCGTGATCAGACTGTGCGGGCGCGCGCGAACCGCCGGCATCGCCGCAGTCACTTCGAGAGCGACGAGCGGCGGCGTGATACGGACCCGGCGCAGTGGTGGTTCGTCCTGCTGCTGAGGGTCTTCCTCCTGCGCAACGTCATCTTTCACGCTTAGTCGCCCAGGCCGTCTATTGGGCTGGGTCTACCAGGGTTGGTCGGTGCCCGGCCCCGCGACCGGCCATGGGCGAGCCGGCCTGTTCGGCGACCATCGCTCCGGGCCCTGCCCCGGTCATTCCTCCTTGAGCGGGACCTGCCAGGTCAGCGTCGTCCCGCCGCCCGGCCGTGGCCCGGTGGTGCACGATCCGCCCAGTTTCTCAGCACGTTCACCGAGGTTGCGCAGCCCGCTGCGGCGGCCGCCCTCGGGAATGCCGACTCCGTTGTCCTCGACTCGCGCCGTGACCTCGTCACCGACGTCGATGTTCACCGCTGTCTCGGTGGCGCGCGCGTGCCGCGCCACATTGGACAGCGCCTCCCGCACGACGGCCAGCAGATGCTCCCCGGTGTCCTCGTCGACCAACGTGTCCAGCAGCCCGTCCAGCCGCACCGACGGCGCGAACCCCAACTGCTCGGCCGCCGTGTCGACCAGCGCATGCACCCGGCTTCGCAACGACTCCTCCTCGTCGGGTCCCTGCAGCGCGAAGATGGACGAGCGGATCTGCCGGATGGTGTCGTCCAGATCGTCCACCGCCCGCTGCACCCTGACCGCCACCTCTCGCCGCTGCACCAGCTTGAGCGCCGCCATCAACGTCATGGCCGTGGCGAACAGCCGTTGGATCACCGTGTCGTGCAGGTCCCTGGCGATGCGGTCGCGGTCCTCCAGCAGCGTCAGCCGCTCGGCGTCCACACGCCGCTCCGCCAGCTCCAGCGCCACCGCCGCCTGCCCGGCGAACGCCTCCAGCAGCCGCTGTGTCCCCTCGGAGAACGCCGTCCCGCCAGGCACGTTGAGCACTGAGAGGACGCCGCGCGCCGAGTCACCCAGGCCGAGCGGCACCACCAGCAGCGGCCCGACCGGCACCTGCGTCGGCACGTTCGCCTCCTGCGCCGCCTTGCTCCCGTCGGCCAGCCGCAACGCCACACCGCCGGCGAACACCGGCCCGGCCACCGAATGGCCCAGCGGCACCCGCAATCCCTCAAGCCGCCCGGCGCCCTCACCATGAGCGGCCGCCACCAGGAAATCCGTTCCGTCCTCCTCGAGCAGCGCCACGGCCGCCAGATCGGCGTCGGCGATCTCCTGTGCCCGCTGCGCCACCAGCGTGGTCACCTCATGCGGGTCGGTGCCCGACAGCAGCGCCGTGGAGATCTCGCTGGAGGCCTCAAGCCACCGCTCACGCCGCCGGGTCTCCTCGAACAGGCGGGCATTCTCGATCGCCACACCCGCAGCCGTGGCCAGCGCCGCCACCACGACCTCGTCCTCCTGGTCGAACTCGCCGCCGCCGGCCTTTTCGGTCAGGTACAGGTTGCCGAACACCTCGTCCCGCACCCGGATCGGCACGCCCAGGAACGTCCGCATCGGTGGATGGTTCGCCGGGAAACCGCTAGAGGCCGGATGCTCACCCAGGTCCGGCAGCCGCAGCGGGTGCGGTTCGCGGATCAGCAGCCCCAGAATCCCATGGCCCTCCGGCCAGTGCCCGATCGCCTCGATCTCATCGTCGCCGACACCGACCGTGACGAACTGGATCAGCCGCTCGCCCTCCTCATCGATCACCCCCAGCGCGCCGTACCGGGCGTCGACCAGGGTGGTGGCGGCCTCAATGATCCGCCGCAGCACCGACTCCAGATCCAGATCGCTGCCGATCGAGACCACGGCCTCCAGCAGCGCGTGCACCCGATCCCGCGTCGCCCGGGCGGCCTCCAGCCGCGCCTGGAGTTCGGTCAGCAAATCGTCCAGCTGCAACTGCGGCAGCATCAGACGCGCCCGATCCGGACCGGTACTTGCCCCATCAGCCATATCATCAGTATCTCCCGGCTAATGCCGAAAAGTCAGGCTCGGGACGTTGGTCCCTGGCACGTCGCCGATGTGATGTAACCCCTGAAGGACATGGACCTCGATCGCTGCGGCATGAAGATTCTTGGCAAGGCGAATGCCGGCTCTTGCCAAGTAGGGCCGCCCACCAGGCGGTGCCCAGACCCAGCCCGGCAATTGAACGTGCTACCTCGGCTGGAACGGCCGGATCTTCCTTGAAGATCCTGTCGGCAGCCTCGGGGCGCTTCCCCTTCACGCTCGACCTACACCAACCTGGGACGGTGGTCCCACCGACATGGGACGTTCGCCACCTCGGGAACGGCCCTATGGCGGGGTAGCGTCGGGTACGTCACTACTGACCTGAGGAAACGAGCGCCATGACCGCCCAAGCCCCCAAAGACGCGGAAACGATCCGGGTGTTCTTGATGGACGACCATGAGGTCGTGCGGCGTGGCGTGGCCGCCCTGCTGTCCGCCGAGGACGACATCGAGGTCGTCGGGGAGGCCGGCACCGCAGCCGAGGCGCTGGCGCGGATTCCGGCCGCACGACCCGACGTGGCGGTCTTGGACGTGCGCCTCCCAGACGGCGACGGCGTCACCGTCTGCCGCGAGATCCGCTCCCAGATGCCCCAGCTGGCCTGCCTCATGCTCACCTCCTTCGACGACGAGAACGCCCTGTTCGAGGCCGTCATGGCCGGAGCAGCCGGCTACGTCCTCAAACAGATCCACGGCTCGGACCTGGTCGGCGCCGTCCGCACCGTCGCCACCGGCCAATCACTGCTCGACCCCCGCAGCACCGCCCGCATGCTCGAACGCATCCGCACCCGCCAGGAAACCAAAGACCCCCTCCAGGTCCTCACCGAACAGGAACGCCACATCTTCGAACTGATCGGCGAGGGACTCACCAACCGCCAGATCGGCGAACACCTCTACCTAGCGGAAAAGACCGTCAAGAACTACATCTCCAACATCTTCACCAAGCTCGGCATGAGCCGACGCACCCAGGCCGCCGCCCTCGCCGCACAACTCAAAGCCAAATCGTCGGACTACAGGGCGCGGCGCGGGTAAGCGGCCAGTCGACCGCGAGCAGACTCGGCTGCGAACCGCCCCCGACACCAGCAAAGATCTCGCTCATATGGCCACCCTCAGCAGCTCACGGGCGATGCCAGTGGCCCACTCGGCGACGTGGTCGCGGTCCCGGTAGTCGCCGCTGGACCGCTGAGCGATCTTGGAGGCCAGGAAGCCCTTGGCGTCCGGGGTCAGCCGTCCGCCGAAGGTGGCGTGGCCGCGGGCGTTCACCCGGCCGGCGAACTTGGCGACGCCGGGCACGGGTTCGATCGTTCGCTCTTCCGCGGTGTGGTCCAGCGGTCCGCTGCTGAACAGCCACACCGGCCGGTGCGCCAGCGCGTCGGAATGGTGGCGAACGAAGCGGCGTGCCTCCCGGGGCCAGCGTCCTGCGTACAGGGCGCCGCCGACGACGGCCGCGTCGTACCCGTCCAGGTTTGCGACTTCTCCGGCGGGCCGCACGTCCGCGTCCACGCCCGCCTGGCGCAGCGCGACTCCGATCCAGTCGGCGATCTCGGCGGTCCCTCCGCGTTCGGAGGCGTACGCCACCAGAACTTTGATCATGACGACTCCTTCACTTCCGGGTCGCGCTCGTGGACGATCGCGACCGGACGACGATCCGCCTCGGGGCATCAGCCGGCTTGTAAGCGGGGACCACGACCACGGGGCGATCGACGTGCGCAGGCACGTGGACGGCCGTGGAGCCGATCGGCAGGTTCTCGAAACCGCCCGCCCCGCGAGCGCCGATCACGATAAGCGCCGCGTCCGCGCACGCGTCCAGGATGGCTCCGGGTGGTGTGCCCCTCACCAGCGACGTCCGTACGTCCAGGCCGGGGACGGTTTCCCGCGCGAGCCGGGCACCGTCCTCCAGCGCCAGGACGCCCATGCCCCGGACCACCTCCAGCGCGTCACCGTCCCGCGGACGGAGCGGATAGGGCCAGCTCCACGCGTGACAGATCCGCAAGGACATGCCACGCAGGGACGCCTCCGTGGCCGCCCAGCGCAGCGCCCGTTCAGCGGCCGGTGGCGCGTCGGACCCGACCAGGACATGTCGTCGGTCCATCCTTGCCACCTCCCTGGCTTTCGAGCCTCGCCGCCCGCAGGCGCGGCGTTCAGGGGCTTGGGTCCGCCGATCCAGGGGACCTTCGGCCCTGGGAGCGCGCGGACGAAGATCACAAGCTGGGGATGACAGGAGGTGTGGCCATGAACATCGGATACGTCCTGGTGGCCGCCGATCCCGGCGATGGCTGGGGACACATGGGCGACGGCGGCTGGTCCGGCTGGATGTGGCTGTGGGCGGCCGCGATGGTGCTCACCTGGGTCCTCGTGATCGGCGCGGCGGCGTGGCTGGTCGCGGGCGCCACGGGGCGGCTCAGCCGTGACAAGACACGTCCCGCGGATACCGGCCTGGACCATGCCCGAGCGACCCTCGCCGAGCGGTACGCACGCGGCGAGATCGACACCGAGGAGTACGACGAGCGGCTGGCCAAGCTGCGATGACGACGGATCCCGCGCCCTACCGCAGACCCGCCGCCGAGGTCGTACGCGACCTCGGCGGCGACGCGTCCCGTGGACTGACCTCCGCGCAAGCGGCGGAGCGGCTGGCGCGGGAGGGGCCCAACACGCTGCCCGCCGCGCGGGGAAACGGCCCGGTGGCTCGGTTCCTGCTGCAGTTCAACAGCCCGCTGATCTACGTCCTGCTGGCGGCGGCGGCCGTGACGGCGCTTCTCGGTGAGCGAGTGGACGCGGTGGTGATCTTCGGCGTCGTGATCGTCAACGCCGTGGTCGGGTTCGTCCAGGAGTCCCGGGCGGAGAAGGCGCTGACCGCCCTGGCCGCCATGGCGCAGACGGTTGCGACGGTCGTCCGCGATGGCGCGGCGACGCGGGTCCCGGCGGCCGGGCTCGTCCGCGGCGATCTGGTCGAGCTGGAGGCCGGCGACAAAGTCCCCGCCGACCTGCGGCTGCTGAGCACCGACGAGCTGGCCGTGGACGAGTCGACGCTGACCGGCGAATCGGTGCCCGTCGCCAAGGACCCGGCGGCGCTGCCCGAGGTGGCCCTGGCCGACCGCACCGCCATGGCCTTCTCCGGGACGCTGGTGACCGCCGGCCGGGCCGCCGGGCTGGTGGTGGCCACCGGTGGGCACACCGAGCTCGGCGACATCCACCGGCTCGTGCACACCACCACCGCGGTCCAGACGCCCCTCACCCGCAAGATCACCCAGTTCAGCAAGGTCGTCACGGTGGCGATCCTGGCGCTGGCCGCGCTGACCTTCCTGATCGGGGTGCTGCACGGCCGGGGCACGACCGAGATGCTGACCGCCGCGGTCGCGCTCGCGGTCGGCGCGATCCCCGAGGGCCTGCCCGCCATCGTGACGATCACGCTCGCGCTCGGCGTCGCCCGGATGGTCCACCGCGGCGCCATCGTCCGGCACCTGCCCGCCGTCGAGACGCTCGGCGGCACCACCGTCATCTGCACCGATAAGACCGGCACCCTCACCCAGAACCAGATGACGGTCACCGCCGTGACCGCGGGCGGAGCCGACTACGCCATGACCGGCACCGGCTACGCTCCCACCGGCCAGGTCCGGCAGGACGGCCGGGCGGTCGACCTCGCCGGGCATCCCGTCCTGCGGGAGACGCTGCTGGCGGGCCTGGGCTGCAACGACGCGCGACTCGTCGCCATGGACGAGGAGTGGACGATCACCGGGGACCCGACCGAGGGAGCACTGCTGACCAGCGCCGCCAAAGCCGGTCTCGACCACACCCCGCCCCGGACCGCCACGCTCCCGTTCGGCTCCGACCGCCGCTACATGGCCACCCTCCATGAGGGCGGCACCGTCTACGTCAAGGGCCCGGTCGAACGGATCCTGGAGCTGTGCGGCGACGCCGCCGGCCCCGACGGGGCACCGGTCCCACTCGACCCGGCAGCCGTCACCGCCCGCGCCGAGAACTACGGCGGGCAGGCCCTGCGGGTGCTGGCGTTCGCCCGCGGGCACACCGGCGCCCCCGGCCTGGACGAACTGCCTCAGCTGACCTTCCTGGGCCTGCAGGCGATGCTGGACCCGCCGCGCGCCGACGCCGCCCAAGCCGTCCGGACCTGCCACGACGCCGGCGTTCAGGTCAAAATGATCACCGGTGACCACGCCGCCACCGCCCGCGCCATCGGCGCCCGCGTCGGGCTGCACGGCGAGGTCATGACCGGCGACGAACTCGCCGCCGACCTGTCCCCCGAACGCGTCCAGGCCACCACCGTCTTCGCCCGTGTCTCCCCCGAGCAGAAGCTCCGCCTCGTCCAGACCCTCCAGGGCGCCGGGCACGTCATCGCGATGACCGGCGACGGCGTCAACGACGCGCCCGCCCTCAAGCAGGCCGACATCGGCGTCGCGATGGGACGCAGCGGCACCGACGCCGCCAAGGAGTCGGCCGACATGATCCTGACCGGTGACGACTTCGCCTCCATCGAGCAGGCCGTCGAAGAAGGACGCGGCGTCTTCGACAACCTCGTCAAGTTCATCGTGTGGGCGCTGCCGTCCAACGTCGGGCTCGGCCTGGTCCTGGTCGCCGCGATCGTTGCGAACACCGCGCTGCCGATCCTGCCGCTGCAGGTGCTGTGGCTGAACATGACCGCGGTGCTCGTCCTCGGCCTGCCGTTCGCCGTCGAGCCCAAGGACGAGCACATCATGCGCCGCCCGCCACGCGACCCCGGCCTGCCGCTGATCTCCCGTGCGCTGACGGTCCGGATCCTGCTGGTCTCGGCGATCCTGCTCGCGGGCTCCTTCGGCCTGCAGCACTGGGAACGCGCCCACGGCGCCTCCCCGGAGGTCGCGCAGACGATCGTCGTCAACGTCTTCGCACTGACCCTGCTCACCTACATGTTCAACTGCCTGTCCCTGGACCGCCCCCTGCTCTGGCGAGGCATCCGCCGCAACCCCTGGGTCGCCGTCAGCGCCCTCGCCCTCGCCGCGATCCAGCTCCTGTTCACCTACACACCCGCCATGAACGATTTGTTCCACTCCGCGCCGCTCACCGCCGCCGCCTGGGCACGCATCATCGTCATCGCCGCCGCCTCCTACGTCGCGGTCGAGACGCTGAAGTACGTCCAGCGCGCCCGCTGACGCGATCCGTCCGGCGAAACGGGACGGGACGTTCGCCCCTAACATCCCACCGCCCCAGTCGAGAAGCTGGACATGAGACGACAAGTGCTGGACCGCCAGGAGGAGCCATGACCACCCGTCCGCCACTGGAGCAGCGCACTGCCGGGGAGCTGATGACCCGGGACCTGCTCACCATCGCCGCGAGCGAGTCGGTGCTGATGGCCTGGGAGCTGATGTGCAAGGCAGAGGTCCACCACCTGCCGGTCACCGACGACGAGGGCGGCTTCCTCGGCGTCATCGACGCCCCGACCCTGACCGCGAGATGGAACGCCGGCGTTCCCCAGCACGCCCGCCGGCCGGTGACGACCCTCCTGCCGTCCCCGCCGCCCACGGCGGTGCGGCCGTCGGCCACCATCCCCGAGGCGGCACGCGCCATGCTCGAATCCGGCGACGACCATGTGCCGGTGACCAATGACCACGGCGCCCTGGTCGGACTGATCACCGCACGCGACCTGATCAGCGCCCTGGCCGGAACCGAGCGTGACATCGCACCGCGCAGCGGAGGCATGCCGTCCCTCTACCGCATCGAACCCGTCCTGCCTAGCACCGCACCGGCCCACCCGAGCCGAAGCGGCATGGGCCCCGACTAAGCCGACACCACCCGCAGCGGTTCATCGACCGGCGTCAAGCCGTTGTGCGCGGGCGTCCGCCAGGGCGCGTGGTCCGGTGCCGTAGGGGTGACCGCTGGACGGGTTGCCGAACAGGCCGGTCAGGTAAGGGCCATCGCCTAGGTCACCCGGGGGTGGTGGCGTTGCAGTCGTCCGGTAACGCCCCGAGTCGGTGCGGCGCACGACTCACCGACAAGAACCACCTCGACCGGCCAGACCGGCCCCGCCGCTCGCGCCTTTGCCTCTCGTTATCCAGCGGGTTCCAGCCGGGTTCAGCGGGCGGCAGGGACGACAGCGACCGGGCACTTCGCGTGGTGAATGACTCCGTGGCTGACATCGGCGATGCCAGTGAGTCGCGCAAGGGTTACGAGGTGACCGCGCCCACGCGGCTGCTGCGCGCCTGGCAGTTGCTCACCGCCGTGAACGAGGAACTACACGCCGACGGCACCGACGACGAGGCGGGTCGCCGGGCGGCCAAGGTCTTCAACCTCCTCCGCGACGATTTGGTCCGCTCGGTCTCACCTCCCTTGGCCAGAGAAGTAGATCTGCTGCTCCCACGACTGGCCGAGAACGCCGACCTGGCCGCCACCCGCATCGCCTGCTCGGGCGCGCTCGGCTGGGTCAACAGCCTGATGACCTCGATGCTCATGCAATTCGCCGGGCAGAGCGACCGCGTCGCTCACAAGAATGGGACGCCGGCCGGCAAGCGGGCTCCACGACGGACTTCGCTCCGACGATCCGGCACCTGCCCGTAGAGGTTCGGCCAGTCGCCGGGCCGCCCCACGTCCGGACAGCCCCCGGTCGCCGGTGCCCAGTTCCTTGCGGAGCAGCGGGAGCGGCTCCCGCGGATCGGCGCTCGTCTCGGCCGTGCCGGTCGCGGGGCGGGTGTGATGCCGTTCGGTCGACATGGCTCAGCGGAGGCGACGCAGGTAGGGGTCCCAGGCCCGGCGGGGCGCGAGGCGGACACGTGCGTCGACGGCCACGACCCCGTCCGGGCGGACGATCGTGGGGTTGAGGTCCAGTTCGGTGATCTCGGGATGGTCGGCCGCCAGCCGGGAGAGCCGGAGCAGCACCTCGCGCAGTCCCGCCAGATCGCCGGCCGGGCGCGCCGGGTGGCCGAGCAGCAGCGCGGACAGCCGGGGGACGCGGATCAGGTCATCGGCCTCGTGGACGGTCAGCGGCGCCAGCCGGGCGGCGCGGTCGGCCAGGGCGTCGGTGTCGACGCCACCCGCCCCGAAGATCACCACTGCCCCGAACACCTGTTCCTGAACGGCGCCGCACAGCACCTCGACGCCCTCGTCCGCCATGGCCTGGACGAGCATGCCCCCGAGGTCGTCGCCGAACCGTTCGGACAGGCGGCCGGACGCGGCGCGGACGGCCTGCTCCCCATCCAGTCCCAATTCCAGGGCGCCCACTGCGGTCTTGTGCACCACTCCAGAGACGTGCGCCTTCAGCGCCACTGGGACGCCGAGTTCATGCGCCGCCGCAACCACCTCGTCCTCGGTCCGGGCCCAGCGCCAGGGGGCCATCGGCAGCCCGTAGGACTCCAGCAGCCCGAACGCGTCGGCTGGTGGCAGCCAGCCGCCGTCAGGTGCACCGTCGAGGTATCCGGCGATGATGTCGGCCGCCTCGTCCGGGTTCAGGCCGGGCAGCGCAGGCGGCGCATCCTGCGGGACGTTCCGCCGCCGTGCGTAGGCCCAGGCGTGGGCGAGCGCGCGGGCGGCGCCCTCCGGGTAGGCGTAACACGGGATCGCGTCATCGTTGATCGTGACCGTCTCCGCCTGTCCGAGGATCACCGCCGCCAGCGGCTTGCCGATGCCCCCGAGCGCGCCGCGCAGGTCGCCGAGCGCGGTCGGTGCCACCAGCGCCAGGACAACGTCCACGGCGCTGTCCGCGGCCACCACGTCGATGATGTCGTGGAACAGTTCGGCGGAGACGGCGGCGGTGGTGTCGACGGGGTTGTCGACCGCCGCGCAGGACGGCAGCCTGTCGGCGAGGACGCGCCGCGTGGCCGCCCCCAGGACCGGGACGATCAGTCCGACGTCGGCGCAGGCGTCGGCGGCCAGCACCCCCGCCCCACCGGCGTTCGAGATCACCGCCACCCGCGGCCCGGCCGGAAGCGGCTGGGCGACCAGCAGTGCGGCGGCGTCGACCAGCTCGCCCAGGTCGTCAGTGGCCACGATGCCGGCCTGATCGAACAGCGCGCGGCGGGTCAGTTCCGGGGTCGCGGCGGCGGCGGTGTGGGAGGCGGCGGCCCGCGTGCCGGGCGTAGACCGTCCCGCCAGGACGGTCAGCAGCGGCATCCGGGCGGCGACCCGGCGCGCCGTGCGGGCGAACTTACGGGGGTTGCCGAACGACTCCACATGCAGGATGCCCAGCCTGGTCGTCTCGTCCGATTCCCACCACATGAGCATGTCGTTGACGCTGACGTCGTACTTGTCCCCCACCGAAGCGAACGAGGACACGCCGATTCCGAGCCGGGACAGCTCCTCGATCAGGGCGATCCCCACACCGCCCGACTGGACGGCCACGCCCGCGACCCCGGGGACGGGCCGGTGGGCGCCGAAGGTCGCATCCAGCCAGATCCCGGTGTTGGCGATACCCAGGCAGTTCGGCCCGACAAGCCGCATGCCGTACTCGCGGCAGACCCCTAGCAGGTCGCGTCCTTGGTCGGCGGTGAGCCCCGAGCTGATCACCACCAGCGCGGGTGTCCCGATCCGCCCGCACGCCGCTGCCACGCCGGGCACCGCGTCCGCCGGCACCGTGATGACCGCGAGATCGGGCGGCTCGGGCAGGTCGGCGAGTGTCGTCACGCAGGGGACGCCGCGCATGTCCGTCCCGGCGGCGTGCGGGTTCACCGCGTAGACGGCGCCCTTGAACCCGCCGGAGACGATGTTGTGCAACAGCTCGGCGCCGACCTTCCCACGCCGGCGGGACGCACCGATGACCGCGACGACCCGGGGCCGCAGCAGCGGTTCGAGGCTGGCCACATCCGCCCTCCGTTCCCGTTCCGCGACCGCGTCCAGGTATCGGCCGCCGGAGACCAGCGGGATGGTCAGCTCGACGACCCCCTCGGACATCCGCTGCTGGGCCGGCATCCCGGCGTCGGCGAAGACGCGCAGCATCGCGCTGTTGGCGGGAAGCGTGTCGGCACGGAAGGCGACGATCCCGTTGGCACGGGCCAGCGACCCCAGATGTTCGAGTAGCAGTGTCCCGACGCCGCGGTGATGCATCCGGTCGGCGACCGTCATCGCGACCTCGGCCTCGCCCGGCACGCCGGTCGGTTCATACTCCGCCACCCCGATCAGGTCGCCGCGCAGCCAGCCGCCGAGCGCCGCGTGGTCGCGGCCGTCCGCCCTGCAGACCCGCTCGGCCACATGCCCGGCCATGGCCCGGTTCAGGCCGAAGAACCTCAGATACAGGCTCTCCTCGCACAGGCCGTGATGCAGTTCGCGTACGGCGTCCAGGTCCGCCGTGCCGAGCCGCCTGATCTCGATTTGCGTACCGTCGGTCAGCAGCGCGAACGCCCGCGCACAGGAAAGCCGCTCTGTCATGTCTCCAGCGTCCGACCGGGCGAGGTCGCTGATCAGCGCCCCAAAGTCACCTGCGGCCGGGACCTTGGTCCCCTTCCCCACCGACCTTCCTTCACATCGGGAGGAAACCGCACTCGGCTCCTTCACCCGCCCAAGCGCTCCCCGCAGCGATGCCCTGCCGTCCGCTGGGGAGGCGAGCGGCGCCGTCAACTGCACCGATTCGCGGACGATCACCCGGATCGGTATGGCCGTGGCCGGCGTCGCACTGGCCGCGGGATTGCCGTTGTTGGGCCTCTACCGGCTGGTGCGGCGCGGCTGTGACCGGCCCCGCTACCGGCATGGGACGCCTGCGTGGGCCCGCCGCGACCTGCTGCGTCGGGCCATGGTTCCCGGGGGTCATGCCGACGCCGCGGGTATGGCAGCGGCTACCTGATCAGGGCTCTTCGATCATGACCTCCTCGACGGGGCGGCGGACCGTTCCCAGGTTCTCGCCGGCGGCGACGCCGAGGCGCAGCAACATCTGCGGGTGCGCACCGCCACAGAACTGGTCACGAATGAACGTGCGCAGTTCCGGCACTTCGAGCGCCTGGGTGTGGAAGGCCGCCGACAGGTCGTTCTCCGTGGCCCTCAGCAGCGCGCGCTGGAGCGCCTGCCCGGCACGCAGCCGGTCGGCGGGCCCATCGCCGCCGGAGACGAGCAGCAGTGCCACTCCTGCCAGCACCTCATCGTCGTCCGCCGTGCTCTGAGCACCCCATCCGTGGCCGCGCGCGAAGTCCCGGGGCGGGAAATGCGGGGTGGTCTGCGGGGTCTGTTGCGGGTAGGCGTGCTCCTGGACGCCGTCTGTCCTGGAGGTCTTGGGCGAGGGTGCCCAGCGTGCGATCTCCGTCGCGTATGCCGGCGTGCGCCGCTGGACGTGCTGGGCCGCGTCGGTCAGAGCGGCCAAGGCCCCTTTGACGTGTGCGTCCACGGCCTCGATCAGCTTGGCTCCCTCGCGTTCGGCGTCGTGCCGCACGGCCGTCAGGATCCCCGCGGGGAGCGGGTCGGCGCGAAAGCCGCCCCGGTGGCTACGACGTCGCCGGATCTGAGCGTGCTCGCGCAGCGTCTGCTGATCTGGGTGCTCCCCAGG
The DNA here is from genome assembly GCF_040650055.1 of Spirillospora sp. NPDC048819. Lineage (NCBI taxonomy): Bacteria > Bacillati > Actinomycetota > Actinomycetes > Streptosporangiales > Thermomonosporaceae > Spirillospora > Spirillospora sp. NPDC048819. The sequence continues at coordinate 69,688 of NZ_JBEZGN010000021.1, read as the reverse complement.
TTCCAGATAGACGTCGGCGAGCAGGTGCGGGCGGTCAGGGTCGGGTAGCAGCCGCACGCCCGGCGTGTACCCGAGCGCACGCAGAGAGCTTCTCAGGTTGTAGAGCGCGGCACCGCAGCTGATCAGCATCTCGCGGCCGTCCGGGTCTGCCACGTCCAGACGGCGGTCGATGTCCGCGCTCAGGCTGATTCGTGCCCCGCGCACGCCGAACCGCCATGGCTGTGTGTTGTGCACTGAAGGGGCCCATACCGCGTCTTCGATGGCCGTGCGGGCATCGGCCGACACCTGTTCGGACGGGCCTACCGCGTTACCGTATTGCATGGTCTCTCCCTCCCAGGTCTGCTATTTCCAGTTCACCACGCGATGACCGGCTGACCTGCAGGGACGAAGGTCCGATGTGGCCGGGACCTTTGTGCCGATCGGTCGGCGCGGTACAGGCGACCTTGTCGTTACTCTCCCGAGGGCGGTTTTCAAAGAGGTTCATCCGGACATTGGAGAACTCTCCACAGCCGTCCAGGCGGCGCCGATCAGGGACGCCCACGAACGATGGCCACCGGGCAGTGCGCACGATGCAGCATCGCGTGGCCGACTGAACCAAACGGGAGCCCGGCGAAGCCGCCGCGGCCACGTGAACCGACGACCAGCTGATCGGCGTGGGTGGACGCCTCGGCCAGCACCCGGGCGGCCCTGCCACGGACGCTGCCGGGCACGATGTCGACATCGGGGTACTTGGTCCGCCATCCGGCGAGCGACTCGGCAAGAAGTCGCTCCTCATCCGCGGCGAGGAGCTCGCGGTCGTAGACAAGCGGCTGCATGTCGCCGGGGCCGGTGGAAACGGGGGACGTCCAGGCCAGCAGCGCGCGCAGCCGGACCTCGCGGATGGACGCCTCCTCGAAGGCGAACCCGATCGCGTCGGTGCCGGCCGGTGCCCCGTCCACGCCCACCACGATCTCTCCGTGCGCGGACCGGCTGTCCACCGGTCTGCTCCCCCGTCATCTCCAAGCCGGGCATCCGCACGCGAGCGCGGGTGACACCGAGGTCGACGATGCCCTGCCCGTCGTGCAGCATCTCTTCCCGGATCGGCGCGGTGCCCGGATCTGCTGGGACGTCGAAGAGCCCGGGGTGACGATGTACACCACGTGCAGCGACGCCCCTCTGCGCGCGGCCTCGCCGGCGGCCCAGTCGATCGCGAGCAGGCTCGGCTCCGAACCGTCCAACCCGACGATGATCTTGCTCATGCGGCGACCCTCCGCAGTTCACGGGCGATACCGGCGGCCCACTCGGACACCTTGTCGTGGTGCCGGCAGTCGCCACTCATCGGCCGTGCGATCTCTTACGCCGCGCATCCCTTCGTATCCGGGGCAAGACGTCCGCCGACCCTGGCGCGGGCGCTCACCCGGCTGACGGTCTCGGCGGTTCCCCGCACCCGAAGGCGTACGCCTCAAGCACTCGGATCATGACGGCTCCTTCACGTCCGCATCGCGCTCATGAACCACCGCGACCGGGCTCGGCGTCTCATGCAGCACCGACCTGGTCACCGCGCCGAGCAGGGTTCTGGGGGACGACCCGATCCCACGATCGCCGACCACGAGCAACATCGCGTCCCGGGCGTTATCAGCCAGGACGCCCTGCGCGCGTTCCATGACGAACTTGCGCTCAACGGCGACATCGGGATGGTCGGCCAGGCTCGGTGTGACGGCGGTGGCGAACCGCGCCTTGGCCTGCTCCTTGATGGCCTCCGGGTCGGTGAACGGCAGTCGGTCAGGGCCAGGGAGCACGGCGGGATCCCACCACGCGCACACCATCGTCACCGTGGCGTCCCGGAGCCTGGCCTCCTGCAGGGCGAAACGCAGCGCGGCCTCGCTCGCCGGAGAGCCATCGATCCCCACGACTATCCGCTTCGGTCCGTGCATCGGTTCATGGGCGGGGACGACGACCACGGGACGGTCGGCGTGCGCCGGAACATGCACGGCCGTGGAGCCGAGAGGCAGCTTGTCGAAACCGCCTGCCCCCCGCGCGCCGATCACGATCAGCGCCGCGTCCACCGAAACGTCCAGCAGCGCTCCGGGCGGTGTGCCCTTCGCCAGCAGCGGCCGAACGTCCAAGCCGGGGACGGCCTCCCGCGCTATCCGGACGCCGTCGTCCAGCGCCATAGCGCCCATACTTCGAACGACCTTCAGCGCGTCTTCGTCTTGCGGGCTCAGCGGATAAGGCCAGGTCCAGGCGTGACAGACCAGCAGGGGCACGCCGCGCAGGGACGCCTCAGTGGCCGCCCAGCGTAGTGCCCTTTCGGCGGCTGGTGAGGCGTCGAAACCCACCAGGACAGGTCGTCGGTCCATCGAGGTCACCTCCTGACTTCTGAGCCTCACCGATCGCGGCACCGGTATTCAGAGGCGTGGGGCACCAATCTGGAGGACCTCCGGCCGGGGGTGCGCGGATGGGGATCGCAGGCTGGATTCGGCAGGAGGTGTGGCCATGAACATCGGATATGCCCTCGTGGCCTCCGACCCCAGCAGCTGGGACACGGAACCGGTGCCACAGAGCACCCCGGCAGCCCACCCGGGCCGCAGCAGCATGGTGCCCGACTGAGCGAACAGCGTCTCACCGCGGGGTTCCGGCGGCTGGGCCACGTCGTCAGGCGGCGCGCTGGGCAACGTGTCGGGGCGGCGGGACGATCGCCACCGCGCACGGGGCGTGATGCAGCACCGCCGAACTCGTCGCGCCCAGCAGCAGCGGATCCAGACCTCCCGTGCCGCGATCTCCCACCACCAGCAGATCGGCGTCCGCAGCCGCCGCCAACAGGGCCTCGCGGGGACGCTCGAGCAGCAGCGAAACCTGCACGTGGACCTTCGGGTAGCGCTGCTTCCACGGGTGGACGGCCTTCTCCAGCATGGCGGCGCGCGTCTCCAGGAGCTTGCTCTCATCGGTGAACAGGGGCAATTCGAACTCGGGCACCGCACCGGGTTCCCAGACCCCGTAGACCACACGCAGATCGAAGTCGCGAAGGGCGGCCTCCTCGATCGCGAAGCCCAGCGCGGCGTCCGCGGCCGCCGATCCGTCGACCCCGGCGACGACGAGCCCGCGCGGCCGGCCAGCGCCGCGGACGGCGATCACCGGACGATGTGTACGTGCCGGGAGCTGCACCGCAGTCGACCCGTCGAGCAGCCGGTACCGCTCATGCGAGCCGACCACGATCAGCTCCGCATCGTCGGACTCGCGCACGAGCGTTTCGCAAACGGGTTCGCGCCTCAGCCGCGTGTGCACCTTCCCGTTCGCCGCCAGGTCCCGTGCCCGGTGCGCGCCTTCGCGCAAGAGATTCTCTCCCGCCCGCTGGATGATCGCCTGGACGTCGCCGTCCACATGCCCCTGTGGATACGGCCAGTGCCAGCAGTAGCACAGCATCAGGTCGAGCCGACGCAGCCGGGTCTCCTCGACCGCCCAGCGCAGCGCGACGTCGTTCTCTTCGGTCCCGTCATAGCCGACCAGGATGTTCGGCCGTTGGGCCCGTGTCAGCGCAACCATCCGGCCGCCCCCCTTCCTCTGGCCAAGGTCTCAGTTTCAGTTTCGGCAGGCTGCGCGCACCCTTTAGGGGCCAAAGGTCCCGGGTCGCCAGGTCATCCGGCACTGCCCGGTGTGACCGGCCGGTGAGAACGTGGCGATGCCGGGAATGCCCTGCGGACGGCCTCAGACGACGCATCGTGAGGAGACACCATGAACCGGTGGATCCTGTCCTACGACGACTACGACCCTGACACCGAGGGGCTGCGGGAAGCCCTGTGCACACTCGGCAACGGATACCTGGGCACCAGGGGAGCCGCCCCAGAGTCGTCCGCCGACGGCGTCCACTATCCGGGGACCTACATCGCGGGCTGCTACGACCGGCTGCCGGCGGAGATGGCCGGGCGGCGCACCGACAACGCCGATTTGGTCAACATGCCGAACTGGCTTCCCTTGACCTTCCGCGCCGCCGACGGCGAGTGGTTCGATCCAGACCGCGCCCAGCGTGAGGGCCGGCTGCTGTCCTACCGGCAGGAACTGGATCTCCAGCGCGGGGTCCTGACCCGCCTAGTGCACGTGCGCGACGCGCAGGGACGGACGACGCGGGTGGCCCAGCGCCGGATCGCGTCCATGGACGATCCCCACTTGGCCGCGCTGGAGACCACCATCGTGGCGGAGGACTGGACCGGCCGGTTGGAGATCGCGTCGGCGCTGGACGGATGCGTGGTCAACGCCGGTGTAGAGCGGTACCGGAACTTGCCTGAGGTGCACCTGACTCGTGAGAAGAACCCCGAGCAGAGCGATCCGGAGCTGCTCCTGCTGCGCGCTTCGACGGTCTCGTCCAAGATCGGGATCGCGATGGCGGCCCGCACCCGGGTATCGGTCCCGGCCGAGCGCACCTACCGCGCCGAGGACGGCTGGACGGGTCAGGACCTGACCGTGGACCTCCACGAGGGGGTGCCGGTCACGATCGAGAAGGTCGTCGCCGTGTTCACCTCACGCGACCGCGCCATCGAGGAATGCGGCCACGCGGCGCTGACGGCCGCCGCGGACGCCGGCGGCTTCGACACGCTGCTGGGGAAGCACACGCTGGCGTGGTCCCGGCTGTGGCGGCGCTGCCAGCTCAGCGTCGACCACGTCGAGGTGCAGCGGATCCTCAATCTGCACATCTTCCATCTGCTGCAGACGGTGTCGGAGCACAGCGTGGACCTGGATGTCGGCGTTCCCGCCCGCGGCCTGCATGGAGAGGCGTACCGGGGCCACGTCTTCTGGGACGAGTTGTTCATCCTGCCGTTCCTGACCATGCGGTTCCCCGAGATCGCCCGCGCGCTGCTGATGTACCGGTGGCGGCGCCTGCCGGCGGCGCGTCGCGCGGCGGCCGATGCGGGGCACCGTGGCGCGATGTACCCGTGGCAGAGCGCCGCCGACGGGCGCGAGGAGACCCAGCGCGTCCACCTCAACCCGCGTTCGGGCCGGTGGCTGCCCGACCACTCGCATCTGCAGCGGCATGTCGGGCTGACCGTCGCCCACAACGTGTGGCGCTACTACGAGGCGACCGGCGACATCGGCTTCCTCGCCGAGTACGGCACCGAGATCATGCTGGAGGTCGCCCGGTTCTTCGCGTGCCTGGCCGCCTACGACCGCTCAACCGACCGGTACGAGATCCACGGCGTCATGGGGCCCGACGAATACCACGACGCCTATCCGGGACGCGACGAGCCGGGTCTGAACAACAACGCCTACACCAACGTCCTCGCCATCTGGGTGCTGCGGCGCGCGCTGGACGCGCTCGCCGCGCTGCCTGAGGACCGCCGCACGGAACTGCGTGAACGACTCGCCCTGACCCGTGAGGAGATCACCCGGTTCGAGGACGTCGCCCGCAAAATGTACGTCCCGTTCCACGACGGTGTGATCAGCCAGTTCGACGGCTACGCCGACCTGGAAGAACTCGACTGGACCGGCTACCGGGACCGGTACGGCGACATCCGCAGGCTGGACCGGATCCTCGAAGGCGAGGGCGACTCCCCCAACCGGTACAAGGCATCCAAGCAGGCCGACGTGCTGATGCTCTTTTACGTGCTCGCCACCCGGTGAACTCGACGACATCCTGCGGCGCCTGGGCTACGAGCACGGCCCCGCCCTTGCCACCAGGACCATCGACTACTACCTGCCGCGGACCTGCGACGGATCGACGCTCAGCTCACTCGTCCACGCTTGGATCCTGGCCCACGTGGACGGGGACGAGGCCTGGCGGCTCTTCCTTGAGTCGCTGTTCAGCGACATCACCGACACACAGCGCGGCACCACCGCCGAGGGCGTCCACTTGGGTGCGATGGCCGGCACCGTCGATCTCGTCCAGCGCTGCCATGCCGGAATCAGGACCCGTGGCGGCACCCTCCATCTGGAACCGCACCTACCCGCCGCGATCGGCGAACTCCGCCTGGGGCTCCGCTACCGGGGCCACTGGGGCATCGACCTGACCTGTCGGCAAGAGGTGCTCCGCGTCATGCTCCGCCCCGGTGCCACCTCCCCCATCCGCATCTCCTACGCGGCCGAGGACGTGGAGATCCAGCCCGGCGCGTCCTGGGAAAGCCCGCTCCAGCACGGCAGGGCGACGCCGAGCGACTGACCCGGTCGGCTCGAATCGACTTTGGTCCCGGCCGGGTGTGACTCATGGCCGTGGAGCGGCTCGCCACCCGAGGAAACATGAAGGCGGGCACCCCGCCGACGAGGAAGGGGACCAATGGCTCCCCGCCGGCGGGTACCTCCGGCCCAAGCCGAGGGAGGCACCATGAGCGCACTGGAGCGGCGCGAAACGCGCGGCATCTTCCCGGAACCGGAACTGTTCGACTGGATCGACGACATCAAGGCGTCCTACGACAAGGGCATCCTCACCGTCCGCTTGCCGATGCCCAAGGCCACCAAGGCCGAGGCCAAGCGGATCACCGTTGAGAAGTAGCGGCACCAGTGCGAAGGGCACCGAATCGAGCAATCGATCCGGTGCCCTCCGTTCTTGTCCGCGCCGGAAGCAGGACGAGGACAGAAGGCTCTAACGGCCGCCACTAGCGCGATTCTTCGCGCGCGGTTCAGGCCAAGAGCGCGCCCGCCAGAACAAACATCACATGCATGAAAGGACGGACGGCATCCGGTCCCGTGACGTTGGACCTCTGCCGCCCGAATCGGCCAAGGCCGAGCATGGAGTCATGAACGACACGGGGATCGGGATGATGGAGAGCCTCACGCGAGCCGAATGCCTCGGCTTGATGGGTACGGTGCCGATCGGCAGGATCGTCTTCACTGAGCAGGCGCTTCCGGCGGTCCTACCGGCCGGCTTCGTGCTGGACGATGGGGATGTGGTCATCTGCGCCCCAGCCGTCTCCGGGCTGGACACCCGCATTCGCGGCGCGGTCGTGGCGTTCGAGACCGACGGCATCGACGCGCGCGGCCGTGCGGTCTGGTCGGTCACCGTGGTCGGGCGGGCTCGGGTCGTCCGCGATCCCGGCGAACGCGTCCGGTCGGCACTGCGGCCTTGGACGACCACGCCGGAGGCGCGGTTCGTCCGCATCTCCTGCCAGCGGATGGCGGGCCGCCGGATCAACAGGATCGGCGGCGACCACCAAGCCGCCGCATGATCATGACTCGGAGCAAGCGGCATCCATCGCTCAAGATCACGAGATCACGAAGAAGGAGGTCCGGCGGACCGGGCCTCCTTCGCATTTGCGGTCACCGCTCTTGCGCGGGCGTGACGGGGACGACCGCGACCGGGCAGTGCGCGTGGTGGATGAGTGCGTGCGTCACCGCGTGGCTGCGCGGCACCGGCAACCTCTCACGGGCGTGCGAGCCCGCGATCGCCAGGTCGACGTCGCGTGACGCGGCGACGAGGGCGGCGGCGGGGTTTTCCTGGACGACGTCCTCCACGACGTCCACACCGGGGAAGCGTTTGCGCATCGGCGCATGCGCCTCGATGACGCGCCACCGGGCCCGCTCCTGAATGCGCTGCAGGTCGGCTCCCGCTCCGGGGCCGTCCAGCGCCTCCGGGAACGGCCAGGCGTGCACGACCCGCAGCCTGGCGTTCCGCACCGAAGCGGCCCGGAACGCGTACTCCAAAGTCGCGGAATCGTCCCCCAGGCCGACGCCCACGGCGATCTCGGCCCGCTCGGCCGCCGGCCCGCCGCGTACCAGCACCACCGGGCAAGCGGCGTTCCGGACGACCCCGAGCCCGACCGACCCCAGCAGGAGCCCGGCGAAACCGCCGAGACCACGATGCCCCACCACCAGCTCGAATGCCTTCTCGGAGTGTTCGGCCAGGGCCCGGACGGTGCGCCCGGACGCCAGCTCGACTCTCACCGGCACCTCGGGCCGGCGGGCGTGCGCGATCCGCTCGGCGCCCGCGAGCACCTCACCTCCCGCACGAGACACCGAGCCCACCTCTCCGGGCGCGGTGTTCAGCGGGACGTCGAACGGCCAGTCCTCCACCACATGCACCAGCGTCAGGTCGCGCCCGTATCGAGCCGCCTCGTCGGCCGCCCACGTCACGGCTCGTTCGGACGGCGCCGAGCCATCGGCGCCGACAATGATCGGATCGGACATAGTCAACTCCTCTCGGTCCTTCAACTGTTGGGCACGACGACCACGGGGCAACGTCCGTGGTGCAGCACCGTGTGGTTGACCCGGCCCAGCGCCATGCCGGCCAGAGGGCCACGCCGGCGGCGGGCACCGACCACGACCAGCGCGGCGTTCCCGGACGCCTCCACCAGTGCCTTGGCCGCAGTCCGGTCGGAGACCAGCCGGTCGACCGGGACGTCCGGATACCGCTCCTCATACCCGGCTAGGGCCTCCGACAACTCCAGGTCCTCGATCACCCGCCGGCGCGGAGAGAACTCCCCGCCCACCGCGTGCAGCGCGAGGATCCTGGAGCCTCGGGAAGCGGCCTCGGCGAACGCCCAATCGGTGAAAGCCCGCTCGTCGTCCAGGCCCTCGATCCCGATCACGATCTGCGCCGGCGCGTCGGTCGGGTACGGAGCCGAACGCGACACCACCAGCACCGGGCAGCGGGCATGCGCGGCGGTGTACAGGCCGACGGAGCCGAACAGCAACCCCTCGAAGCCGCCGAGGCCCCGCGATCCCACCGTCACCAGGTCCGCGCGCTCACTCTCCTCCACCAGCGTCCGCCCCGGATCGGCGGACACCAGCCGCGTCTCGATATCGAGGTCCGGATGGATCTTCGATGCGTACTGGCGGGCCTCGCCGAGCAGGTCCTCGCGTTCGGCGACCAGGCGGCGCAACGCGTCCTTCGGAATCGTCCCTTCGTCCACCAGAGCACGGGAACCGTGCACCAGCAGCAGCGGGAGACGGCGCCGGCCGGCACGGTCGGCCGCCCAGTCCAGAGCCCGCCAGGCATGCGCGGAGCCATCGATTCCCACGACGATCGGAGCCGACATCGTTCACCCCTCCTGGGCCGTCCTTCAGTTCACTCTCGACGCTAGGGCGCGGCTCTCCGTCTCTTCTGCGGCCAAAGGTCCCGCCCTTCGAGGACGACGGTCACCGACCCACACGCCCGGCAGGCGGCTCGTGTCGCCTGACGGAGGCCGAAGCCCTGCAGGGATGGGCTGCGGCCTCACAAAGTCGACGGGTCAGCGGGTCAGGACGACCTTGAGGGCGCCGGTGTCGGCGGCGTCGGCGAAGACGTCGTAGGCCTTGAGGAACTCCTCCATCGGGAAGTGGTGGGTGACGAACCGTCCGGCGTCGAGCTGCCCGCCGGCGACCAGCCGCAGCAGCGTCGGCGTGGAGAAGGTGTCGACCAGGCCCGTGGTGATGGTGATGCCGCGGATCCACTGCTCTTCCAGATGCAGGGCGGCCGGGCCGCCGTGCACGCCGATGTTGGCGATGTGGCCGCCCGGCCGGGCCAGCGCGACCGCCGATTCGAAGGTCTCCGGGATGCCCACGGCCTCGATGGACACGTCCGCTCCCAGCCCGCCGGTGAGTTCACGGACGGCGGCGATCGGGTCCTGACGGGAGTTGTTGATCGTGATGTCGGCGCCGAACCGCTTGGCCGCCTCCAGCCGGCTGTCGGCCAGGTCGATCGCGATGATGCGACTCGGGCTGAACAGCCGCGCCCCCATGATCGCCGCCAGCCCGATCGGGCCGGCGCCCACCACCGCGACCACGTCGCCCGGCCGGACGGCGCCGTTGAGCACCCCGACCTCGTAGCCGGTCGGCAGGATGTCGGCCAGCATCAGCACGTTCTGCGCGGGCACCCCGTCGGGCAGCGGGTGCACGGAGGTGTCGGCGAACGGCACCCGCACGTATTCGGCCTGCGTCCCGTCGATCTTGTGCCCGAGGATCCAGCCCCCGCCGCCCACGCACAGCCCGTAGCGGCCCTGGCGGCAGAACCGGCACGTCCCGCACGCGGTGATGCACGACACCAGCACCTTGTCGCCCGGCTTGACCGTCCGGACCCCCTGGCCGACCGACTCGACGGTGCCGACCGCCTCGTGGCCCAGGATCCGCCCGTCGGTCACCGCCGGGACGTCGCCTTTGAGGATGTGCAGGTCGGTCCCGCAGATCGTCACCGCATCGACCTGCACAACCGCGTCACCGTCCTCGATGATCTGCGGATTGGGAACGTCCTCCCATGCCTTGTTCCCGGGGCCGTGGTACACCAGCGCTCGCATAACGCCTCCTTCACCGGTTCGGCTGTCGATTCCAGCGTCGAATCCCGCCGGACGGCGGTGTAGTGCCCAACGTCCCCGCACGCGGGCCTAACGTCCCCGCCCGGTCACCGCGGCGCTCTCCGGCTCCGGCTCCGTGCCTCCCATGTCCAGCCGGAACGGCGGATACCGGTCGGTCATCAGGAAGGCGTAACCGGCCACCCGCAGCGCCCAGCGGTTCATGCCCATCACGAAAGCGAAGATGCCGCGCAGGTAACGCGTGGTGAACAGCAGCGCAACGGCGGCGACGAGCACCAGCAGCCCGACCAGCCCGGGCGCGTTCCAGCCTCCGTCGCCTCCCCCGGTGCCGCCACCCATGAACAGCGCGACCACCAGGTAGTGCGGGATCGCTAGCAGCCACCACTTCACCAGCACCAGCCCCCGCGACAGTTGCTCGGGGTAGTCGATGTGCAGGCGGGCGGGATGGTCGGGGACGTCCTTGAGCGTGAACGGCGGATACCGGTCGGTCGCCAGAGCGCCGTACCCGTAGAAGGCCACGCGCCACGCCCAGCGCAGCACACCGAGGTTGAACTCGAAGATCGGCCGGGGGTAGCGGCCCGTGGCCAGGATCGCGAAGAACGCGACCACGGTGAGCACCGCGAACGCGATCCCGAGAAAGAACAGAGCGATGTAATGCGGGATCAGCAGCAGCCATTTCACCAGCCACAGCCACCGCGACAGCGGCTCATCCAGCCGGCCGTCGACCCGGACCGGCATATGTTGACCGTCCACGTCAATCTCCCAACGGTCGATCGCCCGGCGACCCGAGTGCCGGCCGGGCATCACCTACACCAACCCTCTCCGTCACCGGCCACCAGGTTGAAGAGAGATTCGTCCGCACCCTGCGGGACCTAAGTCCCGCCACCTCGCAGGAAGGGACATTGGTCCCTGGACCGGCCGGACGAACGGGGGTGGAGACAAGGCCCGGCGACGTAGACATTGGAGCCGGAAGACATCCGTCCAGGAGAGCCGGAACGGTGGACGCGCGATGAGAGCGGACCATGACACCAGATCCTGGAACGAGCCCGGCCTACTCGTCGGCTACGACGACTCCGACGACGCTCGTTTCGCGCTCAGCTGGGCGCTCGCCGAGGCCCGACTGCGGCACTGCGCCGTCACCGTCTGCGACGTGTGGAGCCCACCGTGGGACGCGGGCATCGACGACCTGACCGCCAACCTGTTCCACAGCCGGGCGAGTCGTATGCTCCAGGACGCCGTCGCCATGGCCCGCCGCTGGGAACACGGAGTCCCGGTGCGCCCTCTGCTCATCCGGGGATTCCCGGTGACCGAGCTGAGACGCGCGAGCGCACAGGCGGACCTGCTCGTCGTCGGCTCACGCGGGCTCGGCACAATCGGGCACCTGCTGGGCTCGGTGAGCGCCGGTGTCGCGGCACACGCCCGGTGCCCCGTGGTGATCGCACGACCTCCCCTCGCACGCCGGCCGGCGATGCCCATCGTGGCCGGGTTCGACGGGTCCGACTTGGCGCAAGAAGCGCTCAAGCTCGCCTACCTGGAGGCCGAACTGCACGACGCCCCGCTCATCGTCCTACGCGCTCTCCCACCGGATGCCAGCCCGGACGACGCGCAAGCATCCCGGCTCGACCGGGAGATCAACCAACTCGGGGCCACATACCCTTCGGTCCGGTGCCGGGTGGAAACGAGTTTCGACAAACCCCGCGACGCGCTGCTGAACGCCGCCCGGGACACCCGAATGCTCGTCGTCGGATCGCGCGGCGCAGGCGGGCTCCGCGGCCTGGTGCTGGGCTCGGTCAGCCAGTACCTCGTCCACCACGCGCCCTGCACAACGATCATCGCCCACCGCGGTGGCGCACATTAACGCGCCTCCGTTCGACCTGCCTGGAGCGCGTGGCCGGGAACCGGCTGCCTCACGCGAGCGTGAGGAACAGCTTTTCCAGCTGGGCCCGGTCGATCTCGGCCTGCTCCGTCCCGGTGTTCTGCTCTGCGAAGCAGTGTTCCAGCCCCGTTGCGATGATCTTGAATCCAGCGCGGTCGAGGGCGCGGGAGACCGCCGCCAGCTGGTTGATCAACTCGGCGCAGTCGCGCCCTTCATCGATCATTTTGATGACGCCGCCGATCTGCCCCTGCGCACGCCTGAGGCGCACGACGACGTCGGCCAGAGATCCCTTGTCCAACTCCACTTGTGCTGCCCTCCTCAGGCGCTGCGCCGGTGCTCCTCGGCACGGCGGCGCACGTCGTCCAGGTCCACCGCCCGGGCTTCTTCGATCAGCTTCTCGAGTTCGGGCTCGCGCAGCGCCCCCGGCTGGGCATACAGGACCACCCTGTCCCGGATGATCATCAGGGTGGGGATGGACGTGATCTGGAATGCACCGGCCAACTCCTGCTGGGCCTCAGTGTCGACCTTGCCGAACACGATGTCGGCGTGCCGCTCGGAGACGCGCTCGTACACGGGCGCGAAGAAGCGGCAAGGGCCGCACCAGCCGGCCCAGAAGTCGATCAGGATCATGTCGCCGCCGTCGAGGACCTCTTCGAAGTTCTCCCGCGTCAGTTCGGTCGTGGCCACCATCGCCTCCAGTGTCCGATTTATACCCCCACGGGTATACCAACAGCCGCCTGGCCTGCCTCATTCCAGCTTTGACACTGACCCTTCATATACCCGCAGGGGTATCCTGGAGGGAGATCGCGAAGGAGCCATGATCACTGGAGAAAGAAGCCACCCGAGCCTCCTCGCCGACGCACGCGCCGTCCTGGCCGTGGTACGGGCCGAGGCATCACCGGCCCACGCGCCTCTTGACCAGGCTGTCGACACCCAAGGGAGAATTCCATGAGTTACGGCATGACCGTCCGGCTGCACCGGCCTTTCACCGAGACCGTCGAGCAGGTCCGGGTCGCACTGAAGGAGCAGGGGTTCGGCGTGCTCACCGAGATCGATGTGCGCGCCACACTGCGGGAGAAGCTCGGCGAGACGATGGAGGACTACCTCATCCTCGGTGCCTGCAACCCGCCGCTCGCCCACCGGGCCCTGCAGGTCGACCGGCAGATCGGTCTCCTGCTGCCCTGTAACGTCGTCGTCCGCGCCGACGGTGACGACACCATCGTCGAGGCGCTGGACCCGCAGGTCATGGTCACGGTGAGCAAGGACGCGGGCCTCGAACCGGTCGCCGACGACGCGGCGCGGAGGCTCGCCGAGGCGATGGAGTCCCTGCGTCCCTGAGCCGGTCCTCGACCACGGCCACCGGGCCTCACGCGTCGCGTGCAATGGGCGACAATAACGGTCCTCGATTGCCTTGGTCCCCGAACGGTCCGGCCCACGGCAGCATGCGAGAGTCGAGCGGCCCGGGACAAAGGGGATCCCGGGTCCCCGTCCGCCTGCGGACCGCCTGATGGTCAGCGTCGCACCGGTTCCGGCCTGGTGGCGTGTCCTTGCTCCCCACCGGCGGATGGTTCCCGCCGCTTCGTCTTGCGCTTCTGGAACGCGACGGCCACGGTGAAAGACACGGTGACGGCCGCGAGCGCCGCCCAGCCGCCGGGGGTGGCGAACAGTGCGTGGCGGGCGGCCGCCGGGGCCTGTTGGGTCAGCACGATCGCGGCCATCACCAGGACGAACCAGCCGAAGGCCTGGCGAAGACGTACCGGATCGATGCGCCCGGCCGGCCATGCGCCGGCGAGGGCTCCGAGCACCGCCGCGCCGGTCACCGCGAGGGTCAGCGGCCAGTCGAGGTCGACGCTGTGGAGGTAGCCGGCCAGGCCGGCGAAGGACTTCATCGCGATGACCATCAGCGAGGTGCCGACCGCGACCGGCATGGACAGTCCGCCGAGCAGGACGAGCGCGGGAACGACGAGGAATCCTCCACCGGCCCCGACCAGTCCGGTGACGACTCCGACGGCCAGCCCTTCGGCCAGGATCCGCGGCATCGGACGTTCCACCGGCCCCCCAGTGGGGGCCGGGCGGCTGCGCAGCATCGCCAGCGCGGTCACGGCCATCATCACCGCGAAGGCGGCCAGCAGCACGGTGGAGGGAATGTGGGCGGCCAGCCGTCCACCGGCGTAGGCGCCCGCCATGCCGGCGCCGCCGAACACAAGTCCGGTGCGCCAGCGGACCCGGCCGGCCCGCGCATGCGGCAGGACCCCGGCCAGCGCGGTCGCTCCCACGACGAACAGCGACATGGCGATCGCCTGCTTGGTCTCGACCCCGGCGACGTAGACGAGGATCGGCACAGTGAGGATGGATCCCCCGCCGCCCAGCAGCCCCAGCGAGACGCCGACGGCGAGCGCGGCGGCCAGGGTCAGCGCGAGCGCCATCATGGCCGCCGGTCCCGCAGGATCGCGACCACGTCCTCGGCGCTGCAGGCCGGTGCCCGGTTGAAGGGCAGCCGGGCCAGGAGCATGCCCATCAGACAGGTGTTGGTCAGGGCCGCGATCGTCAGGCCGGCGCCGATCGCGACGGCCAGCCACTCGAGCCCGGAGACGACGATCCCGCCGAGCACGCCGGTGAGAACGAGGGCTCCGGCGACCAGCCGCACCTGCCGTTCCAGGTCCCAGCGGGACCGGCCGCGGTTGAGCGGCGCGTCCACCGCCTCCCAGGCGACGATCCCGCCGTCCAGGATGTGCACATTGGTCATGCCCGCCTGGCTGAGCGCGCGTTCGGCCTGGGCGGCGCGGTTGCCGGTCCGGCAGACCAGCACTACGTGTTCCAGGCGGCCGCGCAACTCGTTGCGGTGTTCCCGGAGCGTGCCGAGAGGGACGTTGTAGGAGCCGGGAATGTGCGCCGCGGCGAACTCGGCCGGGGTGCGCACGTCCAGCATGCGCGGCGGGTCCGGGGCCGCGATGCGCTCTTGCAAGGACGCCGCGTCGATCTTCGGGGACATCTTCGTCATGTCAGGCTCAGCCTTCGTCTGGGGCGGTCCCGGACACGGTGCGGGCCGCGTCCGGGACTGCGAATCGATGATCGTCATGGGTCACGCGGCGGCCGCGACGATCGGCAGGCCGGCGCGGGCGCCGGCGCCGTACTCGTCGTCGACGGCGACCACGCGCCGACCGGCGGCGGCCAGGAACGAGGCGGCCGCGGCTGCGCGGTAGCCGCCCTGGCAGTGCACCCACACCTCGCCATCGGGCACCTCGTCCAGGCGCTGCGGCAGGTCCTGCAGCGGGATGTGAACGGCGCCGTCGATGTGCGACTGGTCCCACTCCAGGGCGCGGCGCACGTCCAGCACCACGACGGGCCGGTGGTGCCGCACGGCGGCCAGTTCGTCGAACGACGCCCTGGGGAAGGACGCCAGGGTCTCCCCGCCCGCCCAGCGTTCTGGGCCGCCGGTGGCCGACGCGGCAGGCCGGTCAATGCCGATGCGGACCAGCTCACGCTGGGCGTCAGCGACGTCCTGGGGTGTCTCCCCCAGCAGGGTCAGCGGTGTGCCCCACGGGATGAGCCAGCCGAGGTAGGTCACCATGCTGCCGTCGAGCCCGAAGTTGAGCGTCCCAGCCATGTGCCCGGCCGCGAACGCCGTGCGGGTTCGCAGGTCGACGACCCATTCCCCGGCCTCGATGCGGCGGCGCAGTTCGGCGGCGTCCGCGCGATGCGGTTCCGACAGGTCGGGCGCACCGGGTCCCGCGCTGTTGGACGTCCCCATGCGGGCGTAATAGGCCGGCCAGGCGTCCAGCCCAGCCAGCAGCGTCTCCACGTAGTCCTTCTCGTCCAGGGTGAGCGCGGGATTGGCGCGTTTCTCCTGCCCGATCGTCGACGCCTCGGCCTCCGACTGGGTGGCCGAGCAGAAGCTGCCGAACCCGTGGGTGGGGAAGACCTCGGCGTCATCAGGCAGCTCACGGGCCAGCCGGTGCGCCGACCCGTACTGGGCGGTCACCAGTTCGTGGGTGTGCGCCGGGCCCAGTAGGTCCGGCCGTCCCGTGGACCCGTACAGCAGCGACCCGCCGGTGAACACCGCGGGCGCCCGGCCTGGCACCTCCAGGACGTAGGCCAGGTGCGTGAACGTGTGTCCCGGGGTCGCCAGCACCCGTACCCGCATCCGCGTACCGACCCGGATCATGTCGCCGTCCGCCACGGCGTCGTGCTCGAAGTCCACCGGATCGGCGGCGTTGACGTGGTACGCCGCGCCCGTGGCCCGGGCCAGAGCCAGCCCGCCGGTCACATAGTCGTTGTGGATATGGGTCTCAAAGACATCGATGACCGGCACACGCCGCTCCTCGGCCAGGGCGAGCACCCGGTCGATGTCACGCTGCGGGTCGATCACGAACGCGACCTCGCCGTCGGTGACGAAATAGCTGCGGTCCCCCAGGGTGGGGGTGTCGATCGGAACGATCTCGATCACTGAAATGCCTTCCTTCGCACTCATCAGGCGGCGCTCTCGCGCAGCCCATGCGTCACCGGGCCGCCGGCCCGGACCCAGGCGGCGGTGCCGCCGGCCACGGAGCGGGCGTCGATGCCCGCCGCCGCCATCCACCGGGCCGCGAGCAGGCTGCGGTTGCCGCTCGCGCAGATCACGTACACCGGGCGGCGGCCTTCCAGTTCCACCAGCCGCGCACGGACCTCCCCCATCGGCATCAGCCGGGCGCCCGGAACATGACCGCCCGCGTACTCGTGCCTGTCCCTGACGTCCACCACCAGCGCGCCTTCCGCATGCGCTGCGGCGAACGCCCGAACGTCGACTTCGCTGCCCATCCCTCTCTCCCTTCGTAATACCCCCCGGGGTATCTTCGAGCACGGTAGCCGAAGGAAACAGCACGAGGCAAATACCCCAGGGGGTATATCGCGGACGCATAAGGGAGGGATGAGTGAGCCGCACGGCCAGGCACGCGCTCGTTCGCCGGCGCTCAGGACACCGGAAGCATCAGCGGAGCCGGCGCAGCAGCCCTCCAGAGCGGCTGGCAGCCGATCAGCGGCCGCGTGCCGGGCGAGCAACCCAGGCACGCTATGGCATCTGCGACGCTTCTCATCGGCACGGCCCGGCGTCCGGTTCGATCGCGGCGCACACCGGATACCCTGGCGGGTATTAGGAGGGGTGACGTGAAACTCGACGTGGACTCGCTGGCTGACGCACTCGTGCGCCTGCGGCGCGCACAGGGCCAGCTTGGCGGTGTCATCCAGATGATCGAGAACGAGCGGGACTGCAAGGACGTGATCGCACAGCTCGCCGCGGTCTCACGGGCACTGGACCGAGCCGGATTCAAAATCATCGCGACAGGTCTGGAGAAATGCGTCCAGGAAGGCACCGACTCCGAGCAGGCCGCAGTCGACCGCGCCCAGCTGGAAAAGCTGTTCATGAGCCTCGCCTGACCCCCGGACGGGACGAAACCGTCACTTTCGGTGGGGCATTGGCCCGTGGCGGCCCCGGTTGTGGAAGTGCCTGCCCACTCCCCAGATCCATCAGCAGCTTGGCGGACCTACTGCGCCGTTCACGGACCGCTCGGGTGGGAGCAGCCGCCCAGGATGCGCACCCGGCGGGTATCGGCCTCCATCACGAGCCATACGTACAGCCGTTGCAGCAGGGCCGCGCACAAACTGGCGACGCAGCACCGCCGCCTCGTGCCGCCGCGCCAAGGTCTCTGCCTCCTTCGAAGCATCGCTGCACGCGGGAACGTCAGGGAACCCGGTACGCGGACCAAGGCCAGATGCACGACTCGAAACAGGACGAGGCCCGAGGACAGAAGCCCAGGTCACATGCCGTGCACGAGTTCTGGCGCCCCACACGGGTTCAGGACCTTGGTCCCTAACGCTTTCCACCACGAACGCCCACTCTGGAAGCATGCAGCTCGACCAAAGTGGCCTGGAGATCCTGGACGAGGATGAGTGCCGCGCCCTGCTCACAGGCACCACGATCGGAAGGATCGTCTTCACCCACCAGGCGCTTCCCGCCGTTCAGCCGGTCAATTTCATTTTCAGCCAGGGCAGCATAGTGATCAGGACGTCGCGAACATCCAGGCTCGCCACGGCCGCCACCGACACCGTCGTCGCGTTCGAAGTCGACGAGTTCGACACCACAGCCCGGGCCGGCTGGTCGGTGGTCGTCGTCGGCCGCGCCCGACGCGTCACCGATCCCCGCGATATCGCCACCCTGGAGACCCTGCCACTGGACAGTTGGGCCCCAGGCCGACGCGACACCTTCATCCGCATCCACCCCCAGGTGACCAGCGGCCGCCGCATCGGCAGGACCGCCGAGCTCAGGCCCTGAACCTCGCGCATGTTGTTCCTCCCGCTACCGGGCTCCCGGAGCTCCGAAGAGCGCGTCTGCACCAGGTATCCTCGGCCGCAGCCCTGTGGATTCGCTGACGTGCGGTCCACGGCGACGCGCTCCCGTCCGGCAGGGCGCGAGCCGTTCATAAGGTGATCAGCGCTCTCAGGGGACCTGTTCCCAGCCGGTGGGGCTGGTGCATGCCCAACTGTCATCCAAGATCGGTGCCGCGCTCCTAGTGTTCTGAGTCAATAATTCTTTGTTAGTCGGTAGGCTGTGGGGATGCCGAGCCCGAAGCTGGAACCGGTGGTGTTGTCCGACGAGGAGCGGTCGGTGCTGACCGGGTGGGTGCGCCGCCGCAAGACCTCCCAAGCGCTGGCGTTGCGGGCGCGGATCGTGCTGCTGTGCGCCGAGGGCGCCACGATCGCCCGGGTCGCCGAGCAGGCCGGCGCGTCGCGCAACACGGTGTCGAAGTGGCGGTCGCGGTTCCTGGCCGATCGGCTGGAGGGCCTGACCGACGAGCCGCGTCCGGGCCGGCCGCGGGTGATCAGCGACGAGCAGGTCGAGCGGGTGGTCACTGCGACGCTGGAGGAGACGCCCGGTGCCGATACGCACTGGTCGACGCGGTCGATGGCGGCGGCGACCGGGATGTCGCAGTCGGCGGTCTCGCGGATCTGGCGGGCGTTCGGCCTCAAGCCCCACACCGTGCAGACCTGGAAACTGTCGACCGATCCGCAGTTCGTCGACAAGCTCCGCGATGTGGTCGGGCTGTACCTGAACCCGCCGGAGAACGCCCTGGTGCTGGCGGTGGACGAGAAGTCGCAGATGCAGGCGATCGACCGGACCGCCCCGATCCTGCCGATCATGCCCACCACTCCAGCCCGGATGACCCACGACTACCTCCGGCACGGCACCACCAGCCCGTTCGCCGCCCTGGACCTTTCCTCGGGGTCGGTGATCGCCCAGCACTACCGGCGGCACCGCCATCAAGAGTTCCTGCGGTTCCTCAAGCTCATCGACGCCGCCGTCCCCAAGGACCTGGACCTGCACCTGGTGCTGGACAACTACGCCACCCACAAAACCGAGCAGGTCAAAAAGTGGCTGCTACGCCACCCCCGGTTCCACCTGCACTTCACACCGACCAGCGCTTCCTGGCTCAACCTGGTGGAGCGCTGGTTCGCCGAACTCACCAACCGCAAACTGCGCCGCTCGGCCCACCGCAGCGTCGTCGAGCTGGAGCGTGACGTCCGCGGCTGGATCAACGAGTGGAACAAGGCACCCAAGCCGTTCGTGTGGACCAAGACGGCCGACGAGATCCTCGAAACCCTCGCCGCATACTGCCAACGAATTAATGACTCACGACACTAGCTCAGCACAGACGACAGACATCGACGTGCTCGCAAATCCGCCCAGCCGCCAATGGTGCGGACGGAACATCCACATCGTTCCCTGGGACAACGACCGCCTACTCCCCCACCCGAACCGATCCCCATCAAGGTCAACACCACCGTTCGCCGGACACGACTCCTCCGAACGGTGTGGTCAACGAATACCGCAACGCCGCATAACGATCAACGCATCCACGACAACGCAAAAAACGCAGCTCAAAGCCAGAATCTGGATATTGAAGCCCCACAGGTGTCTGCCTCGGTTGTCAGGCCGGCCGCGCGTTCGGGGGCGGTGCCGTCCCGCCAGCCCGCGCGCGGGACGGCGCGGCGGCCTGGTCGGCGAAGGCCTCGCGGTGGTGGCCGCGGGCGATACCTGCCCTGGGATCCAGGGGTGGGACGATCACCCTCCGAACGTAGGAGAGGGTGATCGGTTCGGGCGACCCCGTCTACGACTGCTCCGGTGGGTCCGGTGGCGGCAGGCTGCGCTCAGATCGTTCAGACCGGATCTCACGGTCGAGTCGCAGGTCCAACAGCAGTCGAAGGACGGCCAGAGCGGCGTGCTGACGACGCTCGGAACCAAAGATCGCAACCATGGTGATGGTGGCGATGAGCGAGACCAGCACGGCAGCCGCCGCGACGATGAGCGTCGCAGCAACTGGTCCGACGGTCAGATAGGCGCCCACGGTGGCCGCCAAGGCCAGCGTGGTATTCACGGCACGCGGAACTCTTCCCACAAAACAGGGCCTCCCTGGCTGCTGAACTCCAAGGAGGCTCATTTTCTATAAGAGTCACCCGCCGGACCCTGAACCAAACCCTCTTCTCAAGATTTCTGTCCGCCCGTCCGTCCCAGGCTGGATCACCAAGGGGACGGCCTCTGGGTTGATGAACCTGCGGACCACCTCACCGAAGAGGGGGCCGCCAAGGCCCGCCTGCTCCTTGACGATGAATGGTCTCATCCGCTTCCTGAACCGGGTGAGGGTCCGGGAGTACGACTCGGCGCGTCCGTCGTCACGGACGTGGGCCTGGCAACGGTGGCCCAGGTTCGCCTGCCCGGAACCGACCTCCATGACGCGGGCCTGCGAGGCACGAACCTGCAGGGCAGGGACATAAGCGAAGTGGACCTGCGGGGCACGAACCCTGCACTCACCGAAAACTCCGTCCGTGCAGGTCAGGCGAGGCCGCCGCCGAGCGAGCGAGCGAGCGAGCCACAAGATCACCAAACGCCCCATGGCGGCTCGTTGTCGGCTCGGCGGTTCTGAAACGAATCGGCATGCAGTAACATTGGACGGCAGGGAAATCGGGCGAGATGCGGACGGTTCGGCATGCAATGCCACTGTGCAACCCATTCCGACACGACAATTTCGGACTTTTAATCCGGAGGTTGCGCAGACCAGCATCACCGCAGGATGACGCAGACATACCGGATGATCGCTTCCGGTTGGAACCTCTTGCCTGACGCGCTGCGATCACAGCGCCTAGTTCGTCAGTCGGTGCGGCGGCGGCTGCGGATCTTGTCGAAGGCGGCGAGGGCGGTGTCGTCGGCGTCGTCGAGGGTGTGCAGGTAGCGCTCGGTGGTGGAGATGGATCCGTGGCCGAGGCGTTCCTTGACGACCTGGAGGTCGGCGCCGCCGGCCAGGAGCCAGGATGCGTGGGCGTGGCGGAGGTCGTGGATGCGGACCTTGACGTCCAGGTCGGCCTTCTTGAGGGCGGGCTTCCAGATCTGGTTGCGGAACCAACTGGCGGGGACGTGGCCGTCGGTCTCGCGGCGGCGGGGTTCGCGGGGGTTGTCCTTGCCGTCGGCGCGGCGGCGGGCCCGGTACTCGGCGAAGGCTCGCCTGCAGTGGTCACAGCGGCACTTGGCGGCGTTGTAGGCGCTTAGCGTGCCGTGCCGGTAGCGACGTCCCTTGGCGTTCTCTTTGGTCCAGCCGAGCGCCTCGGGATCGAGAGGGGCGGGTCGCTCCTCGTCTGCGGTCTCCGGTTGGTAGACGAACAGGAGACCGTCGGTGCCGAGTTTCTCTTCGATGATGTGGTCTTCGAGTTTGGTGACGATCTGGTCGCTGAGCTTGAAGCGGCGCCACTCTTTGTCTTTGGGGTAGTCCTTGACCAGGAAGCGTTTGCCCTCGGGGTGGAACTTCGGGTTGAGTTCCACGACGACGCGGCTGACCGTCAGGAGGCGGGAGCGGGTTTTGAGGTCGCGGCCGCGGAGTTCGGTGAGTTCGCCCCAGCGCAGCCCGGTTTCGATGGCGGTCTCGACCAGGAGTTTGGAGTCGGCGTCCGGGAGGGCGTGGTAGAGGTCGTCGAACTGCTCGGGGCTGATGATTTCCAGCGGTTTCTCGGGGACGGTGGGGGTGCGGACTCCTTTGCAGGGGTGGATGTAGGTCACCTGGTCGTTCAGTGCGGTGGTGAAGATGGCACTGAGGACTACCTTGTTGTAGCGGATGGTGGCTGCTGAGACGCCGTTCTTCTTCATGCTCCTGATCCAGGCGCGGACGTGCTCGGGGAGGATGTCCATCATTCGCATCGCGCCGAACTCGGGCATGACGTGCTTGTAGATCGAGTAGTGGTAGCTCTGCATGGTGGTCGGCTCGACCTCGTGGTTGGGCAGCCAGGTCTCCTCGACGTACTTCTCGAAGGTCTGCCGGCCGCGCTTGAGGTTGAGGTCCCTGCCCTTGCCGACCTCGGCCTCGGCGCGCTGCCAGGCCTTGTCGGCCTCCTTCTTGGAGGAGAAGGTCCCGGCCGATGTGATCTTGCCCTTGAGGTCTTCGTAGCAGGCGGTGTAGCGCGGCTTGCCGTGGCGGTCGATGCGCTTGAACGCGTACCCCAACGTCACTCCCCCGAATGATCGTTTGTTAGTGGCTCGTTAGTGGACTCTGCCCCACGGGGCGGGATCCAGGATGACTGCATGTCACGCACTCTAGGCCTCTGACCTGCATGTTCTCATGGATTCGGCTGATCGCAAAGGAGGCGGGATGAACGCTTTCAGGGCACTGGGGGTCAAGGGGTCGTGGGTTCAAATCCCGCCGTCCCGACAGAACACCAAGCCCTGTCGACATCGGAGTTTGCCGAGGTCAACAGGGCTTTTGTGTATCCGATCATCCTCGCCAGCAAGATCTAGACGACCCGCAGCCGGGGACCATCCGGGGACCTGCGGGCACTCAGATGGACGCTCAGCGCCTCCCCGGCCGCAGCGATCGAAGCGGCATCGGGATGCAAGTAACGCTGGGTCGTACTGAGCGACCCATGCCCCGCGATCTTCCGGAGCACATGCACCGGGACACCCGCATCAGCCAGCCACGTCAGGCCGGTATGGCGCAGGTCGTGACGCCGGAGATACTCGTATCCGAGCCGGGTCACCACCTCGTCCCAGTGGGTCGCATCCCGCAATACCGCCGTGGTGATGCGGCCACCCCGAGGGCCGGTGAACAGCCGAGCAGCAGGTTTGCCGTTCAGCGCGTCCAAGCGCCGGGCGACCATAGGCCGGATTTCCTCGATCAGCGGCACCGGCCGTGCCCGCTTGCCCTTGGTTCCCTTGTCGACCAGGCCGCCAGGGCCGGGCGTGGTCTGCCGGCGAACCGTCCAGGTCCAGGTGTCCCGATCGATGTCGCTGACACGCACCCCGGAGACTTCCCCGATGCGGGCAGCCGTACAGGCGGCAAAGATGACGACCTCGCCCCATCCTCCGTAACGGTCGGAGGAGCGCTCGATGAGGGCGGCGGCCAGCTCGACGAGCGCGGCCCAGTCAGGCAGTGCCAGCGCGCGAGGGTCGTCGAGCTCGTCTTCGGCCTACTTGTACTGCTGCTGCCAGCCGGTCACGCGCGCGGGGTTGTGGGTGATGATGCCGTCCCGTACGGCCTGTTCCATGATCCGCACGAGGATGGCGAGGCTGTTCTTGACGGTTGAGCGTCCGCATTCGTCGGAGATCCAGGCGTGGACCGTCCGGTCGACAGCACCGTTGGTGATCATGCGCACCGGCAGATGCCCCAGCGACGGGACAACTCGACGTCGCCAGCCCGCCATGTAGGGATCGAGTGTCTTGCTCTCCAGTCCGCGCGTGGCAAGGGTCATCACGCTCTCGCCGTACTCGGCGAGTGCCATGGTGAACGTGGCCGGGTCGATTCCCGCCCGTGCGGCTTTCTGGATTTCGGCAAGCCACTCTTGCGCCTGATCTTCCGTCTCCACCGACTCAGACACCGAGCACCGGCGCCGGGTGGAGGGGTCGACCCAGCGAACCCGTGCTCGATATGGCCGGGGTCGTCCGGCGCGGTATTCGATGTCGGCAGACAGCGAGACGCCGACCGGGATCTGTTCACGTCGAGTCACCGGTCTGTCTCCTGAGGATCGATCCGGCGACTCAACAGCCAGCGCTGTACATCCATGGCGCCGTAGCGGGTGACCGCCCCGCTCAGCCGGACGAACGGAGGCCCCTGGACGGGATGAGCGGTTCGCCAGCGGCGAAGCGTCGAGGGATCAACGCCGATGATCTCGGCGAGCTCCTCGGTGGTGTACCAGCCACCAAGCAGCAGTCCAACGGCATCTTGACGTTCGAGGGTCTCAGTCATCACGTTCCTTCCATGGTCAGGCTGCTCTTACGGACGACGCGGGGACGTGAAGCTCGTGAGCGAGTTCTTCGCGTCCGGCCTGGTGTCGTCGGCGGGCTTGGTCGGCGGCGGTGTTGGCCAGGAGGGCGTCTCCGGTGGTTTTCCAGCCGGAGCCGACGTAGGACAGGCGGGCGAGGACGATCGTGGTTTGGGTGTCAAGGTCGTCTTGACGTTCAAACCGCTCGTCGGAGTAGTCCGGTCCTTGGGGTTGGGTGCGGCGATACAGGATGCGTGCGGCGCGCAGGGCGCGAAGGTGACCGAGTAGTGGCGGGCTTTGGTGAAGAAGTGGCCGCCGAAGCCGAGCATGTGTGCCCAGCGCCGCAGGGACTCGAAGCCGGGGTGTTCGCCGAGGGTGTGGGGCTTCATTATCCCGGTTCGGGGCCTGACCTGCTGGTTTCCCGGCGGGATCATGCCGCGGTCGGGCAGGCTGAAGCGCCATGGTGTGGTCGCTGTTGTACGACCTGACGCGCAACTGGTTGGGCGTGATGCTGCTTCGATTCCGCGGGGACGCGGCCAAGGACGCCGAGATCTTGGTGTTACGTCATCAGCTTGCGATGTTGCGGCGGCAGGTGAACCGTCCTGCTCTCCAGTCGGCCGATCGGATCCTGCCGGCCGCGTTGTCGCGGCTGCTGCCCCGGGCACGTTGGAGCACGTTCATGGTCACGCCCGCGACGTTGCTGCGGTGGCACCGTGAGCTGGTCGCCCGGGAGTGGACCTACCCGCACAGGCGCCCGGCCGGCCACCGGTCCAGCGGGAGATCCGCCGGCTGGTGCTGCAACTGGCCGTCGAGAACCCGGGGTGGGGCCACCGCCGCATCCACGGTGAGCTGGTCGGGCTCGGTTACCGGGTGTCGGCGGCCATGGTGTGGCGGATCCTGCGCCGCGCCGGTGTGGAGTCGGCACCGCGACGGACCGACGCGTCCTGGACCACGCTTCTGCGCGCCCAGGCCTCCGGCGTCCTGGCCTGCGATTTCTTCACCGTCGATACCATCTTCCTCCAGCGGATCTACGTGTTCTGCGTGGTGGAGATCGCCACCCGCAGGGTCCACTTGCTGGGCTCCACCCGCAACCCGACGGGCGCCTGGGTGACGCACGAGCAAATGCTCATGCCGAGCGGTGGGCCGGCAGCGTCTACCGCGCGTGCACCGACCGGCTGCTGGTCTTCTCCCGGAACCAGCTGAAAGCCGTGCCGAGGATCCATGCCGATCATTTCAACGGCCATCGTCCACATCGTTCCCTGGGACAACGACCGCCTACTCCCCCACCCGAACCGATCCCATCAAGGTCAACACCATGGTTCGCAGGACACGACTCCTCGGCGGTGTGATCAACGAATACCGCAACGCCGCATAACGATCAACGCATCCACGACAACGCAAAACGCAGCTTAAAGCCAGAATCTGGATATTGAAGCCCCACAGGTTCCACGTCGCACGCGAACACCACCGCGTTCACCACAACCACGACCACGAAGAGCACGAGCTCACGGCCTGATCAATCCGCTGTCGGGCACCGGCGCGTATAGCCGATCGCTTCGGGATGAGGCTGTCACGACCGGGCCGATGGCGCAGAGCAGATGCGGAATCCGACATCGTCGATCCGGAAAGTCGGGTGGCTGCGCCGCCGAACCGAGGCCCGGCAACTCCAGTGCTCGTCGGCCCATCCGCCGCCGCGTAGTACCCGGTAGGTGCCGTACACCTCGGCGTCATAGATGTCCCAGCACCAGTCCCACACGTTGCCCAGCATGTCGTACAGGCCCCACGCGTTGGGCCGCTTGTCGCCCACGGCGTGGATACGCCCGGCCGAGTTGTCCCGGTACCAGGCGATCTCGTCGAGCTCTCCGTACCGTGGCCCGGTGGTACCGGCACGACATGCATGCTCCCACTCAGCCTCGGTCGGCAGCCGGTATCCCTCAGCGGAGGTGTTCCACTCGGCTACTTCGGTGTCGAGACGAAGACGGTACGCAGGTGCCAGCCCCTCGCGTTGAGACAAGATGTTGCAGAACCGGACGGCGTCCCACCACGAAACCCCCTCAACGGGCAGCCGCTCACCTCGAGCAGCACTCGGCCGCCCACCCGTGACCTGCGCGTACCACGACTGCGTGACGGGGAACGCAGACACCTGGAACGGTGCAACCTCGACCGACCAGCGGCGCTGTGTCCGCCGGTCCGACAGGCTCACCCGCCCGGGCGGAACAGCGATCAACTGATGTTCAGCGCCCACATGCACGAAGAGCACCTTACCGACGCCTTCGAAGCAGTCACGTCCCTGCTGACGGAGCGACCACGTCACGTGACTCCGCGCCCGTTGTTGACAACAACCTGCGCTTCCACCCCGACCAACAGGCAACCACCGAACTCGCCACGCCGCATCCAGGCCGAACACGGCCCGCCGGTAGGTGAACGCCTTCACCCCCAGAGGTGGGCCAGATGGGTACCATTCGGCACGCTAGAACGGATTTTCGGAACCGGCACATCGGGTGAGGGATGACAGCGAGCGGCACGCCGGCCGGGCGGCCCCCCGGACGCCGTCCCGGGACCGCGCGGACGCGGGAGGCGATCCTCGACGCGGCGAGGCGGTGCTTCGCCGAGGACGGGTACGCCGGGACGTCCATCCGGCGGATCGCCCGGGAGTCGGACGTCGACCACGCCCTGGTGCTGCACTTCTTCGGCACCAAGGACGCGCTCTTCGGGGTCGTGCTGCGCTCCGTCCCGCTGCTGGCCGACCTCGTGCGCGAGGCGAGCGAGGGCGACACCGGCGGCCTCGGCGAACGGCTCGTGCGCGGCTACCTGGACCTCTGGGACGACCCGGACGCCGGCCGCTGGTTGCGGGTCGTCGCGCGGGCCGCGTCCGCCTCGCCGAACGCGGCGGCGGCGCTCGCCGCGTTCATCGCCGACGAGGTCATGGTCGTGCTGGCCCGCCGGGTCGGCACGGAGAACGCGGAACTGCGTGCCAACCTCGTCGGCGCACAGATGCTCGGCGTGGCGACGGCCCGCTACCTGGTGCGCACCGAGCCGCTCGCGTCCGCCGCCCGCGAGGACGTCGTCGCCCATCTCGCTCCGGTCATCCAGCAGTGCTTGACCGGGGACGTTTCCAAGCCCGTCGACCGGTGATCACGGCCCGTCGTCAGGGACTCTCGATGAGGTCGACGACGTGCTCGGTGATGGCCATGGACGATGTCGCGGCGGGCAAGGGGGCGTTGCGGACGGCGGTGACCGGGCCGAGCCGGTGCACGCGGAAGTCGTCCACCAGGCCGCCGTCGAGCGCCTGGCCCCGGCCCGGACGACGTCGCCGGCGCCGATCTTCGGCACGTAGCGCCGCGCCGTCCGCATATGGGAGCGCTTGGACGCCGAGCCGTAGATCTCTGGGAGGCCGGTGCGCCAGTGCCGCCGCGCCACGCGCCAGGTACCGCGCCAGGGAGCGATGTCGCGCAGGTCCCGCAGCAACACGTCCGACCGGCGGTACCCATCGCGCACCAGGTGCGCTTTCGCGGGACGACGCTCATGTACTCGCCGCGGAATGGATGATCATCGGCTCGCCGGCATCTCAGGCCACGCAGACGACGACATCCTGATCCCCCCATCCGCGGACACGATGTGGCCGATCAGCGTCGCCTTGCGCCAGCTCCAGCTCAACCACGCGTCCTGCCGCGTCGTGCTCGTCCCGCGCACCGCCATCTCGTTCACTTCCCTTTCAGCGTGGGATCTCGTCCCATGACGATGAACCCGCCCGGAGGGCCCGTTCGCGTCCGGTGCTCGGCGGTACGGCGTCCGGCGCACGGCCGCCGCCCGCGGCTACGCCGATGTCATACCGGCGTGCAACGATGGCGGCCATGCCGTTCGCACCACCGCCGGCGAGCGCGGCCTGGGGCCACCGGGAGGGCCGAGGCGGTTTCGACGTCCTCCGGGCGCGGCGCAGCGACGGCGGCTGGACGCTGCGGGGCACGACCACGGCCCTTGAGGAGGGCACGGCCTGGGTCGTGGAGTACGCGCTCGACGTGGCCGGCTGGAGCAGACGTACGAGCACGAGGTTCCTCGATGCCCGTCCGGATGTCGAGTCCGAATTCTCTGACGCCCAGATGACCGAGGAGAAAGAGACCGCGTGGACGGACTTCAGCGCCGACCTCCTCGCCCGCCATCAGGCCGAGCGAACGGGGTCGGTGGACGAGCTCGAAGCCGAATGCGCCGACGCGACCGTCCGTGGTCGTGCCCCTGGTGCGCGTCCGGTCTTGGCGGCCACCTGACCCAGCGGCGGTCCCGTTGGCAGACGACCGGGGCCTGCGGTGGGCCATATCGACCTCCGCTGGGACACCTGAACGCGTGGCACCATCTGGCTCTGCCCGGCTCCATCCGGGGGCCTATGGCTTCAGGGCGTCGAGGAGCGGTGTGACGACGGCCATCGCGTCGCGGCGCATGGTGGCCGTGTCATCGGTCGCGCTGATCAGGAGAGCGGTCTCGTCCGCTATCGCGAGCAGGACGTGGGCGAGCGGCTTGACCGGCAGTTCCCGGACCCTCCCATCGGCCATCCCCTGGACGCGGTCGTCTGCTCGGAGAAATCGGCGTCGGGCGATGAGAGCGCCGCCGCGGCGACGGCGGTCGTGTTCGTGCACGGCTTCCCGGTCGAGGCCACCCTGTGGTCGGGCGTGGCAGACCTGTTCGCCGCCCAGGGCATCCGGTCCTACGCCCCCGACTGGCCGCTGGGCTCCCACCGCACCCCGGTGCCCACCGCCGACTAGACCCCTCGGCTTCGGCCTGCTCGCCCGCCGATTCGACCCCGACCAGTCCCGCCGTTGGATCGAACCGGCGCTCACAGACGCGGCCGTGCGCGCCGACACCGCCCGGTTCCTTAAGGCGGTCGATCCGAGCGATCTGAAGGACGTCTCCTGTCGGTTGGGGCACCTTCGTGCCGCCCAACGCACCCCCAAGCCCTCGCCGACCGCAACGCCGCCAACGGCAACGCCGCCTCACCTTCACCCTGACCGCCGTCCGACCACCTGAAGGTGGGCTCACATGGGCAATGCCCGAGTCGGCGACCGCGTGCGAGACGAGCGCCCGGCCTGAGCGGGCGACCGCCAGGCCGATGCGTCCCGCATGGTGCAGGCTCTCGGGCGAGAGCAGCGCTCCCGATTGGAGATCGCCGACGCACTCCAGGGCGGGATACGACTTGACCGACCGGGCGCGGGGCCGGCTACGGGCTGCCTGCGGGGCGCAGCCCGTAGCCGAGTGTGAAGGATCAGAGGTCGACGTTCTCCACCACGGCCGGGAACGCCCGGTGCAGCAGGATGGGGCCTTCGATGCGCTCGCTCTCGGTGACGCCGAACTCCTTGTTCAGCACCGTCCGGACCTCGTCGCTGGCTAGCTGACCGCGCTCGGCGGAGGCCTGGTCGGGGAACAGGACGATGGTGGTGGCGGTCCCGTCGCCGGTGTCGATGGCTGTGTAGAGCATGGCGCCGGCCTTGGCCGGGGCACTGTCGGCGAAGTTCGCGCTGACCGACCGGATGATCGCGTCCATGGAGCCTTCGCCCAGGTCGTAGCGGTGGATGGCGGCGTACATGGTGCTCCTATCCGAGGATCTCGTCGAGTGCGGCCAGGGCGTTGACGGTGTTGGAGACGCCCAGCTCGGCGGTGAAGCGGACGGCGTCGCGGATGTCATCGTCCTTCGCGCCGGCCTCCCGCGCGATCTCCACATGGCGCCGGAACGTGGCGCCGAGCGTCTGGAGGACGACGTCGCTCGTCATCGCGATCAGCGCGCGTTCGCGTGGCGTCAGCCGCTCCTCCGACCAGGACCTGCCGATGCGCGAGGCAAGGAAGTCCGTCATCCAGGGGTCCGCCGAGGCGGGGACCGCGTCGGGCTGGCCGGGGCGGCCGCGGTCGACCGGGTCGCGCTCCGGGGCCGCCCGGCGGTGGTGTCCAGGCCCAGCTCGACGGCGATGGCGGGGAGCCGGCCGAGGGCGTCGGCAGCGGCCGGGTAGCCGGAGTACGGGGCGATGAACCGGATCACGGCCAGCACGTCGGCGTACGGGACGCTGTGCATCTTCACCGCCGCCATGACGTGCATCTTGAACGCCAGGCCGAGGTTCAGCCGGCACACGTCATGCGCGATGAGCTGCAGGAACTTCTCCCGGGACGAGGTGCCGGCCAGCCCGAACGTGCGCGAGCCGGTCTCCAGTGCCATCTGCTCGAAGATCGCGTCGACCTCGGCGAGCGGACTGCTGGGAAGGTCGACCATCGTCCATCCTTTCAGGACGGAGGACGCGGGAGCCGGAAACGCAGGTCACCGGCGCACACCTCACTCGTCCGAGCGTCGAACTAACCACTGGTGAATAACGTTATCGCGGCGCGACGGCGCGATACAAGTGCGGAGTTCACCATCGGTGAAAGGAGACGCCCGCGGACACGGACGACGGCCCGTGGAACACAGTCCCCCGCGAATTCGGCGCGATTCGGCCGTGTTGCTATTGTCGCGCCATGCCTTCCCGTTCGTCCGACGCCTCACCGACACTGGTGATCCGAACCTCCACGGCCAGCAGAGTGCAGGCGGTCATCGGCGTGGCCATCTTCATTCCGTTCATCCTCGTCCCCGTGACGGGCGCCGAAGGGCTCACGGGGTTCCTGATCGCGGCGCCCTGCGTGCTGGCGCTGGTCATCACGGCCCTCACCCATATGTTCCGGTACCGGCTCGTCGTGACCGGGACGGCGGTCGAGCAGACGCGCTGGTTCGGCAGGGCACGCTGGATCGAACGCGACCGGATCGCGCGGATCGTGGACGCCAGAATCGACACCGGCAATGGCTCCACCAAATTGGTCTTCCTCGTCGACGCCGAGGGGCGCAGACTGCTCAGGCTCCCCGGCCACAGCGTCAGGGACGGTCAATTGGACCAGGTGGTCCAATTGCTGGGCAAGCCCGTCCGCCGCCCCTCCGGGCATTCGCTCAGCGCCAAGAAGTTCGACAAGCAGCATCCGGGACTCGTGGGGTGGCACGAGCGCCATCCCGTCCTGACGGCCGTGCTCGGCGTAACGGTGCTCGTGGCGCTCGCCACCCTCTACGCGATCAAGACCACGGCCTGAGTCGCCAACGGAGTGACCTGTCAGAACACTGATCTCGGTACAGTCACGCCGGGGAAAGGACGGGCAGGTGGTCGCCAATGACGTCGCACGCCGCACCCAGCAGGAGCGCACGAGGGCGACCACGGGGCCCTGGTCGCGGCGGCACGCGAGCTGTTCGCCACCGAGGGGTACTCGGCCACGTCGCTGAACGCGATCTGCGACCGGGCCGGGACCCTGCACCAGACGGCACGGCGGGCCGCGGCGCGCTGAAGACCAGTCGGCCGACAGATTCGCCGCGTCCGGCCCCCTTTCAGGGTCGATGTTCCAGCCGGGTCACGGCCGGCGTCGACCAGCAGGAGCGCGGAGTGCGACCTCCGCGGCCCAGGAGCTCCCCGGATGAACAAGCCGAGGTGAGGGTCGATGTTGAGACGGGCCCTGTCGGCGGTGCGCCAGAGCTCGGCGGCCCACGGGGCGATCTCCTTGGCGAACCGGGGCGCGGGGACGGCGATGGACAGGGCGCCGTCGGCGGCGCCCGAGCGGTCGGCGACGCGGCGCCGATCCCGGACTCGGTGCCGCTGGTGCCAGTTGAACAGCTTCTTGTGCCGTCCGAGCTTGGTCGACTCGGCATCCACCCCTGGTGTCGGACGTGCGTTGGATCATGCGGCTTTCCGGATGACAGGGAGAATGAGGGGGCATGGCGAGAACACGCTATTTTGAGAAGAACGACAAGGCCGTCGTCCGACGCTGGCAAATCACCCTGGACGGCATCCGCTGCCACATGGGCTGGGGCGTGGCCGACGGCGTCATGCGCGGGTCGAGCATGACACTCGACGACGAGGCGCACGCGCTCCGCCACTTCACCAAGAAGATCAGCGAGAAGGAGCGAAGCGGGTACGTCGAGGTCGCGCCTGGGACGAGGCGCTGCGGGCGGAGGCGGAGCCCAATACCGAGGCGGACGTCCGGCTGCTCGACGTGGTCGGGCACAGCGACAAGTACGAGCCGGTCGCCGGGCACGCACGCGTGGTCGTGAGATTCCACGA
Source organism: Spirillospora sp. NPDC048819 (assembly GCF_040650055.1). Taxonomy (NCBI): domain Bacteria; kingdom Bacillati; phylum Actinomycetota; class Actinomycetes; order Streptosporangiales; family Thermomonosporaceae; genus Spirillospora; species Spirillospora sp. NPDC048819. The sequence continues at coordinate 37,247 of NZ_JBEZGN010000021.1, read as the reverse complement.
CTTCAAGGCCGGGCCCGGGCCGTTCTACGACTACTACATCCTCGGTGAGGACGCGGGCAGGGGCCTGTCCCTGGTGGTGAAGAAGCCCGGCCACGACGAGGCGATGGTGTCGGCCTTCCTGGACTTCGTCCGACCGCGTGTCGGGCTGGCCTTCGACGGCCGCTCCCATCACAAGGTGCCGCTACCCGCGCCGATCGGCCCGTTCGACCACGTGCTGTTCTGTGGGCCCTCACTGACGGCCGCGAACTATGGGGGCAGGCTCGGCATGGTCTTCCCGATCCGCGACTGCGAGATCGGCGACGAGGACACCGAGACGTTCGTCGAGGCACGGATCCAGGGGCGGAACTCGATGCCCTCCACCACCTGGGACCGCGAGCCGTTCCCCGTCATCGACTTGAAGTTCGACCTGCGGCGGGCGGACGGCTTCGAGGAAATGGGCGGCCGCACGACGGTGCGGGAGAAGACGTTCAAGGTCTACCCGCGGGCAATGGTGGATCGGGGGCTGCGGCTCATGCCGGAGGCGGACCCCGGCAGCGTGCTGGAGATCCGCAACTACCGGCGCAACGTCCTGAGGGTGACACCCGAGCAACCGCGAACGCTCGACGAGGCCGACCGCTTCCTGCTGGGGCCGGCCATGACGGCATGACAGAGATGACACCGCCCGCTCGAATGGCGCGCTGGTGTGGGCGGGAACCGCTCCTCGCCCACACGGCGATACACGGAGAGGCGGGACGAATGCAATCTCAGCCGGTGGAACGGATCACCTCGAACCTGTCGAACAAGTCGGCGAAGAACTGCCGAAGGAGGGGCCTGGCTTGGTCGATGTCGCTGAGGTCAGGAGGTCCCTCCGTGCTTCAGCACCAGCTGATACTTGTGCCGCGGAACAGGGTCAGGAGCTGGCGGACGCCGCCCTCCGGACGGGCAGGCTCATGGCCCCGAGGCCGCTGATCGCGACGTCGATGATGTCGCCCGCCTCGATCGGGCCCACTCCGGGGGGCGCACCCGTCATGATCACGTCGCCCGGGTCCAGCCGCATCATTCGGGACGCGTGCGCGATGATGCGCGCGACTGGGGTGATCATGTCGGCGGTGCTGACCTTCTGGCGCACCATCGCGCCGATGCGCAGTTCGATGTCGAACGGGGCGGTGACCTCGTCCGGCGTGGTCAGCCACGGGCCGAGTGGGGTGAAGGTGTCGTAGCTCTTGCGGCGCGACCGGTCGCCCGTGCCGCGCTCGGTCAGGTCGAGGCCGATGAGGTAGCCGAGCACGTGGGACAGCGCCGACTCCTCGGGGATGTCCGTGCCGCCGTGGCCGATCACCAGCGACAACTCGCTCTCGTGGTGGATCTCGCGTCCGGCGGCCAGTGGCGCCTCGGGCAGCAGCACCGGGTCGTCCGGGCCGCTGATCGAGCTCGGCGCCTTGAGGAAGACGTCGAAGTCGAGCAGCCAAGAACCCGTTCCGCTGGTCTCGCGCGGCATGACCGCCTCGCGCATCTCGGCGACGTGCGCGGCGTAATTGGACGCGCACGCGACGATCTTGCCGGGGTTGAGAACCGGGGCGTGAAGCCGCACCTCGTGGAGCGGCCGCGCCGTTCCGCCGCGCGCCGCTGCGGCCAGGCGCGGCCCGATCTCGGCGAAGTCGCGGCACAGCCGGACCCACCAGCCCGCCCCGAACGGCTCGCCGGAATGGGGGTCCGGGAGCGCGTCCGTGACGTCGGTGATCGAGGCGTGGTCGGGGCCGACGGCGCCGAGCCGCCAGTCGTCGAAGATCGCAAGTCGCATGGGTCTCGCTCCGTTCGGGCAGGTCCGGCGGGTCAGGCGGACGTGTACCGGTCAAGGGCGTCCGGGTCCCAGGCCAGGCCGTGGCCTGGGCGGTCCGGCGGGACGGCGACGCCGCCGGATACGGCGAGCGTCTCGGTCAGCAGGTCGTCCAGCAGCGGGAAGTGCTCGACGAACGTCGCCGGCTTGGCCGCCGCCGCCAGCTGGACGTGGAGCTCCGGCAGGAAGTGCGGCGTGACCGGGACGCTCGCGGCCTCGGCGAGGGTCGCGATCCGAAGCCACTCGCTCACCCCGCCGGTGAGCGGCGCGTCCGGCATGAGGATCGCGGCGGCTCCCCGGTCGAGGTACTGCTTGAACTCGAACCGTCCCTGCAGGTGCTCCCCCGCCGCGATCGGGATCGGGGACCGTGCGGCGAGCAGCGCGTGGCCGGCGACGTCGTCGGACGGCAGCGGCTCCTCCAGCCAGGCCACGTCGAGCTCGTTCAGCCGGTGGGCGAGCCGCTGCGCCTCGGCGAGGTCGAGCCGCTCGTTGCAGTCGACCATGAGCTGGACGTCCGGGCCGACCGCGTCCCGCACCGCCGCGACGCGCCGGACGTCCCGCTCGATGCCGAGGGCGCCGGCCCGCAGCTTGACCGCGCGGTACCCCTCCTCGACGTAGGCGAGCGCGCCCGCGACGAGTTCGTCGTCGCTCATCTGGTGGGTGGCGCGGCCGCTCCCGTACACCGGGACGCTGGCGCGCTGCGCGCCGAGCAGCCGGAAGAGGGGGAGCCCGGCCGCCTGGGCGCGCAGGTCCCAGACGGCGATGTCCAGCGCGGACAGCGCCGGCAGGGCGACCCCGCGGCCGACGCGATGAGTGGCCGCCCACAGCTCGTGCCAGACGCGGTCCCAGTCCAGCGGGTCGAGGCCGGCCAGGCGGGGGCCGAAGAGCGTGTCGACGATCGCGCGGGCCCCCTCCATTCCTCCGGTCAGCGCGTAGGTGAAACCGGTGCCCGTCCGGCCGTCGACGTCGCGGACGGTCACGTGGAGCACCTGCAGGCGAGTCGCTCCCGATCCGCCCCTGGCCGCGCCGAGGGGGACGATGACCAGCCTGGCGGCAACGTTGTCGATCTTCATCGGTCCTGTTCCTGTGCGGGGACGGCGAGGTACAGCCAGCCGTCCCAGACGTCGGTGGGGTACACCGCGACCGACTGGCCCCGGCGGTCCGTCCGGGCCCCGGTCGCGAGGTCGTATCGCCAGGCGTGCAGCGGGCAGACGACCTCGCCGCCGACGACCTCCCCCTCGTTGAGCTCGCCGGCCATGTGCAGGCAGTAGCCGGCGAGGGCGTGATAGCCGTCTTCTGTGTGGAAGACGGCTATCCGCTCGCCGTCGATGTCGACGGCGACCGCCTCGCCGCGGGGCAACGCGCCGGCGGGCGCGAGCCGCACCCACTGCGCCGCCCGCGCCCCGTCGGTCGCGGTCACGTGCCTTCCCGCAGGTAGTACGCGAGGTACTCCTGAGTGCGGGTCCACGCGGTGGTCGCCGCGACGGGACGGTAGACGTCCGGCCGGAAGTCCTCGTGGAAGGCGTGTCCGGCGCCCGGGTAGGTGTAGATCTCGGCCGGCTTCCCGCGCAGGCGGTCGGCGAGCTCCCGGGCGTCCGCGACGGGCACGAGGTGGTCGGCCTCGCCGAAGTGGCCGAGGAACGGGCAGCCGACCTTCTCGGCGGCGTCGAGCGGAGACAGCGGCTTCGTGTCGCTGAGCTTCGCGTACCGGAGCATGCCGTAGAACGTCACCGCGCAGCGCAGGTCCGGGATGCGGGACGCGGCGAGCAGCGCGTACGTACCGCCGATGCAGAAGCCCAGGGTGCCGATGCGGTCGATGCCGGGCTGCTCCTTCAGCCACGCGACGGCCGCCGCCATATCGCCCAGCACCGTCTCGTCCGACAGCGCGCCGACCGCGGCCATGATCTTCTCGGGGGTGCTCAGGTCCGGCGCCCGGCCGCCGTCGCGGGCGTAGTAGTCGAGCACCGCGCAGGCGTACCCTGCCTCGGCCAGCCGGTCGGCCTGCCGCAGGACGTAGTCGTTGACGCCGGAGATGGCCGTGGTGAGCAGCACCACGGGCCGCCGCCCGGCATCGTCCGCGCCAACCACGACGCCGCCTGCCCCGTCCGCGTTGAACCGGACCTCGTTGAACCGGGCTTCGCGTCGCATCGGCTCAGCCCTCGTCGTTCATGTCGCGGGTGACGCTCCAGGACCGGCTGGTGCCCGTGACCATGTGCCGGATGTTCTCCTGGCCGAGCGGCTCCTCCCAGAACAGCGTCCGGCTCACCGCCATCATCGGCATGTCCTGGACGACGTACATCAGCGTGTCCTGGTCTCCCTCGGCGTAGTGCGCGTGGTACGCCCACGACGGGCAGGCCAGGGTGTCGCCCTTCTCCCAGTGGAACTTCGTCCACGTGGAGCCGGCCTCCTGGACGGCCGTATATCCGCTGCCCTGCAGGATGTGGTAGATCGCCACGGAGTTGTGCCGGTGCGGGGGCACCTCCTCGCCGGGGTGGATGAGCTGCCAGCCGATGAAGATGAACGGGGACGCGCCGACGAGCTCGCCGGTGTCGCCGTTGACCGTCGTGCAGAAGCGCCGCTCCGCCTCCCGCAGCGGCTCGTCGGCGAGCCGGTCGAGCGTCGCCTTCACATCGGAGAACTTCCAGAACGCGGGCCGGGTGTCCTGCTTGCGGACGACCTTGAAGTAGTCGTCGGCGTCCAGCACCTGCGCCGCCTCGTTGCTCTCCCGGACCGAGCGCATCTTCGGGAGGAGCTCGCGGTACTCCTCGATGCCGATCGCCCCGCCGGACGACGTCCCGCCAGACGAGGTCCCACCGGTTGAGGTCCCACCGGTTGAGGTCCTGCCCGTCACGTTACCTTGTGCCGCCATCGTCTCACCTCGTGGATCGAGCTGATTCACTCACTGCTTAGGTAAGTGTTTAGCTAAATAAGGCCATGAGGATCCCGTGGCTGTCAAGACCCCGCGGAGAACGGCCCGAGCGCGGGGCCGGCCGACCCGGAGATGGGACGCCGGCGAGGTATGCTCGCCGGGTAAACACGCGGTGACCACGCAAGGGGATCGGTGTCACTACGCCACGCTGCTCTCGCCCTCCTGTCCGCCGAGCCGATGACCGGCTACCAGCTCGTCCAGTACTTCGACGACACGGTCGGCCTGATGTGGGCCGCGTCGGACAGCCAGATCTACCCTGAGCTGCGGCGGATGGAGGCGGACGGGCTGATCCGCGCGGAGACGATCCCGCGCGGCGAGCGGGCCGAGAAGCGCCTCTACAAGATCACGCCGCGCGGCCGGGCGCGGCTGCGGGCCTGGACCAGCGAGTCGATCCCCTACCCGCCGATGCGGGACGTCCACCGGCTCCAGATCACCTACGGCGAGTTCACCAGCCTCGCGAACGTCCGCAAGCACCTGAGCGAGCACCTCGACTACTACACCTGGCGGCGGAACCAGTGGGTGAAGCTGCTGGAGACCATCCGGGCGGCGCAGTTCCCGCTGATGCGCGCCCGGCTTGACAAGAGCCGTCCCGGGCTGCGCCGCCGCATCATCGCGTTCAAGGAGCTGGCCCTGGAAGGCCAGGTCGCGCACGCCGACGCCGAGATCGCGTGGGCCCGCCGCGGCCTCCAGATGATCGACGAACTCGACCGTGCCGAGTCCGGCGACGCCGGCCCGCCTGACGACGCCTAGGACGACGGGCCGCAGGCGTCGCGACGCGTTCCGGCGTACTGGTCGCCGTCTCGACGTGCCGCTGAGCGCACCGGGGACCGCGCATCGCCATCACTGCCCGCACTGCCCGCACTGCCCGACCAGCCTGCACCTCGACGACCGGACGCCCGGCGCCCGGCGTGCGGGCTGCCCCGGGTGGATGGCGCCGCTCGGCCTCACCGTGCGGCCGGACGGCGAATGGATGATCATCCATCGCCGCCCGTCGTGCGGCAGGGTCGGCGCCAACCGCATCGCGGGGGACGACAACGCGCTCATCCTGCTACGGATGGCCCTGCGTCCCCTGACCGGCGACCGTCTGCGGGCCGGCCTCCGACTGTCCGTCTGACCGACGGCGCCCTCCGCCCCTGCGGCGGGCGCCGCCTCACGTTCAGACCGGCCCGCCGGCACGGGACGGGACCATCATGATGGCGATCGCCCCCAGCAGTGCGCAGGCCCCGAACAGGTAGAAGTTCCACTGGTAGGACAGGCCGGTGTCGATGACCAGGCCGATCGACAGCGGGCCGGCGATGGCGCCGGTGCGGCCGATTCCGAGCGTCCAGCCGAGGGCGCCGGCGCGCCGCTCCGGAGGGAAGTAGACGCCGACGAAGCTATTGATGAGCACCTGCGTGGCGACCGCGGCCGAGCCCGCGACGGCCAGCAGCAAGTACAGCACGAGGGTGCCCGCCGGGATGCTGAGCAGGAACAGGGAGGCTGCGGCGATGAGGAACGACGCGATGGCGACGGCGCGGTATCCCAGCCGGTCTCCCATGGTAGCGATCAGGCACGATCCGAGGACGCCGCCGATACTGAGGACCAGCAGAGCCCCGATCGCGGAACCGAGTTCGTAACCGGCGTCCCGCATGATCCCCGGAAGCCACGTCCCCAGGCCGTACCAGGTGAGCAGGGCCAGGAACGTGGCGACCCAGAAGCACACCGAGGCGGTGAGGTTGCGGCCACGGAACAGGGAGGCCCCCGAGGTGGCGGTGCCTTTGACCGGAGCCTCCGGCGGCAGCGGGACGCCGAACCGGCGGGCGACGGCAGCGGCCTCCTCCGTCCGGCCGCGGCCGGCCAGGAACTCCAGCGACTCCGGAAGGTAACGCAGGGCGAGCGGAACGATCAGGACCAGCGGCGCGGCGCCGACCGCGAACAGCACGCGCCAGCCGGGCTCGGGCAGCAGGGCCAGCGACAGCATGGCGGCGAGCACGCCTCCGAGCGGGATGCCGGAGATGGCCATTGCGTAGATGAGCACGCGATGCCGGGGCGGCGCGTACTCCATCAGCAGGGCGGACGAGGTGGGGAGCAGTCCGCCGAGCCCCAGCCCGGCCAGGAAGCGCGCGGCCCCGAGCACCTCGGGCGAGGGGGCCAGGGCGCTGGCGATCATGCAGATCGAGAACCAGACGAGGCAGCCGATCAGCGGGATCCGCCGGCCGAGCCGGTCGCTCAGCTGGCCGCCGATGATCGCGCCGATCAGCATGCCGAGGAAGGTGACCGCGCCGATGACGCTCAGGCCCTTCGCCCCGATGTCCCATCCGGATTCGTCGTCGAGCGTGGGGAGCACGCTGCCGTAGACGATCAGGTCGAAGCCGTCGGCGATGACGGCGAGCCAGCACAGCAGGGTGACGAGAATCGCCGCCCTGCCGCTCGTTCCGTGGTGGTCCTTGTCGTGGTGAGTGGACGCTGTCGCACGTTGCATCGCGGGCTCCTCGCTCGGCGATCGCTGGGGTGGCTGTGGACGGTACGGGCACGAGAACGGGAGCCGGACTGTGGACGCGGTGGTGCGCCCTCACCTCCGAGATGCGGGCAATATCACTTACTCTTTAGGTAAGCGTGTATTGAAGTACGCCAGCTTTGCCGTCCGATGTCAAGGACCCTGCCGCCGACCCCCTCATGCGGCTCTGGCACGCCGACGACCGCGGCCGTCGGCGGACGGCCGCGGTGCGGAGAAGGACGTCTTCACCGGTGACGTTGTCGTCCAGCCAGTCGAAGATGACCTCTGACGGCGGCACGAGCGCAGAGACTCCGGCCGCGTCGGCGAGCCGGTGCGGCGTCAGTGACAGCGCCCGCGGCGGGCGCGGGCCCGAAGTGCGCGGGATGCGCAAAGGTCCTGGACCGGCTCGGAACCATCCCCGCGGGCGCGGGGTGGTTCAACGACCGGTGGGCCCTGCCGGACGGTCCAATGAAACCTGAACACGAGCCGGCCCCACTCGCTCCGCGCCGTCCGGCCCGGCTGATTCCCGCGATCAGGCTCACACGCTGGTGGCCAGCGTGGTCGAACGCGCCCCCGCCCGCTGAACTCCAGGAACCACTCAACGCAGTCACCGCAGGTCACTGGAGCGCCCCGGGTTGGGTGGAGGTGGCTCGTGGGCTTCCCCCCGCTGGTGGCAATGCCGGCGAAGAGTCGGGGCCTGGAGAGCCAAGGTACTGTTCGGGGGCGCCCCGACCGGGCCCCCCGATCGTTCAGACTTCGGTGGACTCTTCGGCGGGTGTGGGGTTGTGGACCTGCGGCTGGGGGCTGGGGAGGCCGGGCAGCAGGAGGCAGAGCGGAACGGCTGCGGCAGTGAACGCGGCGGACCACCAGAAGGCGTCGCCGAACCCTGAAGCCAGGGCGGCGAGGGTGTGGGCGCCGGCCGAGGCACGCTGGAGGATCATGACGAGGACCGCGACGCCCATGGAAGCGCCGACCTGTTGGGCGACTCGGCTGATGCCGGCGGCGGCCGGGATCTCCTGGCGCTCCAGCCCGACGAAGGCGGCGCCCATGATCGCGATCATGGCCCCGCCCAGTCCGACGCCGCGCACGAACAACACGGCCATGAGCGCGAGGTTGCTGGTGGAGGCGGTGACGAAGCCGAACGGAACAGTGGCCGCGAAGGTGAGGGCGAAGGCGGCGATGGCGACGGGACGCGAGCCGAAGCGGTCCATGTACCGGCCGGCCAGGGCGCGGGACAGGAGGGCGCCCACGCCCGTCGGGATGAGCAGCAATGCGGCGCCCAGGGCGGATTCGCCGCGGACCTGCTGCCAGTACAGCGGCAGCAGGAGCATGGTCCCGTACAGGGCCGCGCCGGTTAGGAACACCAGCGCCGTGGACGAGGCCAGGGCGCGGTGGCGGAACAGCCGGATGTCGAGCAGGGCGTCCGGTCCGCGGCGCAGCGCCCACCAGACGTAGCCGACGAGCGAGGCCAGACCGCCGATCAGGGGCAGCGCCACCTTGAGGCCGACCAGGCCGTCGGATCCGGCGAGTTGTGTCAGGCCGTAGATGACGGCGGCGATCCCGGGGGACAGCAGCAGCATGCCCACGGCGTCCAGGCGGGTGCGGGTGTCGGGGCCGGGCCTGTCCTCGGGCAGGTTGCGACGGGCGAGGTAGCCGCCGATGAGGCAGAAGGGCACGTTGAATAGGAAGATCCAGCGCCAGTCGCCCAAGTGCAGGATGGCTCCGCCGATGACCGGGCCGATGATGGGGCCCAGGGCGGTGGGCACGGTGATCAGGGACATGGCCCCGCCGATGTTGCGGCCCTTGGCCGCCTGCATGACCAGCGTGAACATCAGCACCATCATGGTGCCGCCGCCGATGCCCTGGACCAGACGGAAGGCGATCAGGCTCTGGACGTTCCACGCTGCGGCGCACAGCAGCGACCCGATGAAGAACATGCCCAGGCTGGTGATCCACAGGCGTTTGCCGCCCAGGACCGACTGGGCCCATCCGACGGCCGGCATCGTGGCGGACAGGGCCAGCAGGTAGGCGGTGGTCACCCACTGGGTGGTGGCGAGCGAGGTGTGCAGCTTCCCGGCGAGGCCGTCGATGGCGACGCTCATGATCGTGGTGTCGAAGATGACGGCGAGCGCGCCGACGATCAAGGCGAAGGTCAGGCGTCGCAGGGCCGGGTCGATGCGGTCTGCGGCGGCCGGTGGCGGTGGCGGTGGCTTGCTGCCGTTGGCGTTCATGAACGCCTCCCTAAGATATAAAGCTCTATCTAACAGAGGCCAGCCTATGCCGCCAAGATTAGATAGAATAGTCTATCCAAAACATTCAGGGGGTTCCCATGGCCGAGCGACGCCGCGGAGCGGCACTGGAGAAGGCACTGCTCGACGCGGCGTGGGCAGAACTCACCGACAACGGCTACGCCCGGTTCACCATGGACGCCGTCGTCAAGCGCGCGGGCACCAGCCCCCCGGTTCTCTACCGCCGCTGGCCCGACCGTGACGAACTGGTCCGGGCGACCATCGCCCACACACTGCGGGAGAACGTCATCGACGTTCCCGACACCGGAAGCCTGCGGGAGGACGTCCTCACCCTCATGCGGGAGATCAGCGCCACCCGCCTCCAACTCGTCACCGTCATGAGCGTGAACCTGGCCGGCTACTACCAGGAGACCGGAACCAGCCCCGGCGACCTGCTCGCCCCCTCCACGACAGGGCGCAAGGAAGCTCTCGACGTACTCTTCGACCGCGCCGTCGACCGCGGCGAGATCAATTCGGAGCGCCTCACCGAACGCATCAAGTCCCTCCCCTTCGACCTGCTACGCCACGAATTCCTCACGACCTTCGCCCCCGTGCCCGACCACGTCCTCGAAGAGATCATCGACACGATCTTCCTCCCCCTGGTGCGCTGACCGCAGCAGCACCAAGCCTCACCCGGCACGCTATCCGCGAGAGAAGATCGGCCCCGTACGCGCCCCGCAACCGCGTCGCCCACTGACCGCCTACACCCGCGTACTCGCCGGCGAAGACCTCAGCACCGACCCGAGCGTCCGCCGGGCCCGCCGCCGGGGCACTTCTTCGGACGCCTCGGCGGGCGGTTCGGCCTGGCGATGGCACGATGACGGCGCGGCTCGATCCCGCGCGTATATACGTCTGGGGCGTCGTCAACGGGGACGGTACGGCCGTCGTGTGGCGGCTGCGGTGACGTCAGGGCCAGGTCTCCTCGTCGCGTTCGACGACCGCGGCGACGGCCAGGTGCAGCAGGGCCGCCAGGTGCGGTTCGAGTTCGTCGGCGGGGACGGCGCCGACGAGGGCGGAGAGCCCGATCCGATCGCGGGCCGCCACGGCGGCGAGCACCCGCGCGGCCCAGCGCGCCGGAGTCGGCACCTGCTCGATGTCGGGGCAGACGCCGACGCCCGGTGGGCGCTCGACCAGAATCGTCCTGCACCAGACGGTGACGAGGCGTTCGACCGCGGCGGGGCCGCGGTGGACGGCGCGGCCGGTCAGGGCGCGGCTCCGGCGGTACTCGCCGTAGACGGCGGCCGTCAGCGCCCGCCCGCCCAGCAGCCCGGCATGCCAGTGGAGGGCGAGTTCGGCCGCCCTGCGCCGGATCGGCACCGCCGCCTCCCGGCGGTCAGTCGCAGAGCGTGGGGCGCGGGCTGGTCAGGCCGTCGGTGCAGTCCTCGGGGACGAAGCCGGCCTCCTCGGTCGGGACCTGCGGCCGCCACGTGTGGACGGCCTTGCCTGCGCCGTCGTAGCCGGTCACGGTCGCGACGCGGATCGTGGGCGAGGACATCGCGCCCGCCGACATCGGGCCGGTCGCCTCGTGGTCCGGCACCATCCGGGCCGGGGTCTGGGCGATGAAGAAGCCGTCGTGGACGGCGACCTGCGCGGTGCGGCCGCCGTCCCAGGTCACGGCGACGCGGGTCACGCCGGGCTGGGCGCGGCCGACGACCACGGCGTGCAGTTCGTCCCACTTCAGGGCCTGCACCTGCCGGATGCCGTCCACGCGGAGCGGCGCGTCGAAGCCGAAGAGGCCGCCGTCGGTCCCGCCGGGCCAGGGGTGCACCTGCGGCGGTTCGGTGTTGCCGCCTCCGCCGGTCACGCAGAGGACGTAGCCGCGGGTGCCGCCGATCTCCACGAGCTGTCCGCCCGGCACCCGCTGCCGCGTCAGCACCCGGAAGTCCGACGCCCGCCCGCCGCGCAGGCAGGCACGGGTGATCGCCTGCTCCTGGCGGGTGTCGTCCGGCAGCGCGTCCGCGATCCGGGACGGCCCTCCCGTGGGGCCGAGGACGCCGGTCTCCGGGCGGTCGCCACCCGCGACGACCGCGACGGGGACGACGGCCGCCAGGGCGAGCGCCGCCGCACCGGCGGCCGTCCTGGTCCGTCGGCGGGCGGCGGTGCGGAGGGCGCGGTCGGCGAGGTCGTCGGCGGGCTCGGCGCGGTCGGCGAGCGCGGTGAGGGCGTCCTTGAGCATTTGGTCGGTCATGGTCGGCTCCCAATGGGGGTGAGGTGGGCGGCCAGGTCGGGGGCGAGTTCCCGGAGCCGGGCGACGGCGCGGTGCGTCTGGCTGCGGACGGTGCCGACCGAGCAGCCCATGATCGCGGCGACCTCGCGTTCGGGCAGGTCCTCGTAGTAGCGCAGGACGAGCACGGCCCGCTTGCGCGGCGGCAGGGCCAGCAGCGCGCGTTCCAGCGTCAGCCGCAGGTCGACGTCCGGGCCCACCGACGGCAGGTCCGGAGGCTCCGCGACGACCGACTCGCGGCGCCGCCGGCGCCACCGGTTGACCTGCTCGTTGTACATGGCGCGGCGGACGTAGCCCTCCGGGTTGTCGCGCACGCCGCCCCACCGCGCGGCCGTCTTCGCCAGCGCGTTCTGCAGCAGGTCCTCGGCGGCGTGCTGGTCACCGGCCAGCACATACGCCGTCCGGATGAGGCTGCCGGACCGTGCCGCAACGAACGCGGCGAAGCTCTCGCGGGCCTCTCGGTTCAACGGGGCCTCCTCTGTGGTGTCACCCCCTCAGACCCACGAAGGCCCAGCGGCTATGCCTCCGACGCAGATCTTTTCTCGCGGCCGGTCATCGGCTGCCTGCCCATCCGGCGGGCAAGGTCATTGCCGGTTGGGCTGGAAGAGCGCGGGGCTCCCCCCGGACCCCGAACTGTCGAGGATGGCGGCGGCAAGAACCTGCGGATGGTCGGCCGGGCCAAGGTAGTTGTTCGACTCCGCCGATACCGGAGAATGACAGCGCGATGCCGATCTGGCCGGCGGACAGGTGCAGCTCCCGCGTCGCGAACAGCACCACTATCGCGCCGTTCATGCTCGCACCCAGATTGCTCGTGGTGGCCTCACCGGCCAATGCGCGAAGGATCGGATGGCGGAGCATGAATCCGGCTCCCTCCCGGAGTTCCACGCCGATACGTCGGCGTTCAGCCGCGGGCGGTGGTGTCTCGGCGTGTGAGATGCCGCGCAGGAACCAGGCCGAGGCGAGGAAGGAGACCGCGTCGGCCACGATGGCGACCGGCGCGGTCAGCGCCTGCACCAATGCGCCGCCCAGACCGGGGCCGACGGAGTTGCTGACCGACGTGCTGGCGGAGAGTTTGGCGTTTCCTGCGCTCAGCCGTGTCCCTGCCGAAAACCCCTTCCGGGCAGGTCAAGCGGCATGTCCGTACGCGTTGAGGATTCCGCCCAGGCGTTGGCTTCTTCGGAGGTTCAGGTGGGCGATCTCGTCGGGTTCGGTGATCGGTGGAGGCAGCGGCTTCAACGGGCGTGCGTTGGCGATGCCCTGATGAGGCCGATGCTGGTTGTAGAAGGTCTCGAACTCGCGGAGGGCGTGGAGGGCGTGGAGCAGGTGCCGCTGACTCCAGACCAACGTGCGGTCGAGCAGTTCGCGGCGGCAGGTCTGCACCCACCGTGCCATCACCGCGTTCATCCTCGGCATCCGTAGCCCGGTCTCAGCACCGTCTGGATTCCGGCATCGGCCAAGACGGCGTCGAACAGGTCGGGGAACTTGCCGTCGCGGTCGCGGATCAGGAACCGTGCCCGGCAGCCGGCGTCCTCCAGGTCCATGACCAGGTTCCGGGCCGCCTGGGTCACCCACAGGGCGGTCGGGTGAGCGGTGGCGCCCAGAACCCGGACACGGCGGGTGTGGTGCTCGATGACCGCCAGCACGTACATGCGGGCGCCGGCAGGGCACGGTCTCCAGGAAGTCACACGCCGGCCGCTGCACTGGGCGATCAGCCGGACCAGCCATATCCGCCCGATCTCTCCCCAGTACTATGGGGACCCCCACCTCGACATCGAGGGTGTGTCCGGCCCGAACACGTCCCCTGGATCGACCCCGACCCGCCCGGCCTGACGAACGGCCCGGTGTCAGCGGCTTCACCGATCAGAAACCCTCCGCCACGTCGTCAGTTCTGGTGGCCCCTCGCCACCCCGGAAGGATTGACGACCATGACCGACGCCAGACTGCTGGGCGCCGACAAGGCCGCGTTCATCGCGGCGGCCCGCTCGAATGACACGGCACAGTTCGCGCTCATCACGGAGCGCTACCGGCGTGAGCTGCAGGTGCACTGCTACCGGATGCTCGCGAACTACGAGGACGCCCAGGACATGACGCAGGAGACGTTCCTGCGGGCGTGGAACAAGCGGGAGTCGTTCAAGGGCCACGCCGCGCTGCGGACCTGGCTGTACCGGATCGCGACGAACGCCTGCCTCGACTTCCTGGAGAAGCGCAACGACCGCACACCCGTGCCTGCCGAGCTGCCGGACGCGGGCTCGGAAGTACGCTACCTGCAGCCCTACCCGGACCGGATGCTCCCGGAGGACCCGCAGGAATCGGTGGTGGCGCGGGAGACGATCGAGCTGGCGTTCATCGTCGCCGTCCAGCACCTGCCGCCGCGGCAGCGGGCGGTGTTCATCCTGCGCGACGTCCTCGGCTGGCCGGCGTCGAAGGCCGCGGGCGCCCTCGAGCTGACCGTCGCATCGGTGACCAGCGCACTGCAGCGGGCGCGCGTGACGATGCGCGAGCAGCTGCCCGAGCGCCGCCTCGACTGGCGGAGCCCCGCCACGTACGAGCTGTCGAATGACGAGCGCGGCGTGGTGAAGTCGTATATCGACGCCCATGAGCGCAACGACCTCGACGGGCTGATGGCCTTGCTGCGCGACGACCTGCGCTTCGCGATGCTGCCCGAGCCGGGCGCCGTGATCGTCACGGCCAAGGACGCGGTGGACGGCTGGATCTCCGGCGGGCTCTTCCAGCGCGGCCACGACGACTGGCGCTGCATCGCCACGACGGTCAACCGCATGCCCGCCGCCGTGCTGTACCTCCGCACCCCCGACGACCCGGAATACCGTTTGTTCAACATCGCGGTCCTGCGCATCGTCGACGGGAAGGTCGCCGAGCTCACCGGATTCGACGCCACCGACAAACCATGGCTGAGCCTGCCCGCGACGCTGTGATCGGACAAGTCCCCATCGTCGACGAGTCCAGCGCACGGGCCGGCGTCACCGAAGTCACCGCGAAATGAGCACCCCGACCAGCTGAACACCAACGCGGCAACGCGAACGCCACCGCCCCGCCGGCGTTGCCGGCGGGGCATCTTCATGCCCGAAGAACATCGTCACGATCAACGACGCCGTCGTCGTAATCTTCAGCGAGTCGGTCGACAGCTCACTCGGAACGCAAGGAAGGGCCTGGGGAGGGTTTCCTCATAGCCGAGGGTCACGGTGAGCACGCCAGGAAGGATTTCGACCCGGCCTTACGAGCCGAGCATCCGGCCCGTGCTCATCGCCTCGTCTCGTATCGGGTCAGCACCAAGCCGCCGGAAAATGTCCGCGTCTCGACCAGGTTCAGGTTCACCCAGTTGTCCAGCGCGGTGAAGAACGGCGTGCCGCCGCCCACCAGGACCGGGTGGGTGACGATCGCGTATTCGTCGATCAGCCCGGCCCGCATGGCCGCCCCGGCGAGCGTCGCGCCGCCGATGTCCATCGGGCCGCCGTCCTCGGCCTTGAGCCGGGTGATCTCGGTGACCGCGTCGCCGGTGACCAGGCGGGTGTTCCAGTCGACCTTGTCGATCGTCGATGAGAACACCACCTTCGGCATGTCCCGCCAGCGGCGGGCGAACTCGATCTCCGCCGGTGTGACGCCGGGCTGCTGGTCGGCGGTCGGCCAGTGGGGGCTCATCGCCTCCCACAGCTTGCGCCCGTACAGCGCCAGGCCGGTCGCCCCCACCCGGTCAGACCACCACTGGAACGACTCGTCGCTCGGCGACGAGTCCGGTCCCTCCCCGCCACTCCAACCGATGTCGTCGCCCGGCGCGGCGATGAAGCCGTCCAAGGTCACGTTCATGCCGTAGGTCAGTTTGCGCATCGTGCCAGCCTCCGGTGAGTCGATCTCACACGTACAGACGGGCGCAGCGCGGAAACCTAATCGGTGCGCGATCGACCAACTCGCGGTGGCACGTCACCGGTAGGCGGTTGACTGTTCGATACCATCCTGGCCGACGCAGGCATCAAGATTGTGCTCACCGGCGTCCGGATGCCAAGAATGAGCTCGATCATGGAACGGTGGGTGCAGACCTGCCGCCGTGAGCTCCTGGACCGGACCTTGATCTGGAACCAACGGCACCTGCTTCAGACCCTGCGCGAGTTCGAAAGCTCCTATAGCCGCCATCGCCCGCACCGCGGCATCGCGAACGCCCGACCGTGCACTCCGCTGCCCCCGGCGATCACCGACCTCGACCTGCTCGCACACCTGAACTTACGACGACACCAACACCTCGGTGGAGTCCTCAACGAAGACCAGAATGCCGCGTGACGTGCACGGATGGAATTATCTGCATGCGCAGGGCCGGCCCTGACGGCCGGGAGCGGCCCCACCTGGACGGCCCGGTCTGGGCCCACCGCCACCACGCGGAAACCGATGGCGGCCGGTAGCGGCGGATCGGTGACCGAGGATGGCCATCGGTACAAGAGGTCGTGCGTGGCCACTGCGCGTCCAAGATGCATGAACAAGTCACGGACCCAGGCTGTCGGCTGCATGCTCACTGCCGTCGTCTTCGGCTTCATCACACTGGGGTTCTTCATCGCCGAGATCGACCGCATACGTGCAGGCGAGGAGACGTCCGCGCAGGTCGTCAAGGTAGAGGAGGGCTACAAAAGCGGCTACCTGGTGGTGAGGTTCACCACCGCCGACGGCCGAAGCGTTCGGGTCAGGATCGACCACAACGATTGGGGGAAGCTGCCGGAACCGGGGGACAGGGTCAAGGTCCGGTACGTCCCAGGCGACCACGACAACGCTGCGAAAGCCGACCGGAACGTCATCGATCGATTCTGGATGCCGGTCATGCTCGGCACGTTCGCCCTCGGGTTCGCCTATCTCGGTGTCTGCCGCCTGACCGGCCACACCAACAAGGTGATCCGTTTCATCCTCCCATAGGGACCCGGTCCAACTGTTGCGCCCAGCCGAGTTCTTCGGACATGTTCCGGGCGCAGGCGACGACGGCGCGCACGTGATCGGAATCGTCGGCCTCGCGCCACAGGATCGACCAGGGATAGAAGGAGACCGGTTCGGTGAGCGGGCGCCAGATCGTTCCCGGGAGCACGGAGAGATGGCATCGAGTCATAGCTTGCGTCGATGATGCCCACCCGCAACGCCGGCGAGGCGCCTTCGGCGGTCCGGGCGACCTGGGCGGCGCACTCCACGTGAGCGAGGATCTGCCGGGCCTCGACCAGGAACGCCGCTCCCGCCGGGGTCAGAGCGACATAGTGTGTGGTGCGCTCCAGCAGACGCACGCCCAGCTCCCGCTCCAGCCGCTGGATCTGCTGTCTCAGCGCCGACCGCACGATGTGCTCGCGGGCCGCCGCCCGGCCGAAGTTGAGCTCCTCGGAAACGGCGACGAATGACGGAGCCGGCGCAGTTCCACATCTCCCACCTTCTGAGCTGGAACAGCGAGGCCTGCTTGACGGGCCTACATCGCGGCGTGCTCTAGAGGGCTTCACTGATCCAGCGCCAGACACCCCCCTCGTGCCGTGCGCGGACGAGGTGCGCGGCGCTGGAGTCGGCGAGCTCGGCGACCGCCCGGATCAGCTGGCGATGGAAGTCACCCGGCGGGCGGACGCCGGACGAGCCTTCCAGGAGGGTCACACTGACCTTGGCGTCATCACGGAGCTGCGCGGTCAACCGTCCGGTCTCATCCAGGCGGAGCATCACGATCGAATCAGCGCGGATCAGATCATGGCCTCCACCGGCCTCGACCCAGACTTCTGGCACGGTCCCGCTCATGGACCTCATCTCCTCGGTTGTGCCGGCCCATGGCCCCCGCCACTCAACATAGACGGTTCGGCATCACCTCCGTCAGGATCACGACGGCTTGCGGCCCTGCGCCATGCGGGCCACGACCTCTACCGGCGGTTATCGCCCCCGCTGATCGAGCTTGCTCGTATCGCTCATTACGGCCCGCTGAAAGCCGAGGTCAACTGGGAGTAGGCGCATTCACGCGCCCGAAATCGGCCGGTCGCGTTCAAGCCGGTCCCTTACGCGTCAAAGAGCCTCCCCTTGGAGCGGAAGACCATGACCACGATCGTGCCCAGATGCAACACCCACACGGGCATGCCGATCTTTTGCCAAGGACCACAAGTCCGACATCCCGCATCGCCAGACGCTGCATCACCTGCACGCCGTCGGCGGTCCCGCACGTTCAGAACTGAAGTACGGTGCTACGTCCACGAACGCCAGGTCTGACTCCGGCAAAGCTTCCGATGGTCGACGGCCCGCCAAGGTGAAAGCTACTCGCGGTACGAACATTCTCGACTACAAAGAGTAAACGATGTGTCATGGGGGCACTTAACGGCTGTGGGGAAACTGACAGGGCCTCAGGACACGGTGGATCGGAGTGAAGGCTTCGGCGAGCGGCTGCTGGGGCAGCTGCTGGACCGGGCGCACGAGATGCCGCCCCAGCTCATCGCTCCACTGATAGCCGAGGAGATACGTGCGATCGGCGGCCGCGACGTCTCGATCCTGCTGCAGGACTACGCCCAGCTGACTCTGGTGCCACTGCCGGGCCGCGGCCTCACCGACGGTGAACCACTGCCCTTGGCAGGTTCCCTGGCCGGACGTGCGTTTCTGTCCGAGACCATCGTCGAACACCCGCAAGCCGGCAGTGTGCGCATGTTCCTGCCACTGCTGGACGGCAGTGACGAGATCGGCGTGATGTCGCTGACCCTGGACAAGGTCAACGATGACGACCGTCGGCTGCTGCGCCGGCTCGCGGGCCTGGTCGCCGACATGCTGGTGACCAAGAACCACTACACCGACCAGTTTCTCCAGGCACGGCGACGCGAACCGATGAGCGTGCCCGCCGAGATCCAGTGGTCACTGCTGCCCCCGCTCACCATGACGACGCCGCAGGTCGCCGTCGCCGGCATCCTGGAGCCCGCCTACAAAGTCGCAGGCGACAGCCTCGACTACGCCCTCAACGACGACATCCTTCACCTGGCCGTGATCGACGCGATGGGCCACGGCCTGAACGCCGCCGTACTGGCCACCGTCGCCGTGGGCGCCTACCGGCACGCCAGACGCGCCGACGCCGGCCTCGCCGAGCTGTACGCGTTCATGGACACCGCCATCGACACCCAGTTCGGCCCCGACCACTTCCTCACCGCACAGATGATGCGCCTCAACATCGGGACCGGCCACCTGGAATGGGTCAACGCCGGCCACCCGGCGCCCATGCTGATCCGCGATCACCACGTCATCGGCACGCTGGAAGGCCACGGCACCCTGCCCGTCGGCGTCGGCGGCTCAACACCCCAGATCAACAGCAAACAGCTCCGCCCCGGCGACCGGGTCCTGGCCTACACCGACGGCCTCATCGAAGAGCACACCACCGGCGGAGAACAGTTCGGCGAGGAACGCCTGATCGCCACCATCGAACGCGTCAGCCCCGCCAGCGCGACCGTGCAGCAGATGGTACGGGACCTTTCCCACACACTCATGCAAGAAAGAGGCGGAATCACCAGCGACGACGCCACCTTATTCCTCATCGAATGGCGCGGCGGCACAGCCGACCACCTCGCCCGACCAGATCTGTGACCGCGGGATGCCGAGCCGCCGATGGGGCCCGTAAAGGTTCCCCCGCAGGGCCGCCCTCATCAGCGATCCCCGAGCGGGACACCCGCCATAAGGGCGGGCGTCCCGGGCCAGGGGCGGTTTGGTCGCGTCTCCTCCGTCGTCGTGCACGGTGTGATTGCGGTCATGCGGCGATTTCGGCGTAGAGGTCCTGGGTGGGGTGGACGGTGAGGGCACGGTCGAACCCGGTGACGCAGAGCAGCTTGGCGACCTGTGGGCCGGGGGCGGCGAGGTGGAGGGTGACGCCGAGTTCGGCGGCGCGGCGTTGGGCGCCGATCAGCACGGCCAGTCCGGCCGCGTCGGCGGACGCCACCTCTCTCAGATCGAGGATCAGCAGTCGGCCGCTGCGCCGCAACACCCCGATCAGGTGCTCGCGCAGCGCCGGCGCTGCGGCGCCGTCCAATGCGCCCGTCAACGCGACGATGGTGTGGCCGGGACGCCGGTGGGCGGGCATCCTCACTTCGTCCGGGGCCGGGACGAGGGCCGCGACGGCGGTGGACGCGGTGAACATGGTCATGGTGATCTCCGATCACAGGTGGGCGGGAGCGCCGCCCGGACGGCCGGATGACGAGCCTGCCGGGCGGGTGCGCCGGATCAACGTGCCGCGAGGTCTTCGCGAACTCGCCCGCCCTCGGACTCCCAGGCGCTCTCCGAGCCCGCCGAGGCGTCGTCGGCCCGGTCCATCCCGGGCGGCGAGGTGAGGGCGGCCAGCAGGTCAGTGGCGCGTAGGTGGTTGTGAGGGTGGGACGCCAGTTCCATCGACGCCTCGGCTTCGGTGCGGGGCGTGGAGACCGGGACGGTGAACAGGTCGACGCGCCGACCGTCGGCATGGATCGCTGTGAGCAGCCCGCAGGGCAGGGAGTCGAACCAGCTCAGCCGCACCACCCGGGTGTCGCCCGGGCCGTCGATGCGCAGCCGGCGGGGACGGCCGTCCCACTCGTCCGCCCGGAGCAGGACGTGGGTGATGGGGCGGTGATCGTCGATGGGGCCGTGGGCTTGCAGGGCCAGGATCAGACCGGGCAGTTCCGCGACCGGGTCGGCCGAGCGGGGCCACCAGGCGCCGTCCAACGCGGCCCGCGCCGAGCCGGAAGGGGCCTCGGGGCGCAACCGCAGCCGTGGAGTCGAGGGTGGTGACAGGCTGATCGTTGTGCGGCGTTCGGTGGTGGTCCACATGGCCGGCGCCTTCGTTGGAGTCTCGATCGGTACGGCGGGACGGTCTCTCATCGCGGGCGCTTGCGGGTCAGCGGGCGCAGCTGCGTGAGGCGGGCGGTGCCCAGGATCAGGGTGACCGCGACCCCGGCGGACATCGCGGCCATGAGCACGATCGCCAGTGGCAGAACACCGCTCATGCCGGCGAAGGAGATACGCACATCGCCGGTGTTGCTCACCACGAACACCATGAAGACGATCAAGATGACCGCGACGGCCCACAGGCCGGCCCACACCACGCTGGTGCGGGTCGCCGTCACCGCCCGCGGGGCGGGCCGAGGCTTGTGCTGATCCGGGGATCCGGGGCCAGGCGGTCTGGGCTGGGGCACCGAACCGGTCTGGCCGGGGCGTCCGTGTCGTCCGCTGATACGAGGCCTGTGCAAGGTCGGCATGACTCCCCCTCTCGGGGGCGAGCCGGTGTGGCGGATCAATCCCCAGAGCGGGGATGTCGTCGATTGCCGGATAATTTGATTATACCCGATAATTTGACGATATCCGTAAATTCGGAAATGTTTCCCAGGGGATACACTGAAGCCCGAAACATGTTCCATTTCCAGCCGGGCAACGGTCATCAGCACAAGTGATGACGTGTGCACGGATTGCCTGTGTCCATAACCGGGCCGCCGGAGTCAACTGGGAAATGGCCGGTCACTGCGGAGGCTGCACCGGCCTGGACCAGGGCCGTCCGCTCCTCCCCGAGCCGAACGGCCCTGGACCGGCAGCCCATCCGTTGTGGACGAGGGCGTCACGATCGCCGACCGACGCGGGTGAACCGGAAATGAGCCCCATGGCCACCACAACCACGCCTCCACTATCCGTGCCCCGCCAAGCCGCGACGCTCCCACATCCCCGGGCCGAGCCGTCCACGCCCCGCACCACATCCCCTCAACCGCGGACGCCGTCCGCCAATCACCGGCGGTCGTGTCCGTCGACCTGCCCGCTCCGACACCCCAGCGCGTCCAGCAGGCGCGGGCCTACCTGACTGCCCGCCACGCCACCGGCGTGGACGAACTCCTCTGGGAGAGCAGAGAACGGCCGATGCCCGACCGCGACGCGATCGATGCGGTCATCACCGCCGGCGACCAAGCCGGGCATGGCACGCAGGCGCGGACGCGTCAGGGCGGGCCGGCACGGGCGTAGCCGGAACCGGCCCCGGCAGCGGAACGGGAACCGGCATCGTCCTCCAGGTGGTCTGCAGGCGTCGGCGTCGCGTTCGAGCGCGCCGTAACAGGTCATCTCGCCGGCGAAGCGGTGCGCGGTGGACAGCGGCAGGCCCGCCCGGCGGCTGGTCCGGGTGATGGTGAGGGCGTCGCGCAAGGCGGATAATGCCTCCAAGGATGTCCCAGCACGCGGCTGGTGACCGTGGGCCGGCCCCTCGATCGCGGGCCGCGTGCTCCTGCCGACGGCCGTCATGGGTCTCGCAGTTCCCGGAGTCCAGTGGCGAGGAGCGCGGGGACGGCCTGCTCCGCCAGCACCGAGGTGGCATCGGCTGCCGCGCCCCGCCGCGCCCGGTAGCTGATCCCCTGCGCGATGACGGCCAGTTTGAAGTTGGCCAGCGCCAGGTAGAACGGCCAGTGGTCCAGGTCGACACCGCGTCGGCGGGCATACGCCTCGGCGATCGCGTCACCGCCCGGCAGACGGTCACTCGCCCACGCCGCGTCGAACCCGAGGATCAGGTCGAGCTGGGGTTGACGGTAGACGCACATGAGCGCGATGTCCGTCTGGACGTCGCCGACGGTGGCGAGCTCCCAGTCGACCACCGCGAGCACCTTGGTGATGTCCTCGCCGTCCAGCAGTGTGTTGTCGATCCGGTAGTCCCCGTGTACCACACCGATGTGCGCCGGCGTGCCCGGAAGTGCGGCGAGCAGCCGTGCGTGCAGGCGCGTCGCGTCGGTGAGGTCCCGACTCTTGACCTCGGTCCACTGTCGCCACCACAGGCGGACCTGGCGCGCGAGGAAACCGTCCGGCTTGCCTAGGCCGTCGAGTCCGATCTCGGCGACGTCGACGGAGTGCAGGTCTGCCAGGATCCGTACGAGCTCGGCGACGCAGTCCTCGAGCTCCCGGGACGTGTAGGCGTCGAGCTGTGCGCGGGTGCGTAGGACCTGGCCCGGTACGAAGCCTGTGACCGCGAGCGGTGCGCCGAGAACCGCCGGGGCCTCGCACAAGGCGACCGCCTGAGGCACCGGGACGGCGCTGTTCTGGAGAGCCCGGGTGACCCGCCATTCCCGCGCGACGTCGTGCGCCGACGGGGTGAGGCCGGAGATCGGCGGCCGCCGGACGACCCAGCGGTGTGCGCCGTCGGTGACCATGTAGGTGAGGTTGGACTTTCCGCCGCTGACCAGTTCACCGGTCAGCGGTCCGGTCACGTGGACGCCCTGGCTCTCGAGGAACCTGCGCACACCCCGAACGTCGAGGACGGATGGGTCGGGACTCATGCCTGCCATCCGGCCGGGGGCGTGGTGCTGGTCATCGAGGCTGCCCGTCCAAGGTGCCTCCGCAGATCCCGACGATCGACCGCGCGATCGTCAGGTAGCGCTCGAGGAGCACCTCGACCGGCAGTGCGCCGTCCGGCTGGTACCACGACGCGACGCCTACGCACAGCGAGGCGATCGCCCGGCTCGCATCCTTCGGAAAGTGCGTCGAGAAGTCGCCGTTCCGCACACCTTCGAGGATCACCCGGTCGAGCATGCGTTGCTGCTCGTCCCGTTTGGCGACGTAACGCTCCCGGTTGCCGGGCTCGAGGCTGCGCAGCTCGGCCGTCGACACGGTGGCGCCTGTGCGCCGGTACATGTGGAATCGGAGCAGCGACTCGACCAGTGCGTCGAACTGCGAGCGGGTGTCGGGCGATGCGGTCTCCAGCGCCTGGCGGCTGCGGGTCAGCAGTTCGTCGATGATCACCATCATGAGGTCAACGAGGATGTCCTGCTTGGACGGGTAATAGTGGTAGACACCGGGCACGGACAGGCCGGACCGGCGCGACAGGTCACGCGTCGTGGTGCCGTGGTAGCCGTTCTCGTAGAACGCCTGCAGGGCGGCGTCGAGGATACGCGGGAGCTCGAGGGGCCCGTACTCCCGCCAGTTGGGCTCGGAAGACATCGGCTCGGCCGTCACCTCACTGATCGTGGGTCCGGGGGGATGTGCGATTCACCTGATCAGGGCCACGCCGCCTCGACCGTGCGGAACTGATGAGCAGGTCGAGAGCCTCCGGGTCGTCGACGGCACCGCGGTTGACCGCGCTGTCCGCGTCGGCGCCTTGCAGGATGCGTTTGACCGGGACCTCCAGGCGCTTGCCGGTCTTGGTGTGCGGCAGTCGCGCCAGCAGGATCACCTCGTCGGGTACGTGCCGCGGCGATGCCCGTTCGGTGATGCGCCGGCGGATCAGGCCGGCGAGGCCGGGCGGGTCCTGCTCGCCGTGCGCGACGACGAAGAGCGGCATCCAGTATCCGCCGTCGGGTTCCTCGACGCCCACGACGAGGGTGTCCTCGACCTGCGGCATGTCGCTGATGGCGTCGTAGATCTCCGCCGAGCCCAGCCGCACCCCGTGCCTGTTCATCGTCGCGTCCGAGCGCCCGAGGATCATGACGGTGCCACGCTCCGTTAGCACGGTCAGGTCTCCATGACGCCACACGCCGGGGAACATGTCGAAGTAGGTGTCCCGCAGTCTCCTGCCATCGGGGTCGTCCCACAAGCGCAGCGGCATTGACGGCATCGGCTCGGTGATCACCAGTTCTCCCGGTGTGCCGGCGGGGACCTCCTCGCCGTCAGCGTTCCAGACCTGGACCGCCGCGCCAAGTGCGGGTGCGCTGATCTCACCGTCGTACACCGGGGTCGTGGGTGCGCTGGCGACGAAGATTCCGACGATGTCCGTGCCACCGCTCATCGACCCGAGTTGGACCTTCGCGCTGACATGGTCGCGGAACCACTCGTTGGCGCTGCCGGGCAGCACCGATCCCGTCACGCCGACGAGCCGCAGCGCCGAGAGGTCGAAATCCTTCCCCGGCTCGAGGCCCGCCCGCTGGGAGACTTCGAGATAGCCCGGGCTGGTGCCGAACACGGTGACGCCGAGGTCGGCGACGAGCCGCCACAAGGCATCGGGGCCGGGCGATGTCGGCCGTCCGTCGTACAGAACGATGGTCGCGCCGTGGAGCAGCCCGCAGACCTGGGCGTTCCACATCATCCAGTTGGGCGTGGTGTACCAGAAGAAGACGTCGCGGCGGTTGATGTCCATGTGCAGGCCCGGCGACACGAGCTGCTCCAGCAGCACTCCCCCGTGCCCGTGCACGATTCCCTTGGGCCTGCCGGTCGTACCGGATGTGAACAGGACCCAGAGCGGGTGGTCGAATCCCACGGCCACACCGACCGGATCGGGCTCGGCCGCAAGCGCTTCCGCCCAGGTGCTGGTGTCCGGACCGGCGGCAGGGTCGGCGAGCCCGGCGGTCTCGACGGTGATCGTGTGCCGCAGCCCGGGAAGCAGGTCGCGCAGTTCCCGCGCGTCACCGCGGCGGTCGTGCAGCTTCCCACCGAACCGATAGCCGGAGCCGGCGATCAGCACGCGGGGCGACAACTGCGCCATCCGGTCCGCGGCCGAAGGCGCCGCGTAGTCGAGGGCCGTCTGCGCCCATACGGCGCCGACCATCGCTGTCGCCACGAACGCGACGACCCCTTCGACGCAGTTCGGCAGGTACGCGGCGACGCGGTCGCCCGGTTCGACGCCGAGGGCGCGCAGGCGGCCGGCCACGGCGGCGGCCTGCGTACGCAGCGCGGCGTAGGTGATCGACGACCGCTCGCCGGTCTCCGCGACCAGGATCACGGCTTCCTGGTCGTCGTCGCCGGCGCGCAGCATGTGGTGTCCGAAATTGAGCGTGCCGCCGGGGAACCAGACCGCGCCGGGCATCCGGCGTTCGGCGAGCGCGCCGCGCGGCCGGGTGGACCAGTCGACGTCGAAGAAGTCGGCGACGGCCGCCCAGAACTCCCCGGGATGGGCGACCGACCACGCGTGGAGCGCGCGGTAGTCGGTCACGTCGCCGAGGCTCGCGCGGCCCTCCGTGTCGAGCCACGTCGCGAACCGCGCGATCCGGCTTTCTCGGACCCGTGCGGGGTCCGGCAGCCAACTCGGTTCTGCAGTCATCGTCGACCTTCCTTCGCGACCAGTGCGTCTCGTGTCGGCGGAACGCCTCTCAGCGCCGCCCGGGTAGGAGCGATCCGCGGGCGAGGGCCACGTCGGCGGCGACGGCGACGATGAGGACGGACCCCGTCGCGAAGTACTGCACCTCCGTTGAGAGACCCAGCAGTTGGACGCCGTTGCTGATCGACCCGATGACCAGAGCGCCGAGCAGTGCCGACCATATCGATCCGCGCCCGCCGAAAAGGCTGGTACCGCCCACGACGGCCGCCGCGATCGCGTTCAGCATCAGGGGGCCGGAGCCAGAGGTCACCGATACGCCGAGCTGGCGGGACGCGTCGACCATTCCGGCGACGGCCGCGCACGCCCCGAGCACGAGGAACGAGTAGAGCACCATGCGACGGACCGGGATGCCCGCGCGCTGGGCCGCTTCGCGGTCGCCGCCCACCGCGTACAGGTGGATGCCATAGCGGGTCTGTGTCGTGGCGTACCACGCGATCAGCAGCATCACCGCGAGGATCAGCAGCGGCATCGGCAGCCCTCGCTGCCGCGTCAGCGTGAAGACTCCCCCGAAGAGGGCTGCGGCGATCACCAGGGAGGGCACCACGACGGCGGCCACCGAGGCCGACGAACCCGTGGACACCTGCTCCCGGCGCTGGAACAGTCGGTACGCCGCGAACGCCACGGTCCCGGCCGCGGCCAGCGCGTAGCTCATACCCGCCGGTATCGTCGTACTCGCGATCTTGGCGAACGGGGTGGCCGCGACGCTGATCGTGAACTCGGGCGGCAGCACGACGAGGATGAGTCCCTGGAGGATGACCATCCCGCCGAGCGTCACGATCAGCGACGGCACGCCGAACATGATCACCTGGGCCTCGATGAACGTGACGGCCATGCCCGCGAGGACTGCGGCCGCGATGCCGACCGTCAGCGGCAGGCCGCTGTTGACGACCAGCCCGGCGGCCACCGCGGCGCACACCCCCGACAGCACGGCCGACGACAGGTCGATCTCACCGACGAGCAGGACGAAGACCACGCCGAGCGCGAGGATCGCGGTCGTCACGATCTGCAAGGTGAGGTTGGTGAGGTTCTGGAAGCTGAGATACGCCGAACTCTGGCTGTAGAAGATCGCCCAGATGATCGCCAGCACGACGAGTACCGGGATGCTGCGGTGCGTCGCCGACTCGATCGCCCGGCTGACCAGGGTACGGCGGGCCGCCGGCGGGGCGCCGGAGGGGGACGTCGATACGGTCACAGGTCTTCCACCCTCAATCGTTCGTCGGCTCGGCGGCACCGGTCATCGCGCTGACCAGGTCGGACGGTGTGTAGGCGCCGCGCCGGAACTCTGCGACCCTGGAGCCGAGCCGCAGGACCACGACCCGGTCGGCGACCTGCCGCACGTCCTTCATGTCGTGCGAGATCACGACCACGCCCCGCCCCTGCTCGCGAAGTCGGTGGATCAGGTCGAGGACCTCACCGCGCTGCGAGACGCCGAGGGCCGCGGTCGGCTCGTCGAGCAGCACCACCGCGGGGTCGCTGATCAGCGCACGGCAGATCGCGATGCCCTGCCGCTGGCCGCCCGAGAGCGCGGCGACCGGGGTCGTGAGCGAGCGGAGCTTGACCGAGAGCGACGTGAGCACGCGCAGGGCCTCCTCCTCCATGAGGTGGCGGCGCACCCGCCGCCCGGACCACAACCGGCCGTGCCGCTCCCGTCCCAGGAAGAGGTTCTGGACGGCGTCGAGGTTGTCGCACAACGACAGGTCCTGGAACACGGTGTGGATCCCGGCCTCCGCCGCGTCACGCGGCGAGTCCAGGCGCACGGTCTCGCCGCCTACCCGGACCTCGCCCGCGCTAGGCGACTCCACTCCGGACACGATCTTGACCAGTGTGGACTTCCCTGCGCCGTTGTCGCCGACGAGCGCCACGACCTCGCCCTCGCGCACCGAGATGTCGACCTCGTGCAGGGCCCGTACACCACCGAAGTACTTCGAGACCTTCGTGAGTTCGAGCAGGGGAATTCCCTGCGACGATCCGTCGTGCGACGGATCGGAGAACTGCGGTTCGCTGTCCACGGCCATCTTTCCTCCGCGGGGCGGCCGGTGGCTGCCGGCCGCCCGCTGCCGATGGGATCGGGTTATTTGTTCCTGGTCTTACAGGTCTCGGTCTCCGCGGCCGGGCCCGTGCAGATCTGCTTCCAGGTGAACATGCCGAGGTCAACGGCCTTCTGCACCGCGTCACCGGGGTCCTTGCCCTCTTCGAGGTGGATGAGCGTCGCGTCGAGCTTGGCCGTGGGCACCTTCATCGCACCGTTGTCGATGGTGTCCTTGACGAGGTCGGCCGGGGGCTGCTGGCCACTGATCGCCGCGATCGCGATCTTCGCCGCCGCCTCAGCTTCGACCTTGAACGGCTTGAGCACGTTGTCCTGCTGGTCGCCGGTGAGCATGTACTGCAGGCCCGTCAGCTCCGGGTTCTGGCCGCCGTACACGGGGATCTCAAGGTTCTTGCTCTTGAGGGCGGCGATGATGCCCGCCGTGATGCCGTCGTAGAACCCGAGGAATGCGCTGACCTTGTTCTGCGTCTTGGTCAAGCACTGCTCGGCGGCCTTGGTGGCGTTGTCCGGCGCCCAGTCCTTGACGTAGTCCTCGCAGACCACCTTGATGTCGCCGCTCTTGATGAGAGGGTCGAGGACCTGGTTCTGCCCAGTGAGCATCTGATCTGTGTACACGTCGCCCTTGTTGCCGTACTGGCGGGCGACCTGGACCGGCTTGGCACCGAGCTTGCCGCTCGTGACCTGCTCGGCGAAGTACGTGGCCTGCTGAGCGCCGACCTTCACCGGGTCGAAGATCGTCTGGGCGTACAGCGTGCCCTTGACCGGCGGGTTCTCGTACCCGATGACCGGAACCTTCGCCTGCTCGGCGGCCTGGAGCAGGCCGGCGCTGGTGTTCGGGTCGGCGGCGACGACGACCAGCGCCTTGGCGCCGGCGGCGATCGCCGCGTTGGCCTGCGCGAGCTGCTGGTTGGAGTCGCCTCCCGCGTTGACGAACTTGACCTCGACGCCGGGGTCCAGCGCCTTGATCGCCTTCTCGAACTCCGGACCGTCCTGCTGGATGTAGCGGGTCGGGGTGGTGTTGGGGGCCATGAAGTAGACGAGCTTGGAGTCGCCGCCCTCACCGGTGTCGGCTCCGCCACCACCACAGGCTGCGGTGACAAGGAGGCCGGCGCATGCTCCTCCGGCGATGACTGTCCGGAGGATGGCGCCACGGGAACGCTTCACTGGGTACCTCTTTTGCTGGACATCCGCGCCAGGCGGCGCAGATGGTCTTGTGGGGGTGGATCAGGACGTGTGAAGTCCCGCATGCTTGGCGGTGATCTGCAGCGCGAGGTGCTTCGAGTAGATGCGAACCCAGGCGAGCGGTCCGCCCATGTACCAGAACGCCGGGTGGCCCGTGCGTCGGTAGAGTCCGCCGATCTCGCCGTCCTCGCCGATGCCGAGAACGACCGGAAGACGGTCGGCGACCTGGTCGCCGAAGAGCCGGCGGGCCGTCTCGCGCATGTTCTTGTAGCCCGTGGCGAGGACGACGAGGTCGGCCTCAAGGGTCCGGCCGTCCTCGAGGCGGATGCCCTCGGGCGTGAACTCCGCGAGCCCGGAGCCCTGCGCGAGCTTGATCTTCCCGTCTGCGATGAGCCGCGAGCAGCCCACGTCGATGTAGTAGCCGCCGCCGTACGCCAGCGCGTAGCCCATCAGCCCGGTGCCGTCGGGCCCGTCGTTGCGCTGGAAGCCGACCGCGTCGAGCGCGGCGAGCAGCTCCGCGTCCTTCTTCGCCGTCTCCTTGACGCCTTCCTTGGCCATTTCCAGGACGAGCGGCCACGGGGTGCCGCTGGCCAGCAGGTCGGCGTACGCGGTCGGCGGGCCGCCCTCGACGAAGTTGCTGCCGAAGATGGCGGGAATGCCGTGTTCCTGGCTGATGATGTGGGTCGAGGAGCGCTGCACCAGCGTGACGTCCGCGCCGGCCTCGTAGAGGTCCTGCGCAATGTCGTGGCCGCTGTTGCATGCGCCGACGACCACGGCCTTCTTCCCGGCCCAGCCGGTGACCGCACCGTGCCGGCTCGAGTGGTAGACCGTGCCCGCGAACCGGTCGCGCCCCGGGACATCGGGAATGTTCGGCTCTCCGGCGGCGCCCGTCGCGAGGACGACGTCGCGCGGATGCAGTTCCCGCTCCCCGTCCGGCGTGCGGACGCGTAGCGTCCACCGCCCGGTCGCCTCGTCGTAGCCGCTCGAGGTCATCTCGGACGATGTCCAGACGTTGAGCTCCATCGCCGAGGCGTACGACTCGAACCAGTCGGCGATCTTGTCCTTGGCGCAGTAGACCGGCCACGAGTCGGGATAGGGCATGTAGGGAAGGTGGTCGGCCCACACCGGGTCGTGCAGGACCAGCGATTTGTAGCGCTTACGCCACCCGTCGCCCACCCGCGCGCTCTTCTCGATGATCAGCGTGTCGACGCCCATGAGCCCGAGGTTCGCGGCGACGGTCAAGCCGCCCTGACCGGCACCGATGACGACCACGTCCGGGTCGGAGCCGATGTATCGCAGATGCTCCTGCCGCTCCTGGAGCCAGTTGCGCCCGCCGTCTGCGGGGTCGTGCCGCGGGCCCCTGGAGCGGTGCGGGCCGATCGCCCGCTCGTGACCGCGCAGGTCGTCGAGTTCGGTCATCACGGTCCAAGCGACCCAGCCGCCGTCCTCCCGGCGCAGCCGGACGGCTCCCCGCCCGAAGCCGACCGGTGTCTCGAAGGTGAGGAAGCCTTCGATGATCTCGCCGTCACCCTGGTACCGCGGACCGAACTCGGTGGTCATCTGGATGTTCGCGAACGATCCCGGCGCAAGGTGCTCGCCGAGCATCGTCGCGACGTTGTCCCGGCCGCGGTAGGTACCCAGATCCCGGGTGAGCGCCAGCAGGTCACGCCACCAACTGTCGCCGGCGAGCAGCATGGTGGTTCCCGCGACGTCAGCGGCCTGTAGTGCCGTTGTGAACCGTTCCAACCACGCGGCGAACGCAGCCTCCGCCGCGACCTCCGCCACGCTGACCTGGCCTGTCTCCGTCGCCATGGACGCACCCTTCCGTCCGCAAAAGCTCCGATAGAGTCCGAGCGATCGCTCGGTAGGGCCTGAGTGTGCAGGTCAACAACGTGATAAGCAATACCTTCGTAAAACATTCTTTTCGGTGATGATCGTTGGGCTACACGACCGATCCGATGGCATGGAGGGACTCCAGACCAGCGGATCCGACAACCTTGTCGCGCACCCAAGCCTTCATCGACGCCCACGCGATCACGGTCGAGGACGAGCCCTGCTCGGCGTGCTGGGTGCGGATCCGATAGACGCTGACGGCGTCGTCGACCGACTCGCGGTAGGTGTACTCGCCGACCAGGTTCTGGCCGAAGGACCCGAAGGTCTGCTTGACCCGGGTCGCGGTGAGCCCGACCAAGAAGGCGTCGAAGTACTCCAGCACCTGGCGCCACAAGCCGTAGATCGACCGGTGGCACTCATCGATGACGATCAGATCGAAGGTCTCGGGGGGCAGGTCGGCGCTGTAGACGACTTCAACGACGTCATCCGCGGCTCTCGCGCGCTGCGGCGAGTGATGGGCGCCGCTCGGCATGTACCGCTTCTACAGGCCGTGAGGTGGGCCGTCGGCGAGGTGCCTGAAGGTCCTCGCGCCCCTACTGATCGAGACGTCCGACGGCGTCTTCGACGTCGGCGCGGGTGGCAGGGTGAGTCGATCGAGCAGCGGCCAGACTGGCAGATCCACATGCAGGTGCTTATGATGTCCGGGATGAAGAACAACTCCTCGTACAGATCGGGGGAATCGTTCGCGCAAGGTGAGTGCTGATGGCACACCACTTCGCGAACATTCCGGCCCATCTGCTGATGTGGCAGCGCGTGCGTGAGTACGCCGTGCCACCGTCCATGATCGAGACTGCGACCGCACGGCGTGTGGTCGGTGACTGGGCGGGGGCCTGCGCCTCCGCTCGGATCGACATCGGTTTCGATCTGCGCGCCGTGCGCGACCGCTACGGCACAGAGTTCGTCACCCGCCTTAGAGCGGATCTGCGTCGGCTGGCACCGGATCTGCTTCGCTGGCACATGCCCCGAATTGCTCCCCACGGGCGGCTCCGGCCCGGGCTGACCATCTCCCTCAGCCGTTATGGCAGTTCTGGCACCACGCCGTTGCAGTTGGTGGTGCGGACACCGCCGGCTTGGGCGGACGCCGGCCAACGGATGTCCCTGGCCCTCTGGGACGAGCACGGTGACGGCGCACCGGGGCACCATCCGCACCCACATCCCGCCCGGCGTTTCCGGCTCGACCTGCACCGGCATCTGTGGGACTCCAGTCGGTGCGGCGAACTGACATCGCGCTGCGGTGCGGACGCCGCGCCGGTCCCGGTACCCCCCGACCGGCCCCACCCACTCGCCTGGCTGAAAGGGCCGGTCCGGCCCAATCCCTCCGACGTCAGCGATTACCCGTGGGCGTCGGCACGATGGGCCGCCGAGGCAGAGCTGTTGCTGAGGGCGGAGGGCGACTCCAGCGGGGTTTTCACCGTACGGCTCGGCGCACGTGACCGCAGGGCGTTCGAACTCGTCGCCCCCGATGACCACCATGTCCCGACGTTCCGGTCGCTTCGAGAGGCGCTGCCGCCTCAGGTGTTCGCAGCGCTGCCGGTGCTACCGGAAGCGGCGGCCCGGATCCTTCCGGATCTGGCGTTGCTGCGGGCCGGGCTCGTCGCTGCCGATCGGCTGCATCCGCTTGTAGCCAAAGCGTTGTCGGCGTCTGGAGCAGAACCCGTGCCCAGCCCTGAGCAGCAGCCCGGCGACCCCCACAGAGTGGAGTGCCGGGGCGACGTCCACCGAATCGCGCTGCGGGACGGGGTGCTGACGGCGGTCGACCACGACCCGGCACAACTGCGCCGGGAAGAGTTGCTGGTGGCACTCGGTGGCCCCGCGCTGCCGTGCCTTCGCGCGATCGACGCGGTGCACCGCGCCCCGCAGGCACTGCCCGCCGTCCGGGAGCGGCTCGGCCACGGCGATGTCTCCGGGGCGCTGGCCGTGCTCGAAGGCCTGCTCGGTCCTGGTGCAGTCCTGCGCGACGGGCCGCTGCGAGAGACGCTGGAGTCGTCTGCGGCCCGCCATCTCGACCATGGACTCTTCCGCTCCGGGCTGCGCCCCGTCCACCCTCCCGCAACGCGCCCCGCACGGCGTAGTCGGGCGCGACTCCGTACCAGTCCAGCACGGGCAAGCTGACCGTCCCGCGCCCGCGCCGCAAGTTCCGCACGGCCTGGCCCCACCGTCCTCCGGCCATGCCGTCCATTTCGACTACCCCCAGGTGATGCCCATGATCTCCAGTGCCCTTCCGCCCACCTCGGTCCTGACGACCGGGATGTCCACCGACGCCTCCGGAACCGACCCGCAACTCGTTCTCGCTGACGACCTCCTGGCCCTGCTGCGAAGCACCACAACCGAGACACGCCCCTCCGATCAGCTCGAAGCGCTCACCCTGGCTGTCGCAGCCGACCTGCCCGTGTTGCTGTGGGGCGAACCGGGCATCGGCAAGACCGCCGCTCTGACGCAGCTCGCCGCCTCGCTCGACCTGCCGCTGACGACCGTGATCGCCAGCGTCCACGAGCCGACGGATTTCTCCGGGTTGCCCATCGTCGGCGATGATGCGGCAACGCAAGGAGTGCCCATGGCACCGCCGCAGTGGGCAGTGGACCTCGTACGTGCCGGACGGGGATTGCTCTTCCTGGACGAACTCTCCACCGCCACTCCGGCAGTCCAGGCCGCGCTGCTCAGGGTCGTACTGGAGCGCAGAGTCGGTGCGTTGCAACTGCCGCCGGCGATACGGATCGTGGCCGCCGCCAATCCGCGCGCATCAGCAGCGGACGGATGGGAGCTGAGCCCGCCGCTGGCCAATCGATTCGTGCACCTGAACTGGTTCCACGACCAGGACACTGTGGTGCGCGGGCTGGGCGGGGTCTGGCCCCGGGCACAACTGCCGCGGCTCGTGCCGGAGGAGCTACCAGAAGCGGTGGCATACGCCCGGCGGGCGGTCTGCGGATTCCTGCAGGCACGGCCGACACTGATCCACCGGCTGCCGAGCACTGAGACACGACGCGGCGGTGCCTGGCCGTCACCCCGGAGCTGGGAAGCCGCGCTGACACTGCTGGCCTTCGGTACGGCGGCGTCCGTCTCTCGGGAGGTGCTGGGGTTGCTGGTACGGGGCGCGGTGGGGGACGGGCCAGGGCTCGAACTTCTCGCCCATCTGGACCGGATGGACCTGCCGGACCCCGAGTCGCTGCTGGCCGATCCCGCATCCGCCGAGCTGCCGATGCGGGGAGATCTACGTCAGGCGACCTTGGACGCGGTAGTGGCCGCCGTGGGTGCACGGCCACAGCGCGAGCGCTGGGAGGCGGGTTGGGCGGTACTGGTCCGGGCGCTGGAGACCGGTGCCGCGGACCTGCTGGTCTCCCCGGCGATGGTCTTGGCCTCGCTGCGGCGTGACGATTGGGAAGTGCCGGAGTCGGTGGAACGGCTGGCCGGAGTGATCGATCTCGCCCGGCGGGCTGATCAGTCGGTACTGCGGGCCACGGGGTCGGCCGATGCCACGCGTACGGCGGGGGTGGGCCGATGACGAGGACCTCGAAGTCTCCGATGGCCCGGCCCTCGCCGCCGCGCCGAGTGCGGGCCGCCGTTCCGAGACGCCCGACCGGCTCCGGCGAGCCGTATGGACCGCCTGGCCTCCCACTGGACCTGGAAAAGTTGCTGTCTGCTCGACTGCACGCGGTGAAGGTCCGTCCCTATCTGGCGAGTGCGCTCTTCGCGCTGCACGTCGTGGAGGACCGTTCAGTGCCGACGATGGCGGTGGATGCGCACTGGCGCTGCTATGTCTCCCCCGGCTTCGTCGCGCGCACCCCGGTGGAGGAGCTGGCAGGCGTCTGGGTGCACGAAGTCTCCCATCTGCTGCGAGACCATCACGGGCGGGGGGATCGGTACGCGAAAGAGCACGGGGAGAACGGGCCGGGCGAGCGGCTGCGGCGGAACATCGCCGCCGACTTCGAGATCAACGACGACATCTACGGTGACGGTCTCCCCCTGCCCGCCGGGGCGGTCCTGCCGTTGATGCTGAGGCTGCCCGACGGGATGCTCATGGAGGAGTACCTGCGGACGACTTCTCTAGCCGGGCTCACGCCGGACCTGGCCTGGCTGGACTGCGGCAGCGGGGCCGACGGACAGGACCGTCCGTGGGAGTTGGGGCCCGACGGGGCACACGGTCTGAGCAGACAGCAGCGGGACGCGGTGCGCTTCCGGGTCGCTGAGGGAATCAAGGGCCGGCCGGGCGACGCCCCGGAAGGCTGGCGCCGCTGGGCGGACGAGGCGTTCCATCCACCCCAGCCGTGGCGGCAGTTGCTGGGGGCGGCGGTCCGCTCGGCAGCGGGAGCCCCTGGGGCAGGAGAAGATCACAGCTATCGGCGTCCGTCCCGGCGCGCGGCCGCTGTCCCCGGCGTGCTCCTGCCGAGCCTGCGCCGTAAGCCGCCCCAGGTCTGCGTGGTGATCGACACATCCGGATCAGTCAGCGATGCCGAACTGGGCAGCGCGCTGCTGGAGGTGGTGGCGATCTCGCGGGCGGTGGGCGGGCGGCGCGACCTGGTGTCGGTGATCTCCTGCGACGCGGCGGCCGGGGTCGCCGTTCCACTCTGCCGAGCTGAGAACCTCGAGCTGATCGGTGGCGGAGGAACGGATCTGCGCTCGGGTTTCACCCGGGCGCTCCGCTCTCGGCCCCGCCCGGACGTGATCGTCGTCCTGACGGACGGCCAGACCCCTTGGCCTGCCGAGCAGCCCCCCTGTCGCACCGTGGTGGGTCTCTTTCCTCGTCCAGCGAGCGCAGTGGACGAGGAAGACCCCGACTATGCCCCGGACAACCCGCCGCAATGGGCCCGCGTTGTCACGATCAGCTGAGAAAGCGCGATGATGCCGATGTTCAGCCCCAATGCAAGCCGGGTGCTCGGAGGCGGGTTCATCGCGGACGCGTCCGCCTCAGACCTGTACGAGCCGTTAAGGTCGTTGATCGAGGACGGGTGGGTTCTGAAGGAAGGGGCGGTGCTGCCGGCCGCCTTCCGGAACTCCTATGTCGGCTCCCGGTCGCGGCACCCGGTGGTGCTGGACTGGGAGTTGCCGTCAACGGGCGAGGCATTCCCGATGAGGGCCTCACTGCGCGCGGTGTGGATCGGGTCCGGCCGTTGATGCGGCGCGGGGTCACCTTCGCATGGGAGGCGCTTCGTGCAGCCGACGCATCGATCCCAGTGCATCCGCTGATCGCTCGCGTTTCGGCCAGTGAGGTGCTGATGAACCCTGGCGAGTACAACGGACACGTCACCTCTGACTCTGTCGGGAATCTTGAGGTTCGGGGTCATTTACCCTGCCTCCACTGCAAGGGCCGGGGCAGTCCACGTTAACGGCACGCGGGCCAAGACGGTGCTCACCGACGTCGGCCCGGTCGAGGTCAAGGTGCGCCCAGGGACACCGGCGGCACCTTTGAGTCGCAGATCGTGCGCAAGCGGCAGCGCCGGTTGACCGGCGTGGACGAGACGGTGCTGTCACTGTCGGCGAAGGGCCTCACACACGGGGAGATCAGTGCGCACCTGGCCGATGTCTACGGCGCCCAGGTCTCCAAGCAAACGATCTCGAACAGGCCCCTGGTGTTCTGCGTCGATAGCGAACCCTCCTATGCCTGATTGTCGGCAGACCCCGATAATGTCGGGCGGTCTATCAGGGACCAGGAGGGGCGTCATGGGTGGATCTTGCTGGGACTACGTCGTGCCTTACCAGCCGGACACCGCTGCGGCGCTCGCCACGGCGCATGAGCGCGCCTTCAACGAGGGGGACTACTTCTGGCCCTTCGACGGTCAGAACTTCTTTTCAGTAGGTCCCGAACGTCCCCGGCCGACATCCATCCGTGAACTCTGGGAAGACCCCACCGTCCAGGAGCTCCTGACTCACTCGGTGCTGGACATGTTCGGCGTCTCCGCACCGAATGAGGAACCACAGATCCTGCAAGCAGCGCCGTTGAGCCCGGGGACGATGCTGAAAATCTTCGGGACGGCCTAGCCGCGCGGACTACGACCGCGCCCACGACAAACTCTGGGACGAGATCGAGCGCGGCTACGGCCACTATGTGATTTTGAGCTCCGGTGACGCGCCTGAGGAGATCGCCTTCTTCGGTGTCACGGGCGATTGACCCGCCTGACCCAGGTCAAAATCATGACTTATCGGCCCTCATCACCTGATCGCTCCGGTCACTTAAAAAGCGAGCTACACCCTTGCGGTTTCGTGCCGACGATGCGGGGCTAGATGTTGCGGGCCAAGACGTTGATGTCGGCGGTCACTTGCTACTGACCAGGGGCTACGGTCATCGACCCGAATTCCTCACATCGGATGATCTAAGGAGATCTTGGGTTTCCAGACTTGAGGGTCGTTTGCCCGTCATGTGGTGATGTAGGCCAGGTGCGGGTCGGCGAAGAAGGACAGTAC